>DATDPZ010000208.1:0-44014 GCA_035292525.1 Chitinophagaceae bacterium
TATTGATCATGGTGTTGGTGTATTCAGCGGTTTACAAAAAATGGAAGTGAATGGCCGGAGCCAGGAAGCCGTTCGCTTATTTTACAGAGACAATGATATTCTTTATGTCAATATCAACTCTCTTCACAAAATTGCAAAGTACACTGGTAAAGATGGTACGGTTCCAAAAATAAATAAACTGGGAAGCGATGTCTGGAATAAGCTTAAAGATAAAACCAAAGCTAAGGTTAAGGAAATTGCATTTGACCTGATAAAACTTTATGCTCAAAGAAAAGCACAACGGGGATTTCAGCATTCACCCGATAATTATTTGCATACGGAGCTGGAAGCTTCTTTTATTTACGAGGATACAGAAGACCAGGGCAAAGCAGCAGCAGAAGTAAAAAAAGACATGGAGTCTGCTTCGCCCATGGACAGGCTGGTGTGTGGTGATGTGGGTTTTGGAAAAACAGAAATTGCTATCCGGGCTGCGTTTAAATCCTGTGTAGACGGAAAGCAGGCAGCTGTGCTGGTACCCACCACCATTTTAGCCTTTCAGCATTTTAAAACTTTTGGAGATCGTTTAAAGGATTTCCCGGTAACTGTAGATTATATCAACCGGTTTAAATCTGCAAAACAGAAAAAAGAAACTCTGAAAAAACTGGAGGATGGAAAGATTGATATCATCATCGGCACTCATGCCCTGTTAGGTAAAGATGTAAAATATAAAGATCTTGGTTTGCTGGTCATAGATGAAGAACAAAAATTTGGCGTAGGGCATAAGGAAAAAATAAAAACATTGAAAACTACGGTTGACTGCCTTACGTTAACAGCCACACCCATTCCAAGAACACTTCATTTTTCACTGATGGGGGCAAGAGATCTGAGCATTATTAACACAGCACCATCCAACAGGCAGCCCATTCAAACCGAAGTGCAGGTTTTTAACGAAGATGTGATCCGCGAAGCAATTTATTTTGAAACAGAAAGAGGTGGCCAGGTATTTTTTATTTTCAACCGAATCCAGGGATTAGCTGAAATGGCTGAGATCATCAGTGGCTTATGCCCGGATCTGAGTATTGGAATGGCTCATGGACAAATGCAGGGACATGAATTAGAAGAGCACATCCTGGATTTTATAAATAAAAAATATGATGTACTGGTTTGTACCAATATTGTTGAAAGTGGTGTAGATATTCCGAACGTGAATACAATTATTGTAAACAATGCACATCATTTTGGATTAAGTGACCTGCATCAATTGAGAGGCCGGGTAGGCCGGAGTAACAAAAAAGCTTTTTGCTATTTACTTTCTCCGCCACTGAGTACTTTGCCGGATGATTCAAGAAAGCGATTACAGATTTTAGAACAACACAGTGAACTTGGAAGCGGATTTCAAATTGCCATGAGAGATCTCGATATCCGCGGGGCAGGAAATTTACTGGGAGGCGAACAAAGCGGTTTCATGGCAGAAATCGGATTTGAGATGTATCAAAAAATATTGGATGAAGCCGTTCGTGAATTAAAAAGAAGTGACTTCAAAGATTTGTTTAAAGAAGAAATTTCAAAACAGGATGACTTTGTACAGGATTGCACTATTGACACTGATCTTGAAATATTGATTCCTGACGAATACGTAGAGAGCATCACCGAAAGATTATCACTTTATCAACGGCTGGATAACTGTGAATCAGAAACTGAATTGCAACAAATGCAGGAAGAAATGCTGGACCGTTTTGGCGCTTTGCCCCGGCAGGTGGCTGATCTTTTTATCACCATTCGTTGCAGAAAGCTGGCGGTGGAGCTGGGTTTTGAAAAAATGAGTTTGAAAGGTGATACCCTGCGTTGCTATTTTATAAATAAAAATGACTCGAAGTATTTTGAATCAAACACGTTTCAGCAAATCCTTTTATATATACAAACGATGACAAACAAAGCCCGGTTGAAGCAAACCGGAAAATTATTTGTGTTGATTGTGGACCAGGTAAAAGAAATGGAAGAAATGCATCGGTTCCTGGAAACCCTGCATACGTTTTGCAATAAAAGGGAAAAGATAACTGGTTGATTCGTGGAGCTGCTCTTTAACCCCGGGTTTTCACTACTATTTTATCTGGAGAAATTAATTTATTTTAGTGAACTAAATCTGACCATGAAAAACCGTCCGATACTTATCCTTTCCGGATTTCTTTTAATATCCTTTTCTTCTTTTTCACAGAAAGATTCTTTGTTTGCATTAAGGCTGAGAAGCGGAAATTTTATTCCACAAAAAAATATCACACAGGAAACAGTAAGTAATATCAGTAAACGTTTACAAAAGGTAAATGGTAAGTCTTTTGCCATTTTACAATTTGACCAGCTTCCAACAGCACAACAAAAGATGGAACTTGCTGCAGCCGGTATGGAGCTGATGGAATATGTTACCGGCAATGCCTATCATATTAGTTTCAATAAGGAATTAGATTTTGAGTTTTTGCAAAAAGCCGGCGCCAGGGCCATCTTTGAATTAACACCGGAGCAAAAAATGCATCCGGCTATGGCAAAAGGTATTTTTCCTTCCTGGGGTACAAAAACCCCCGGTTTGATTGATGTCCGTGTGAGCTTTCCAAAAACAATTTCTTTTGAAGAAATCAGAAAATTATTGCTGGATAATAATATCCGTATCACCAGCACTGACTATAAAGAGTATCATGTCATCGGGCTTCAGATTGGAATTCAAAAAATGACTGAGCTGGCCGCCTTTCCTTTTATAGAATATGTAGAAGCAGCGCCACATGGAGATCAGTTACTGAACTATGAATCAAAAAATAATTCAAGGGGAAATATTTTACAATCAGCTTCCGCTGTTGGGGGGTTTAATTTAAAAGGAGAAGGAGTTACAATAGGTGTCGGAGATAATTCTGATCCTCAATACCATGTTGATTTTACCGGCCGCTTAATAAATTTTGGTCCTGCAGGATATGCATATCATGGCACCCATGTGCATGGAACTGTCGGAGGCGCCGGTATAGTTAATGAAATTGTTACTGGCTATGCGCCGAAATCAAGAATGATCACTCAGTATTTCGGAGGGATAATTAAAAATGCAGCGAATTATGTTGCAGACCACAACATGGTGGTTACTAATAATTCTTATGGTGATGTGTTGAGCGATTGTTTTTATATGGGCTTTTATGATTTACAGAGCCGGATCATGGATCTTCAATCTTTCAGTCTTCCTAATCTTCAGCATGTTTTTGCTTCCGGGAATGATGGCACAAAAACCTGTGCTCCTTATCCGGCAGGTTTCAGAACAGTTATCAGTGGGTACCAGTCGGCAAAAAATATTTTAACAATTGGAGCTGTTCAAAGAGACGGAACGGTTGCATCATTTTCTGCCAGGGGTCCGGTGAAAGATGGCAGGATAAAACCCGAATTGACAATAGATGGGGTGACCACGGTTTCTACTATTCCGGATGATAGTTACAGTACTTCAAACGGAACAAGCATGTCGGCTCCTGCAGTGGCTGGTGGTTTGGCATTGCTTTATCAGCGCTACCGTCAGTTGAATGCCGGTGCAGATCCAAAAAATGCATTAATGAAAGCACTCATCAGTAATGGAACTGCAGATATTGGTAATACAGGTCCGGATTTTTCAACTGGCTTTGGCAGAATGAATCTTTTGCGATCAGTGGATATGCTGAACAAAAACAGGTATTTTTCTTCTACTATAAATAATGGAGGGAGTTCTGTTCATTCCATTTCCGTTCCCTCCGGTACAGCCATTCTAAAAGTGATGTTATACTGGAATGATCCGGCTGCAGCAGTTTTTGCATCTCAAACACTGGTTAACGATCTGGACCTGGAATTGACTACTCCGGCTTCATCCACACGATTTCCCTTTAAACTTGACACGTTACCATCAAATGTCAACAGCACTGCAACAACCGGTGCAGATCACATTAACAATATTGAACAAATTGTAATCGCTAATCCTGCAAGTGGAATTCATACGGTTACCATTAAAGGATTTTCAGTTCCATCAGGCCCGCAGGAATATTTTCTGGTGTATGATATCATTCCGGTAGAAACTAAAATAGTTTATCCAATTGGAAACGAAGGCCTGAATCCCGGACAAACAATCGACATACAATGGGAATCATACGGCGATCCCGCAAATACGTTTACTGTTGAATATTCCATTAATAATGGCTCAAGCTGGACAACCATCGATGCTGCTGTGGCAGCAAGCAGCAGGAAACTTTCTTGGTTAATTCCTTCAGTGGTTACTCATGAGGCGATGGTCAGGGTTTCCAAAAACAGCACAGGGTTCAGTAGCAGCAGTTCTTCTTTTACTATCATCGGGATTCCTGTTTTGTCTTTGACATCTGTACAGTGCGAAGGCTACTTTTCATTTGGATGGCCGGCGATTCCGGAGGCTACTGATTATGAAATTTTTCAATTGCAGGGAACAGAAATGGTTTCTATAGGATTGACCACATCCACTTCTTATATGCTGAGTGGTCTTTCAAACAATACTGAATACTGGGTAGCCGTTTGTCCGAGGATTAATGGAGTACGGGGAAGGAGATCGGTAGCTATAAAAAGAGTTCCAAATGATGGAGACTGTACCGGTGCCATTTCAGACAATGATTTAAAAATGGATTCAATCATTGCACCTGTTTATGGCAGAATAGCCACATCCACTGCGTTAAGTACAAGCACTACTGTTTCTGCAAGGATTAAGAATCTGGATGATGCCAGTGTCAGTAATTTCAAAATGCGGTATTTTATCGGAGGAGTGCTGATTGTGGAAGATTTGATAACAACCACTGTTAATCCAGGTACTACTTACACTCATCTTTTTTCATTACCCTATAATTTTTCAACTGCAGGGAATTATATTTTGAGAGTGGAAGTTGAAAATACATCAGGCCCTGATGCTGTAAGTAATAATAATTTCATTGTTGATACTATCCGGCAACTTGCAAACAATGTGCTGACACTTCCTTTTAATGATAATCTTGAATCGGCAACAGCAAGGATTTATTATAAAAAAAGATTCGGCCTGGATGGGATTGATCGTTATGATTTTTTCAATACCATGTCGCTTGGAAGAGTAAGCACATTTTTAAGAAGCGGAATGGCATTTTCAGGCACTAAATCTTTAATACTTGATCTGGATGGATGGAATGGAGCTACCGGGAATTCAAATTTTATCCATGGCACATTCAATCTTGCCGGGAAAAATGCTGTCCTTAACGATATTCGTTTAGATTTTCAATTTAAATCCCATGGTGATAGTGTTTCCAATGCAAGTAACAGGGTTTGGATCAGGGGAAATGATCAGGAACCCTGGGTAGAGGCATATTCACTTTCTTCCAATAAGAATATACCTGGCATTTTTAAAAGAACATCCAGTCTGGAAATTTCCAGGTTATTATCAGCAGCAGGCCAGGATTTCAGCAGCAGTTTCCAGGTTCGATGGGGACAATTTGGTGTTGTAAGAGTCGTTGATGATTTTGGGTTTCAAGGTCACAATTTTGATGATATCCGTTTGTACGAAGCCATTGATGATATCCAACTGGTCAGTATTGATACGCCAATTGTAAATAGTTGCGGGTTGAACTCAACTGTACCGGTAAAAATTACAATTCGTAATGCTTCCCCCTCTTCAATAAATAATATTCCGGTAAGGTTAAAGGTCAATGGAATAACTATTACCAATGAAACAATAATTCTTCCTTCTACTGGTTTGGCAGCATACAGTAGTTACCAATATACATTTACGGCAGTTGCCAACCTTGGGGCAACAGGAAATCATAGTGTTTTTGTAACTGTATTATATCCTTCAGATAATTTTAATGAAAATGATACGGCTACTGTTTTTGTAGTCAATACACCGGTAATTAATACTTTTCCACACCTTGAAAATTTTGAGAACGGATCCGGTAACTGGTATAGCGGCGGCAAAAACAGTTCCTGGGAATTTGGAACACCCGGCTCGGTAAAAATAAATAAAGCGGCCAGCGGTGTAAATGCATGGAAGACCAGAATGATTGGAAATTATAATGACAATGAAATTTCTTATCTCTATTCACCCTGCTATGATCTTAGCGGAATGACCAATCCTGCATTAAGCTTTATGGTTGCCCTGGATCTGGAAAATTGCGGAAATACATTTTGTGATGGAGTTTATGTTGAATATTCTGAAGACGGTAAAACATGGAGCAGGTTAGGAACTGTTTCAGCTGGTACCAACTGGTATAATAAAAAATATGAAAACACTCAGCTGTGGAGTGTTGAAAATTATACAAGGTGGCATGTAGTGACCACTTCTTTACCAACCGGGGTAAGCAGGTTGAGGTTAAGGGTTGTTGTCAATTCTGATCCATTTGTCAATTTTGAAGGAATTGCTATTGATGATATTCATATTTATGAAAAAACCAGAGAGATTTACGATGGGATGACGATTGCAAACCCGGTTAATCAAAATATAACCGGAGGTACTTCCTGGGTAGATTTTATAGAACATGTTTCTGGTAAACTGGTTGCTTCCATTCAACCAAATAATCAGTCAATAGGCAGTACAAATTTGCAGTCATTTATCAATAACTCAGGTATACGAAATGATGGATTACAATATTATCATGACCGGAATATAACGATCAAACCAACAACAACTTCATTAACAGATTCAGTAATAATCAGGTTTTATTTCCTTGATGCTGAAACAGACAGTTTGATCTTTGCTACAAGATGCGGCAGTTGTTATAAGCCGGCGATGGTAACAGAACTGGGGGTAACTAAATACAGTGATGCTGATGACGAATTTGAAAATGGAAGCCTGGCAGACAATACATCAGGATCTTATAGTTTTCTTTCTGCGGCCTGGAATAAAAAAGTACCGTTTGATAAGGGGTATTACATTGAATTCAAAGTGAAAGATTTTTCTGAATTCTGGTTAAATAACGGAGGCCTTAATAAGAAAACTCCATTGCCAGTTAAGATCATTGATTTCAATGCAAAGAAAAAAAATGAAAAAGATGTACTGCTGGAATGGAAAATTTCCGCGGAACAAAATGTAAACCGCTATGAGATTGAAGTAGCAAAAGGAACAGGAAATTATCAACAACAGCAATTTGAAAAAATAGGTGAAGTGCTAAGCCCGGGAAATACAAGTGCTGACAGAAATTATGAATTTACAGATACAGAGCCTGAAAAATCAGGAGTTCGGTATTACAGATTAAAGATTGTTGATCTTGACAATTCTTTTGAATACACCCGTGTAAAGCCGGTTACTTTCAACAACGATGTTAAATGGCAGGTTTATCCCAATCCATCAAAAGGGATATTCAATTTTGTATATCAGCTGGGTAATGGTGAAAACATCAGGGCTCAGCTTCATGATGCTTCCGGAAAACAGGTTCACCTGATAAATCTGACAGGGAATGGATTTCTGCAAAAAACAGTTATTGATCTGCGATCTCCCAAATATGCCAGTGGGATTTATCTTTTAAATACAATTGGCGGAGACAAGACACAAAGCCTGAAACTGATAAAACATTAAAATGAAAAAGGGGATTTTTAAAAACCCCCTTTAAATAAGTTGTAACTAAAAAATTACCATCCTTGTTTTGCAATTCCTGCTGCAATTGCGGCCATCGCTTTTTCGCCATTCACCAGGGTTGTTAGCTTGTTTCCTTTTCCGTCATGTCCTTGTACCATATAAGCTCCTTTTGCAGTTTTAGTAACTACTGCATCCAGAACCGGTACTCCTTTTTCTTTAGTTTTTACGTTGTAGGCCGTAAGTTTTACATCACTCATTGGTTTAGGTTTTTGTTGTTAGGAATGCATGAAATTAGGCATTTTAGTGGGTTTGAACTCATTTTTTCAAAACAGGCATAGAAAAAGCTCCTAAAATAAGAGGCTAAATTTATTATAACCAGTCAGTTATAAATTATACATCAATCCTGGCATATTTCGCATGACTTTCAATAAACTCCCTTCTTGGGGCCACTTCGTCCCCCATCAGCATACTGAAAACCCGGTCAGCTTCTGCAGCACTTTCAATAGTCACCTGCTTAAGTGTTCGGGTTTCTGGGTTCATAGTAGTGTCCCAAAGTTGCTGTGCATTCATTTCACCCAAGCCTTTGTATCGTTGCACATTGACGCTATCCTCTTTTCCCCCTCCAATTTTTTCTACTAAAGCCTTTCGTTGGTCCTCTGTCCATGCATAAGCCTGTTCCTTTCCTTTTTTTACCAGGTAAAGCGGGGGCTGGGCAATAAATACATAACCCTGTTCCACCAATTCCTTCATATAGCGATAGATAAATGTCAGTATCAATGTAGCAATATGGCTGCCATCTACATCGGCATCGGTCATGATGATGAGTTTATGATACCTGAGTTTGGATATATTCAGTTCTTTAAGATCCTCCGGGGTTCCTACGGTTACACCCAAGGCAGTGTACATATTCCTGATTTCTTCATTCTCATAAATTTTATGTTCCATGGCTTTTTCTACATTAAGGATTTTACCTCTTAATGGAAGAATAGCCTGGAAACTTCTGTCTCTTCCCTGTTTGGCGGTTCCACCGGCACTATCACCCTCTACCAGGTAGAGTTCACATTTTTCGGCATTTCTTTCGGAACAATCTGCCAGTTTTCCGGGAAGACCACCCCCACTTAATACTGATTTTCTTTGTACAAGTTCCCGGGCTTTTCTGGCAGCGGCCCTGGCCTGTGCAGCAAGGATTACTTTATTTATAATGTTTTTTGCTTCTCTTGGATTTTCTTCCAGGTAAGCTTCAATTACTCTTGAAACGGTAGAATCTACTACTCCCATT
This sequence comes from Chitinophagaceae bacterium, assembly GCA_035292525.1. GTDB lineage: Bacteria > Bacteroidota > Bacteroidia > Chitinophagales > Chitinophagaceae > VBAS01. The sequence continues at coordinate 8,805 of DATDPZ010000208.1, forward strand.
ACATCGCTGTTTCCCAGCTTTGTTTTTGTTTGCCCTTCAAATTGTGGCTCAGGAACTTTTACAGAGATAATTGAACTGAGCCCTTCGCGGAAATCATCACCTTCAATTTCCACTTTGGCTTTTTCGAATAACCCTTGTTTATCTCCATAGCTTTTAAAAACTCTTGTAATAGCACGCCGGAATCCGGATACATGGGTGCCACCTTCAATGGTATTGATATTATTTACGTAGGAATAAATATGTTCGTTGTAAGAATCATTGTAAATCATGGCCACTTCCACAGCTACATTAGTAGCTTCATCAAGACCTTCTACAAAAATTACTTTTGGTATCAATGGGGTTCGGCCTGCATTCTTATCCAGCATTTCTACAAATTCAACAATCCCTCCCTGGCTATAAAATGTTTTTGAATAAGTACCATTATCATCTTCAGAATCCCGCAGATCCTTTAAGGTAATACTGACCCCTTTATTCAGAAAGGAAAGTTCTCGAAGACGACCTTCCAGGATTTCTTTTTTAAATACAGTAACCAGGAAGATGCTGTCATCGGGCCAGAACTGAACGCTGGTTCCGGTTTTTTCACTTACTCCTGATTCACGAACAGGATATTGAGGCACCCCGATTTTATATTCCTGTTCAAATAATTTTCCATCCCTGCTAACCTGCACGTGTAGTTTTTTACTCAATGCATTTACGCAGCTTACGCCTACGCCGTGTAAACCACCAGAAACTTTATAGGAGTTCTTATCAAATTTTCCTCCGGCATGCAGCACGGTCATAACTACTTCAAGGGCACTTCTTTTTTCTTTTATATGAATATCCGTTGGAATACCACGGCCATCGTCCTCTACCGATACGGAGTTATCTTTATGAATAGTTACTGTAATATTTTTGCAATAACCCGCCAGGGCTTCATCAATAGAATTGTCAACAACTTCGTACACGAGATGGTGCAAACCTTTTTCACTGATATCACCAATATACATGGCCGGTCGTTTACGAACCGCTTCCAAACCTTCTAACACCTGGATACTATCCGCCCCATAACCATTCGTTACAGGCATTGATTTTTCTGTTGATTCTTCACTCATAATTCGGGTAATTCCTCTCTTTAAAAATTGAGCCGAAGGGTATCCCTTCGGGGGATAATTAAATACCTGCAAATGTACGGTTTTAAGGCCTTATTAACGGAGATAATCAAGCCATTTTTTGAATACTAAAATGATAGTTGAGAAATGAAAAAGAGTTTAAAAAACCGGTTAACAATAAAGGGGTTTTTCAGCCTCGTTTAACGATCTGGGCCACCAGATCACCCTCTGCGCATACTTTATTTCCAACATAAACGGTACCCTTCATTTCACAAATACCCCGTCGGATAGGTGCAGAAAGTTCCATTTTCAGGATCATGGTATCTCCGGGTTTTACCATTTGTTTGAATTTGCAGTTATCTATTTTTAAGAAATAAGTGTCATACACTCCATCCTGGCTTTGATTCATGGCTAATATACCGCCACACTGCGCCAGGGCTTCAATCTGTAAAACACCGGGCATGATAGGATTTCCCGGAAAATGACCCTGGAAAAACCATTCATTGAAGGTGACATTTTTAATACCAACAATATGGTGATCGCTTAATTCAATGATTTTGTCAACCAGTAAAAACGGAAACCGATGAGGTAATTTTTTTTCTATATAGGTTTGGTCATAAATCGGGGGAATATTAGGATCATACATAGGAACATTCCTGGTGTATTTATTCTTTTTTATATACTGTTTTATTTTTCTGGCAAATTCCACATTGGTGCTATGGCCCGGCCTGTTTGCAATGATTTTTGCTTTGATAGGATAACCGATCAGGGCAAGATCACCTATTACATCCAATAATTTGTGCCGCGCCGGTTCATTGGGAAAACGAAGTTCAATATTATTGAGATAACCTTCACTCCTCACTTCTATTTCTTCTTTCTTAAAAATTTTTTTGAGCCGGTTCATTTCAATTTTATCAACCGGCTTATCTACAATTACTATAGCATTGTTAATATCGCCTCCTTTGATCAGGTTATTGTCCAGGAGCATTTCCAGTTCATGTAAAAAACAAAAGGTACGACAGGGGGCAATTTCATTTTTAAAATTTGCAATTTTCTTTAAACCGGCATGCTGGGTACCCAATACAGGAGAATTAAAATCAATCAGGGTAGTGACGGAATAATCTAAAGCAGGCATGGCCACCATCTCTACTCTTTTCTTTTCATCAGCATGGTAAATATTTTCATCTATGCTGTACCAGATCTTTGCGGCATCCTGTTCAGCTATTCCTGTTTTTTCAATCAGGGTTACAAAGGGTTCTGAGCTACCATCCATGATGGGAATCTCCGGTCCGTTTATTTCAATCAGGCAATTATCAATCCGCATACCTACCAAGGCTGCTAATAAATGTTCTACTGTACTTACTTTAGCGCCATTAAATTCCAGTGTGGTACCACGACTGGTATCCGTTACCAGGTCACAATCTGCTTTGATAATGGGTTGTTCGACAAGATCCACCCGTTGAAATTGAATTCCAAATCCAGGATTTGCAGGTTTTAATTTCATGTCAACCAATACACCGGTATGCAGCCCGGTACCCGAAATGCTGGCTGTTGATGCAAGCGTATGTTGTTTGTCCGGGTTAAATTGAACAGTCATATTTTCAATAATATTTACCTTATTTTCTATAAAAGAAATCACGGGAGCAAAGATACAATTCACTAAAGAATCAAAGCTGATTGTGGCAATTGCCTTATGAAACTTTCTCTGCTAATAGTTGTTTAACCAGGTCTTCCAGTTCTTTTATTCTTTTTTCCATTTCCGGGAGGTTGCGGGCAGTAGCCTGGCTACGAATGGCCTGGTTATAATCATAAGCAGGAGAACCCGTAACTGCCATGTTTGGTTTTTTTAATGATTTTCCTAACCCGGCCTGGGCATTAATTTTTGATCCATCAGAAATTTGAAGGTGTCCTGCAATTCCCGCTTGTCCACCAATCATAACGCCATTCCCGATTTTAACACTGCCACTGACACCTGCCTGTGCTGCTATAACTGTAGCGTGACCTACTTCTACATTGTGGGCAATTTGTATCAGGTTGTCAAGCTTGGCCCCAGATTTAATAATGGTAGAACCAATAGTGGCCCTGTCAATGGTTGTATTTGCTCCTATTTCCACATGATCTTCAATGATTACATTCCCAATCTGGGGTACTTTTTTTAAACTGTGATCCAATTGCGGAGCAAAACCAAAACCATCGCTGCCAATGATGGTTCCTGCATGTATAATCACATTGTTTCCAACAACACAATCTGTGTAAATTTTTACGCCGGAATGAATGATTGAGTTTTGACCAACTGTTACATTATTTCCAAGATAAACGTGTGGAAAAATTTTTGAATTATCTCCAACTTTTACATTTTCTCCCAGGTAAGCAAAAGCACCAATAAAAACATGGTTACCATATTGGGCTGATCCGGCAATATAGCATGGCTGTTGTACTCCGGTTAATTGCTGCGTGGCCAGTTGCTGGTATTTATCTAATAAAACGGCAAAGGCAGAATATGCATCAGGCACCCGGATCAGTGTGGCATTAATGGGTTGCTTTAACTGGTAGGTTTCATTTATTATAATTACAGATGCGGAAGTCCTGTATAAGAAATCTTCATATTTGGGATTGGCAAAAAAAGAAAGCTGGCCATCTTTTGCCTCTTCAATTTTTCCAAAGGATTGAACAGAAACAGTAGCATCTCCATCTACTTTTCCATTAATAAGCATTGCTATTTGTGCAGCAGAGAATTGCATGAAGTTTAGCTTTTAGCTTTTAGCAGTAAGCGGTAAGCCCCTCAATTGTTAAAGGCTAATGGCTGAAAGCTAATAGCTATTTTAAGTAGCAAATGTAATGTTTTTTAACCGGGCTGGACAGGTGCTGGTGAATAAGTGCATTGTCCACTTTTGAAATATCTTTCACCGATCCGTCTTTAAATAAAATATTAATTCTTTCATCCAGGGGATTATAAGTGGTATTAATAACCTCTCCGGTAAATACAAAATAATCAGTTTCTGCTTTACTGATCCCCAACTTTTCTGATGCTTCTTTCTTCTTTTCGTTAATAAAAGACTGGTCAAAAGGCCCGGCTTGTAATTTTACTTTAAAAAGATTACGATCCACCAGCCCCCTGCAAAGAAGTGATAGGATTTTATCGGGATGTGTGGTCCAGTTTTTAATGCTGCTTATTATATCGGCATCATCAAGATTACAAAACACATCCAGGTCCTTCTCCATTATATGCTTAAAGGACGTGTCCTGCAGGAAATAATTAAAAGAGTCTGTGGCCGCTTTTACATCAATCCTTTCTTTGATAAGTTTATTTACCCGCCTGATTATTTTTACCAGCATCATTTCTGCACCTAAAACCGTTTTATGCAGGTACACCTGCCAATACATCAATCTTCTTGACACCAGGAATTTTTCAATAGAATAAATTCCTTTTTCCTCAATCATTAATTCGCCTTCATGTACGGTAAGCATTTTTAAAATCCTGTCATATCCGATCACTCCTTCCGAAACACCGGTAAAAAAACTATCCCTGGTCAGGTAATCCATCCGGTCCATATCCAACTGGCCGGAGATAAGTTGGTAAAGAAATTTTTTAGGATATTGATTGGTAAAAATTTCAATAGCGGTATCGAGTTGCCCGTTGAACTCCCTGTTAAGTTTTTTCATGATCAACAGGGAAATTGTTTCATGATGTACATCTTTGATTAGTTCGTTTTCCAGGGTATGCGAATAAGGACCATGACCTATATCATGAAGAAGGATGGCAATTTTTACTCCCAATTCTTCTTTTGCAGAAATGTCCACGCCTTTGCTTTTTAATTCATTGATGGCATTACACATTAAATGATAAGCACCGAGTGAATGATGTAGCCTTGAATGAACAGCTCCCGGGTAAACCAGGTGTGCAAACGCCATTTGATAAATACGCCTTAATCGCTGGTAATAAGGATGAGCAATGATATCGAGGAGGAGTTGAATATCTACTGTTATGAAACCATAAACAGGATCATTGAATATTTTTCTTATCGATGACATTTAAGGTTATCTGTTGTGTTTATGTTAAAGACTTTTATCAGGCAGCCGGCAAAACTACAATAGCTGGAGTTAAAAAGCTAAATTTGACAACTCCACCCAGCCTCCTAAAGAGGAAAGGTGTTAACAAAGAAACCTGATAGTTAAACAGGATTATCTCAAAGGGATCCCTTTGGCTCCAGAAACTGAAGAGATTTCTGAAAAAGCTGCTTCGGAGCGTCAAAAGGGAAGTTAAATAGTAGTATGATAACTGAAATAAAGATCTAAATTCTGCAATTTTAAATCTGAAATTGAATGAGCCTGGCAAAAATACTTTGGGTAGATGATGAAATAGAAAGCCTGCAGTCACAAAAACTTTTTTTAGAAGGGAAAGGCTACGAAGTGCATACACTCACCAATGGGTTTGATGCCATTGATTATGTAAAAGAAAATGCTGTGGATGTGGTGTTGCTGGATGAATCAATGCCGGGTATTACGGGCCTGGAAACACTGGCAAAGATCAAAGAGGTTAGCCAACAGATCCCCATTGTACTTATAACAAAAAATGAAACGGAAAATTTAATGGATGATGCCATTGGCTCGCAGATCAGTGATTATTTAATAAAGCCGGTAAACCCCAACCAGGTGCTGTTAAGCCTGAAAAAAATTCTGGATAACCGGCGGCTGGTTGCAGAAAAAACAACAACGAGTTACCAGCAGCAGTTCCGGACTCTTTTTATGGCGCTCAACAGCAGCCCCGATCATAATGAGTGGATGGATATTTATAAAAAACTGGTGTACTGGGAACTGGAAATGGAAAAAAGCAATAGCCCGGAAATGCAGGAAGTGTTGCAGACACAAAAGAGTGAAGCCAATACTGAATTTTTTAAATTTATTTCACGCAATTATTCTTCCTGGGTAAAACCAAAAAGTAATGAAGGCCCTGTGATGTCTCATTCACTGATGCAGTTTAAAGTATTGCCGCATCTTGAAAAAGGAACACCTTTATTTTTTATTCTGATTGATAATCTCCGGTTTGATCAGTGGAAAGCCATTCAGCCGATTTTTACAGAAAGTTTCCGGATCCTGGAGGAAGATAGTTTTTACAGCATTCTGCCTACAGCCACCCAATATGCCCGCAACGCAATCTTTACCGGAATGTTGCCGGTTGATATTGAAAAAAATTTTCCTGCACAATGGAAAAATGATGATGAGCAGGGCGGTAAAAATTTAATGGAAGAAGAATTTTTGAGATCACATTTAAAAAGACTGGGTAAATCTGATTTGAAAATTTCCTATACCAAAGTGGTGAATAACCAGGCAGGACTAGATCTTGTCAATAATATTCACAATATGCTGAATAATGATTTGAATGTTATTGTTTACAATTTTGTAGATATGCTCAGTCATGCCCGGACAGAGATGGAAGTGCTGAAAGAACTGGCCAGTGATGAAATCAGTTATCGCAGCATTACCAAAAGCTGGTTTGAACACAGTCCGCTTCACCAGGCCCTGAAAAAAATAGCAGAGAAAAACATCAGGATGGTACTGGCCACCGATCATGGCAGTGTAAAAGTAAAAACTGCTTATAAAGTTATAGGTGATAAACAAACAACCGCCAATCTCCGGTACAAACATGGCCGTAATCTGAATTATGAGCCTAAAGAAGTACTGGCATTCCGTGATCCCCGGGACGCTGGATTACCTGTGCCAACCATCAATTCTTCGTTCATCTTTGCAAAGGGAGATGGATTTCTGTGTTACCCCACTAATTATAATTACTATGCAAATTATTATAGAAACACTTTTCAGCATGGAGGTGTAAGCCTCGAAGAGATGATTGTGCCGGTAATAAAAATGATGAACAAGTAGATGATTACTGAACGGGGAAAGTTAATAAATATTTGCTTGTGGAAAACTATAAAAGAGATGAAATATTTACTTCATAGAACAAACTTATTTTTGCCCCTCATTCGTTAATGACTATTCAATATGAAATACACGCAAACATCACTCGATAAATTAGAAGCGATAGTGGAAGAAGCCGGTTATTTACTCCGTTATGAAAGGGGTACTTTTCAAAGTGGCTATTGTGTACTGGAAGAAAGGAAAGTGGTGGTATTGAATAAATTTTTACAAACTGAAGGCAGGATCAACACGGTTATTGACCTGATTCCTCAATTGGATATCCCTGTTGAAGTACTCAGCCCTGCATCTAAAAAAATTTACCTGGATATAATTTCCAAATTAGAAACAGAAGGCAGTAAAGAATAAAAAATCCGGGAACTTACGGGTGTTATCCATTCCATCTCCTGATTAATCCTTTCTCCTTTCTTATTTTTGAATGTGGATTGCCCCCCGATCAATATTACTTTTTTAGGAACCGGAACCAGCAGCGGGGTTCCCATGATTGCCTGTGATTGTGATGTATGCCTTTCTACTGATACAAAGGATAAGCGTTTGCGGCCAAGTATTATAGTAGCCTCTGCTACTACCACGATTGTGATTGATACCACACCGGATTTTCGCTTTCAGATGCTGCGTGAAAAAATAAAAAAAGTAGATGCTATTCTTTTTACACATCCGCATAAAGATCATATTGCCGGGTTGGATGATGTAAGAGCTTTCAATTTTTTTTACCAGCCCATCATGCAGGTTTATGCCAATTCTCTTACTGAAGAAGCTATTAAGAGAGAGTTTGGATATGCTTTTTCTGACAAAAAATATCCGGGTGTACCTGAATTGAATCTGAATACGATCACCAATGAACCATTTTATATTGGTGATATTCCGGTTATTCCGGTACTGGTCTGGCATTACAAAATGCCCGTACTTGGTTTTCGTTTTGGAAAATTTACTTATATCACTGATGCCAGCAGGATAGAGGATTCAGAAAAGGAATTAATTAAAGGAAGCGAGGCTTTAGTATTAAATGCTTTACGTAAAAAACATCATATTTCTCATTTCACACTTGATGAAGCTGTAAAACTGGTACAGGAATTAAAAGTTCCATTCGGATATTTTACTCACATTTCACATCAATTAGGAAAACATAAGCAAATAGAAGCGGAACTTCCCAATGGTATCCACCTCGCTTATGATGGATTGAGGTTGAAATTTCCGTAAGAAAAATTTATAAAGTTTTTACACTAACAGGTGTTAGCGTTTGCAAAAAACTACTTTACTTTGCAGCTTGGTTTAAATTTAAAAGATATATAGCTTAAATGAATTTTCAGATCAGCGAACTAACCGGTCAGGTGGCACAGACAGCCAGAGATTTTGCGCAGCAACATATCAAACCCTATGTAATGAAATGGGATGAAGGCCAGGAGTTCCCTTTATCTGTATTTAAAGAAATGGGCAAACTGGGATTGATGGGTGTGTTGGTGCCTGAAAAATACGGTGGCGCCGGCCTAGGTTATTTTGAATATAAATCTATCATTGAAGAAGTGGCTAAAGTCTGTGGTTCTATAGGGCTAAGTGTTGCTGCTCACAACTCACTTTGTATAGGTCATATCATGACTTTTGGCAATGAAGAACAGAAAAAAAAATATTTACCTAAACTGGCAACTGCAGAATGGATTGGCGCCTGGGGATTGACAGAACCCAATACCGGCAGTGATGCTGGTAATATGAAATGTACCGCTGAGAAAGATGGAAATGGCTGGAAAATAAATGGAACAAAAAGCTGGATCACTCATGGAAAGAGTGGGGATATAGCGGTGGTTATTTGCAGAACAGGTGAACCACGGACAAGAAATAATGCAACAGCTTTTGTAGTAGAGAGAGGAACGAAAGGTTTCAGTGCAGGTAAAAAAGAAAATAAACTGGGCATGCGTGCAAGTGAAACAGCTGAAATGATTTTTGATAATTGCTTTGTTCCTGATGAAAACCGTATAGGAGAAGAAGGAGCAGGTTTCAGGCAGTCTTTAAAAGTGCTGGACGGAGGCAGAATTTCTATCGCGTCACTTTCTATTGGAATTGCCAAAGGCGCTTATGAAGCGGCATTACAATATTCAAAAGAAAGACATCAGTTCGATCAGCCTATATCTGATTTCCAGGGAATTTCTTTTAAACTGGCAGATATGGTAACAGAAATTACAGCTGCTGAACTGCTGACACTGAAAGCATGTGATCTGAAAAACAAAGATGAGAATGTTACTAAAGCCGGAGCAATGGCAAAATATTATGCCAGCGAAGTAGCAGTGAAAGTAGCCACGGATGCTGTACAGATTTTTGGCGGGTATGGTTATACCAAAGATTTTCCGGTGGAAAAATTCTATCGTGATGCTAAACTTTGTACGATAGGCGAGGGGACAAGTGAGATACAGAAGATCGTTATTTCCAGGGAAGTCTTGAAGAGTTAATCAGGGAATCCTGATTAATTAAAGTATTCATTAATCTTAACGGGAATAATAAACCACCCTTCTATTTTAAATTTTTAAAACGGTCTTGCCTGCTGTATGGATGGTTTCCAAAAATCTTCCGGCATGGGTTTCTGTAATAAATACTGGTAATAAAAATTATACGCTTCTGTTCTGTTGTGTTCTCCTTTGGCCCTGTTGTTTGCTCCAATACCGTGACGTTCGCCTGGATAAAGCATAAATTCAAAATGTTTTTTCAGATCCTGTAGTTTATTGATCAGCATCATACTGTTTTGCATGTGTACATTATCATCGGATGTACCATGCACAATTCTGAGTTTACCTTTTAATTTATCAGCATAAGTCATAACCGAAGTAGCTTTATAACCTTCCGGATTTTCTTGTGGTGTATCCATGTAGCGTTCGGTATAATGTGTATCATAAAACTGCCAGTCTGTAACTGATGCATTAGCTACTCCATGTGTAAAAACATCAGCACCATAAGTCAACGCCATGCAGGAAATATAACCACCGAAACTTCCCCCGGTAATGCCCATTCTGTTTGCATCCACAAATTTTTTTTCGCGGAGCCATTTGCCACATTGCATATAATCTTCAATTTCATATTTGCCCATCTGCCGGTGAATAAAATTCATTCCTTTTTTCCCAAAATGCCCGCTGCTGCGATTGTCAAACACCACTTGTATCAAACCTTCCTGGGCCCACCAGATCTCCTGTGTACTGCTGTTCCAGGTGTCCATAATCCTGCCGGCATTGGGCCCACCATAAATACTGGCCAGTACCGGGTATTTTATATTGGGATCAAAATTGACAGGGTAAACAATAGTTACAGGCAGATCAAATAATCCATCAGCAGATTTTACCCTGTATAATTCTTTCTTTGGCAATTCATAGTTAGCAAATTCTTCTCCTTTTACATTACCCATTTCCCTGATCACTTTTCCTTTCATATCTATCAACGCCATTACTGTTGGAGTGGAGATGTTGGAATAGGAAGTAATAAAATATTTTGCATTGGGAGAAATATTCATGCCTGCAAAAGAATATTCACCAAATGAATGGCGGGTTATTTTCTTTCCGTCAAAAGTAACAGAATAAAGATCCCATCTCGCCGAGTTTTCTTTCCGAGCATTGAAGTAGATCAACTTTGCTTTTTCATCTATCTTAAAAATAGTTCCAACAGTAAAATCTCCATTAGTAAGCTGGCAAATGAATTTTCCATTCATATCATGCAGATAAAAATGTGCCCAGCCACTCTTATCACTTTTTATAATAAACCCGGTTTTTGACGGTAAAAACTCTATCCGGTTTCCCTGGTCAAGATCTACCCAGGTAGTTTGTTTTTCATCATATACTTCTGTTTTTGCACCGTTGTTCAAATCAATATTATAAATTTTCAGGTTGTCCTGGCCCCGGTTCATCCATTGCACCCAGAGTTGTCCTGTTGGCGTCCAGACAGGCGTTCCAAAATACTGATCATCTTTTTCATTGAAATCAGACCAGACAGTTTTTTTTGATTCAATATCAACTACTCCCACTTTTACTTCCGGGTTTTTATCTCCGGCTTTTGGATAATGTTCGTTTTCGAGATAGCCATGCTGATCTTTGATCACATAAATGGGAAAGGTGGGTACCTGTGTATCATCAAATCTCATGTAGCAGATTTTTTTACTATCAGGGCTCCACCAGAAAGCACGGTAGCGACTGCCCCGTCCCAGTATTTCTTCAAAATAAACCCAGGAAGCGTATCCGTTTTTGATCATTTCAGTACCATCAGTGGTAAGCTGAATATCTTTTTCAGTTTCTGCATTGCGTATGTAAAGATTATTTTCTTTTGTATAAGCCACCCATTGATCATCGGGGCTCCAGGTTACATTCTTTGCATCTTTTATCAGGGAAGCGAAATCTTTCTTTTGTTTAGCAGGTTCTTTTTTATCTTCAAACGGAACTGCTTTCCCGGTTTTCACTTCTACTGAATAAGTCTTCATTTTTCCATCCGTTTCTCTTCTCGATTCTACATAATGATCGTCATCCAGCCATTTGATTATTTGCGGAAGTTGTTTAGTGATATTTACGGGTTTCATATTAAAAGCCTGGTCATAGTTGATCTGTTTTTTCTGGGCAAGGATAACGGTAAAACAGATTCCGGTAAAGATGGCAAGCAGGAATAACTTCTTCATAAGTTGATTCTTTAATGAAATGGGAAATTACGAAGGTTAGGAGAGAATTGGGAGCTGTAATAATAAAAATTGACAGGCGGTTTTATCTCACAACCTGGAATCTGCCATTTTTTAGATACATAATCAGCAGTTGGCTACAGGAACAGTACTCATTTGTTTATTGCAAATTATCTATATCACCAAGATCCTGGTGACGGCCGCTGGCTTTTTTGTTTTTTAAAAGATCATTAAATCCAATAAAATTTACTGTAATTCCGTCGATAGAAACGATTTTACGATTGGGATAACAATCCTTGAAATTAACACCATCAATGGAAGTTAATAAATCAATACGAAGTGGGGGATAGCCCAATTGTATTACAGATTGCTCTTTCAATATATCAGCTTCAGTAATATTTAAAGAAGAAAAACCAAATTCCCGAATAGTTTGTAAAATTTTTTTTGCATTTTCTTTTTCAGGCAGCAGCCATATATCCAGATCTCCGGTATAGCGGGGATGGCCGTGTATGCCGACAGCATAGCCATCGACAATCAAATATTGCACCTCATTTTTGTTTAACAACAGTACAAACTCTTTGAAATCCTGGTTGAACATCGGTGTATTTAAGTTTAAAATATTGTTGTCGCAGCATCTCAATAGCCGCTAACCTTTCTTTTTCAGGTTTGGTTTGCCAGTAAAGAAAATCGTTATTCTTTTCTTTTAATGATCTTATAGAAAAAACTTTCTGCATTATTCAAATTTACAAAGAATAGTTGAAGCTTTTTATTGCTTTTCTTAAAAGCTTGCGTCATGGATTTCACTTTCAAATTCATTTTTGGCCCCGGGATAAGTATTTAAAGATAAAATTCTTAAGAAAAATTCAAAAGCATTTTCTGTAAGGGAAGGGTTATTGTTTTGCTTCGTGGAAAACTATTCCTTAATAGTATTTTTTTAATAATGGGGTTAGGGAATCTGGTAAGAAGAAACTCCCTTTCCTCTTTGTGATTTATGATGTAGGTAGCGTTCATGAACTTAATAATAATTACTTCACTTCCTGCATCTCCACCAGTTTTTTATAAAAACCATTTTGAAAAAGCAATTCAAGATGTGTTCCCCGTTCTACTATTTTTCCTTTTTGCAAAACAATAATCTCATCTGCATGGCGGATTGTAGATAGCCTGTGTGCAATGACAATACTGGTTCTGTTTTGCATCATGTTGTTTATAGCGTCCTGTACCATTCTTTCGCTTTCTGTATCAAGAGAAGAAGTAGCTTCGTCCAGGATCAGAATCGGCGGATTTTTTAATACGGCTCTTGCAATGGTTATTCGTTGTCTTTCTCCACCACTGAGTTTACTGCCCCTGTCGCCAATATTGCTATTATAACCTCCTGCTTTTTTTATTATAAATTCATGGGCATTGGCAATTTTTGCTGCTTCTCTTATCTGTGCATCAGTTGCAGAAGGATATCCCAAAGCAATATTATTTGCGATAGTATCGTTGAATAAAATTGGCTCCTGTGTTACAATACTCATCTGGCTGCGTACGGAATGAAGCGAATAGTCTTTAATATTTATTCCATCTATTAAAACATCACCGTCGGTTACATCATGAAACCGGGGAACCAGGTCGGCCAATGTGGACTTTCCGGATCCGGAAGAACCTACCAGGGCCACAGTCATTCCTTTTTTAACGGTCAGGTTAATGTCATGCAGAATAATATTATCTTCATAGGCAAAACGAACATTCCTGAATTCAATTTTATCAGAAAAAGCAGTTAACAGTTTGCCTTGCGGATTATCATCTACGGTTACCGGGGTTTTCAAAATTTCTTCTATCCGGTTAATAGCCGCCGCTCCTTTCCGCATATTGCTGAAAGAAGTGGATAAGGCTTTGGCGGGATTGATGATGTTATAAAAAATTCCTAAAAAACCAAGAAAGGCGGAAGCCTCCAGCAATTCATTATTGAGTACCAGCCGCCCCCCGTAATAAAGCACTGCAGTAAAAAGCATAACACCCATTACTTCCGACAGCGGTGAGGCCATGTCTCTGCGGTAACTGATCTTGTTTTTGGAATGCAATAATTCCCGGTTGCTGTTAAAAAATTTTGTTCTTAATATTTTTTCAATATTGAAAGCTTTAATTACTCTTAATCCACCCAGGGTTTCATCGAGTGTGGAAAGAGTCTCCCCGTATTTATTGGCTACTTCCTTCGAATGTTTTTTTAAAGATTTGGTAACACGGCCAATAACCAGGCCCAGTACCGGAATAAGAATCAGGATAAATAAAGTGAGTTGTACACTGATCAGGAAAAGAACAGCCAGGGTCACAATAATTGTCATCGGGTCTTTGATCCATCCTTCCAGCGTACCTACTACTGAACTTTCCACTTCCGATACATCGTTGGTCATTCGGCTCATCAGGTCACCTTTTCTTTTTTCATTAAAAAATCCAATCGGTAACCGGAGCACTTTATCATAAAGATCTTCCCGAAGCTGGTTGATGATCTTGTTTTTTAAAGGGTTCAGGACATAATAGGAGAGGTATAAAAAAAGATTTTTGAGAATAATAAAACAGATCATGAGCAGGCAGATGAAACCGAGAGTAGCTGCTTTTCCATTTGTTTTTACAGCAGTATATAAAAAATCATTTACCCATTGAATGACAAGGTTACTGCTTCTGGAAATGGCGGTGACCTGGTCTCCCGTAAAGATCAGTTGTAAAAAAGGCATCAGCATCCCGATGGAAACAATGGAAAAAATGATGCTCAGCAGGGTGAACAGGAAATAAAGAAATATTTTTCCTTTATAGACTTTTAAATACAGAAAGATCCTTGCGTATTGTTTCATGTAAATAGCTTCTGGGGAAAGCCGCAAAGTAACTAATTTTACAGTGTCTGCCGAAGCTTTAACGAAGGCCGGCAATAAATAATAATATAAACAATGGAAGAAGGAAAAAGACAGAAACAGATAGCGGGCCTCTTAAATGCAGAATTGAATACAATTTTTCAAAAACTTGGTTTGGCCATGCTGGATGGGGGAATGATTTCTATTTCCTCTGTAAAAGTGACGCCGGATCTGCTGGAAGCAAGAATTTACCTGAGTTTTTTCCAGGTAAATGACGTACCGGCGGCACTTAAAAAGATTGAAGACCACCATCACGAAATAAAAAAAGAATTAACGGCAAAGATCCGCCATCAGCTGAAAAATATGCCGCTGTTAAAATTTTTCCGGGACGACACACTGGATCATGTATTCAGAATGGAAGAACTGTTTAAGAAGATTGAAGAGAATAAGAATAACAATCTATGAATTGTGAATCGGGAGCAAAAAATAACTTTTTAATCTGCAATTTTCAAAAACTTTAAACCCTTAAACCATTTGAACTTCCTTTTTGCCTGGCGATACTTCAAAGCCAAAAAAAGTACCAATGCCATCAACATCATAGCATGGATCAGCATTATAGCAATGACCTTCGGAACCACTGCATTGATCCTGGTACTAAGTGTATTTAATGGATTTGAAGGATTGGTCAAATCGCTTTACTCTTCATTTTATGCAGACATTAAAATATTTCCTGACAAAGGGAAAGTACTCACACTTACAGGGGAACAACTGGAAAAATTAAAAGGGATAAGCGGGATAAAAAATTATTCTCTGGTAGCAGAAGAAAAAGGAATATTGCAACATGCCGGTACAGACAACAACAATGATGAATTTAATTTTCAACGGGCAGTTACTATTAAAGGAGTGGATGAAAATTATCATCAGGTATCCGGTGTGGCAGACAATATGGTGAGGGGAGAATTTGGAACCGGCAACTTTGAAAATCCTTTCATTGTATTGGGCGCCGGGGTAGAAGATGCTTTACAGCTCCGGGCCGAACAGAATATATTTCCAATAAAAGTTTATTTGCCAAAGAAAAGTGAATCTGAATTGTTTGATCCATCCAGAAATGTGAGTGCTGATTTTGTAAACACTTCGGGTGTTTTTGTTATTCAGCAGGATTTTGATAACAACTTTGCTATTACCAACCTTGAATTTGTAAAAAACATGCTGGGCTTGCAGCTACATGAATACAGTGCTGTGGAAATAAAATTAACAGATGAAAATATTACCCAAGAGGTAAAAAACAAGCTGAATGATTTACTCGGTAGTCATTACATGGTACAAACAAGGTATGAACAAAACCAGGGACTGTACTCTATTATGCAGGCAGAGAAATGGGTGATCTATGCCGTGCTGGTACTCATCATGATCATTTTTTCTTTTACCATCGTCAGTTCGTTGACGATGCTGGTCATTGAAAAACAAAAGGATATCAGTGTGCTGAATGCACTGGGCGGGAATAAAAATTTTATTCAGAAAATATTTTTAACTGAAGGATTGCTGATAGGGATTATCGGTGGCGGTGCAGGCATGATCCTGGCGCTGATCTTTGCCTGGTTACAAATAAATTTTAAGCTGATACCTCTTCAGGGGGGCTCCTTCCTCATTGATTATTTTCCTGTAAAGCTTCGGTTACCGGATTTTGGTATGGTGGCAGTCACTGTTTTAATTATTGCTATACTGGCTTCCTGGATACCAGCCAGGAAAGCGGCAGAACAGGAGTTCTCTTTAAGAAGTGAATAGTTTTCTTTAAAGTCAGGACTCTAATAATCCCCTAATGTTTCTGGTAATTGTGCCAATGCTTTTGCTAGTTGTTCATCATTGGGCGCTACTCCATGCCAGTTATGATCGTTCTCCATAAAATCTACCCCCTTGCTCATGATGGTTTTCATAATAATAGCAACAGGTTTTCCATTTCCTGTAAGTGATTTTGCTTTTTCAAGTGTACTCACTACTTCATCCATGTCATTGCCATCCATTGCCAGGGTTGTCCAGCCAAAAGCATCAAATTTTTCCCGGATATTTCCGAGTCCCATTACTTTAGCTGTAGGTCCGTCTATCTGCTGACCATTAAAGTCAATAGTGGAGATCAGGTTGTCCACTTTATGGTGAGCGGCAAACATAATAGCTTCCCATACCTGGCCTTCATTTAATTCTCCGTCTCCATGTAAGGAATAGACAATACTTTTTTCATTATTTAATCTTTTTGTTAGTGCTGCACCAATAGCCACACTCATGCCTTGCCCAAGGGACCCGGAAGCAATACGAATGCCCGGTAAATGTTCATGCGTGGCAGGATGACCCTGCAGCCGGGAATTAATTTTTCTGAACGTACCCAGTTCTTTTAAATCAAAATAACCTGCACGGGCAAGTGTGCTGTAATAAACCGGGGAAATATGACCATTGGAAAGTATAAAAATATCTTCGTTTTTACCATCCATCGTAAAATCACTCCGGTGGTTCATGGCCTTGAAATAAAGGGCAGTAAAATATTCTGCGCAACCCAGCGATCCGCCTGGATGTCCGCTATTTACTCCATGTACCATTCTTAAAATATCTCTTCTTATTTGTGTGGCCGTACTTTTTAAATCAGTCATAAAGAAATTTTACTTACAGTTAAACGAATGAGAACTATTTTATTCAAACAGCATTATAATTTTACAAAAGTGCAATCTTTTTAAATACAAAATTCAAGCAGGGTAAATAACCTTCAGGATTATTGTATTTGAATTTATAAATAGCGTTATATCAAAAAAAAATAAAATCAGCGTTTGTTGTAGAATCTTTGAAGAATAAGTTTATTTTTGATCCCAGGATCAGTATCTAAAAGGAAAACCATAAACCTTCAACCTAATACTGTTCTATGTTTTTTTTGTTTTTTCTTTATTTTTTTGTTGCTGTAGCCTTATCACTTGCAATCAATTACCTGCTATTAAAGTTTTCATTTAATCTTGGCAACCGGGAGCTTTTTACATTTAAACAGGTCAGGTGGTCTTCGCATATAAAACCAGCCATTGGCGGCATCTCTTTTTTTATTGTTTTTCTTTTATCCTGGGGTGTGTTTGGCCTTATTAACAGGGGAAATGTGCAGTTGCCAACCCTCCAGATTATTGGAATAATTTCTGCCTGCAGTATCGGCTTCCTGGCCGGCCTGTATGATGATGCATTCAATACAAACCCACTGATAAAACTATTAATGCAATTGGTTTGCGGCATTATCCTGGTAGTTTGTGGTATTAAAACCGACATTTCAAATTTTGAAGTTTTGAATATTTTTTTTACGCTGGTTTGGGTTGTCGGGTTAATGAACTCTATTAATATGCTCGACAATATGGATGGTGTAACCGCCACGATTTCAGGGTTAATAATCTGCGGTATTATATTAACCTTGTTTTATACCGGGCATATTGCTTCTGATTTTTATATGCTGATCCTGGTGGGTGTATTAGGAGCATTAGTTGGATTTTTAAGATTTAACTGGAATCCTTCAAAAATTTATATGGGTGATACCGGAAGTCAGTTTCTGGGCGTATTTCTGGCTTCAACCAGTATCCTTTTTTTATGGCAGTTTAATGCCGGCAACCAGGGTATTTTACAGGTAAAACCATTTGTGCTGCCAGCCTTGTTTTTTGTAATACCCATTATAGATACCACTACTGTAACCATAAGAAGATTGCTCAGGGGTGGATCTCCTTTTGTTGGCGGCAAGGATCATATTACTCATCACCTGGCTTATCTTGGATTAAAGGAAAAACAGATTGTATTCATACTTGCTTTTACAACTATGCTTTCATTCCCGGTAGCCTGGTTTTTTTTGAATAACTATTGGAATTTCTATCTGTCTTTTGGTTCATTGGTCTATGTCGTTATTTTATTTTTTATTTTCCAGTATTATTATAAAAAAGGGGAAATAGTACATCATAAAAAAATTCAGGACCAACGTCCTATTCCCAAAATCACCAAAGAATCCCTTGCTGCATTTACGGAGAAAATTCAATCTAAAAATTAATTCTCCACCCCCTTAAATTTATAATAGCTTTTACAGTTAAATGAGGCTGTTTTGTTAGTTTTGCTATCTGCAAAAAAGAGAATTATGAATCCGGAAGAATTAAAACCTATTCAGCAAAATGCTGAAGGGAGCATGAAAAAAGCAATTGAACACCTGGAAACAGAGTTAGTCAAGATCAGGGCGGGCAAAGCAAATCCCCAAATGGTCAATGGGATTACAGTAGATTATTATGGATCTTTGCTGCCGCTTGACCAGGTTTCAAATGTCAGCGTGATGGACGCAAGAACAATATCCATACAACCCTGGGAGAAAAATATGCTACAGCCAATTGAAAAGGCAATCATTGCTGCTAATATTGGCATCAATCCACAAAATGATGGTAATATCATCCGGCTTTTTTTACCACCGCTCACTGAAGACAGAAGAAAAGAACTGGTAAAAAAATGTCATGGGGAAGGAGAACTTTGCCGTATTTCTATCCGAAGCATCCGGAGAGATGCAATTGAGCATATAAAAAAATTACAGAAAAACGGTTTGAGTGAAGATGCTGCAAAAGATGCAGAAGCAGCTATTCAGGCTACTACCGATAAGTTTATTGCAGCAGTGGAAAAACACCTGGGATCTAAAGAAAAAGAAATAATGTCGGTGTAAATTAAAAAACAAAAATCCCGCAACCACTCCAGAATTTTAATTGTAGAGCAACTTTAAAACTTAGGACAGTTCAATTTTTTCATATCCCTGTCCACAGGCTTCTTTATATAAATAAGTGAAATTTCTATTCCGCCCCGGAGATTTGATGCGGGTTGTAAACCGGAAATATTCAGATCATAAGAAGCTCCCAATAGTATATCGCCAAACTCAATACCCATGTAAGGAATAATAGCATCGGCCACATTATTAAACCTGGCCCAGGTTCCCAGGTACACATTTACCGGGTTTGCTTCATCATAATTCAGATTTTTTGCAAAAGCACCACCAATCATCATATTATTTGCATTGGCCTGGAAACTGTAATTGGCACTGAAATGCAAAGCATCAAATTGTCCAAACGGTAAACGGCCACCAGCCTGTAAAGTGGTTCTGGTATTAAGATAAAACTGGCCACCCTGGAAATTTTCTTCAGGCCGGTTGATATGATATATAGAAGCACCGGCATAAAAATTATTGTAACCATTTGTACTGCCATTGTACAGGATACCTGCATTTAGTTCAAAGTATTTTACATTTAAACCGTTTTGTGGAAAAATTTCATTAGTAACACCAGTAAATCCTGAAGCAGTCAGTTCATCTTCAAAATCAAGATTGCTGATGTCTAATCGCTTATTGGTATAAGATCCCTGGAAACCCACCCCTATCTGATGATAAGCATTTTCATCAAGGCCTTTGTGAAAAGCGGTTGAAAGAGAGAACTGGTTTGTTTTAATGGCGCCATTCCCATTTTGATCATTTAAAGCGAGTAACCCTATTCCCCACCTGTCAATATCTGCCAATTGATTATTTAAAATATGAAAATCTGCTGAAACCGTTTTAGTAGTATAGGCATTGTTAATGGTAGGCCATTGATTACGATAATTGCCTGCCACCCGGAAAATACCATCGAATTTTCCGGTAGATGCTGGATTAAGTGTAAGCGGGGAAGCAAAGAATTGCGAAAAATTAGGATCCTGCGACATTGATCTGCTTACTAAGCCCAACAGAATGAAAAGGGTGATTTTAATTTTTTTCATTAAAAAAAACAGAACAGTAAATGTACAATATTATTAAGAGAAGAGAAACCGGATATTAGCTGCTTTAGTTTTGATTTTTCATTCCAAAGGCCAGGTCACCGGCATCACCCAGGCCGGGTACTATATAACTTTTGGCGGTCAGCTCATCATCAACATCCCCGCACCAGATCGTTACTGAAGGCTCTTCTCTTTTTACATATTCAATTCCTATAGTGCAGGCAATGGCGGTTACAATATGAATTTCCTTTGGCGTGCCTTCGTTCTTTAAAAAATGAATGGCTTTCACCAGGGAGGCACCGGTGGCCAGCATGGGATCAGAAATGATGAGTACCCGGTCATGGATATCCGGGCAGGACATATACTCCAGGCTTATTTCAAAGGTGCCGTCTTTATGATGTTTCCGGTAAGCTGCAATAAATCCATTGTCTGCTTTGTCAAAAAAATTTAATAAACCATTATGCATGGATAAGCCTGCCCGTAAAATAGTGGTTAATACGGGTTGTTCTTTAAGCACTTTACTTTTAGCAATACCCAGTGGTGTTTCCGTTTCAATTTCTTTAAAAGGAAGCACTTTGCTGATCTCATAAGCAATTGCTTCCGCAATACGTTCCAGGTTTTTACGAAACCGCAAACGATCCTGCTGAATATTTATATCTCTTAATTCACTTATCCAGTTGCTGACAAGAGAATGTTGTTCGCTAAGATTAATAACCATACTGCTGATTTTTATTTGAAGGGAGAATATACGAAACCTGAACTAACGAATACCTTACTTTTGGCAAAACTAAAAAATTTACTTCCTAAAATCTTAAATTAGTCATGGTTTATCATGCAATCGGTATTTGGGAAAATCAAGAGGAGTCCATCGTAGTCTTTTCTGCATTTTTGGAAAATGCAGGAACATGGACTTTTGAAATAACTGCAACAGCTACTTTCCCTTCCGGAAATACAGTGAATGGCACATTGATCAATCAATTTATTGACGAAAATGGTTTGCAATTTAAAGTGGCTTTAATTTCAATTCAAAGGGATGCTGACGAAAAAATGATAAATGGTGCAGCTATAGCAGCCGAAACGATTCTTCCTGTAGTTACTGATTTACCTGCTATGGATAAGGCGCTGGGCGGTAGTGGTGATTTGTTTATTTCTGCTGCATCGAAACTGCAATTACAGGTTGATTCACTGAGCAAGAAAAATAAAGCAGCCTGTGTGGCATTTATGGGTGTTTTAAGATGGAGAGAAGAATATAATTTTTTATCTTCCGTAACCGGCGCCAGCCGAAACAGTATTGGCGGGGCTTTATGGATGGGGCAGGAAGCATAGTGATATAAAAGTTGAATAAAAATTTAGTATCAACTTAACCTGGGGATGACATTGTTTTGTAAACAGTATAAGTGATTTGCCATGGCTAGAAAAAATACAAAGAGTAAGCAGCAGGAGAGTCTGAATGAGCTCTTATTTCCCCAGCCGGGTTCTGAAGAAGAAAAACAACTTTTTAAAAAAATTCAATACTCTTTTGCTGAACAGTTTGATAAAGCATATGCGGATAAACTGGCTGAGAAAACAATAGTGATTGTTCCTTCCCTCACTATGGACCAGGAGATTCTTTCCAAAATAAAAGGATTTACACATTATGAAGAAAGGTTGCTTTGCCTGTTGCTTTTGTTACGCATGCCCCGCACCCACGTAGTCTATATTACCAGTATGCCCATTGACCCGGTGATAATTGATTATTACCTGCACCTGTTACCCGGTATTACCGGGCATCATGCAAACTCACGGCTTCATATTTTTAATTGTTACGATTCATCTTTAAAATCGCTGACAGAAAAAATACTGGAAAGACCCCGGCTGATAGAACGAATTAAAAAAGTAATTCCGGATAAATCCCTGGCTCATATTGCCTGTTTTAATGTAACAGAAAAAGAAAGAACACTGGCGGTAAAACTGGATTTGCCGATTTTCGGATGTGATCCGGACCTGCTGGTTTATGGTAATAAATCCAACAGCCGGAAAATATTCAGGGCCTGCGGTCTTAACGTTCCGGCGGGGTTTGAAGACCTGCATTCCGAAAACGAAATTGCAGAGGCACTGGTAAAACTTAAAGAACAAAAACCCCTGCTTAAAAAAGCAGTGGTAAAATTAAATGATGGTTTCTCAGGAGATGGGAATGCCGTGTTCGATTACCAAATTACTAAAGTAAATGATCAGCTTAAAGAAAATATTTTTAATCAGATAAAAACAAACCTGAAGCCTGTAGCCACCGATCTTGATCTTGAAAATTTTTTTTTAAAATTCAGATCAATGGGTGGTATCGTGGAAGAATTTGTGGAAGGAGAAGAAAAAAGATCACCATCTGTACAATGCCGGATCAACCCGGATGGATATTGCGAAATCAATTCTACTCATGAACAGGAACTGGGTGGTGAAAGTGACCAGGTATTTTTAGGCGCACATTTCCCGGCAAGTTATGAATATGCAGTTGAACTGGGTAATATGGGAAGGAAGATTGGCGCACTGCTAAGAGAAAAAGGAGTTCTTGGAAAATTTGCAGTAGATTTTATTTCAGTAAAAGAAAAAGATGGATGGATTCATTTTCCTCTGGAAATAAATTTACGAAAAGGAGGTACAACCCATCCATACCTGATGCTTCAGTTTTTAACCGATGGAAAATATGACGAAGAAAAAGGACTTTATTTTACAGCAAACGGACAAACGAGGTATTATTTTTCTTCTGATAATCTGCGAAGTGAACAGTTTCACGGGCTCACTCCCCACGACCTGGTAGATATTGCTATGTTACATGAACTCCATTACGACGGAACCATGCAGGAAGGAGTCATGTTTCACCTGATCGGGGCTTTGTCACAATATGGAAAAATAGGCATTGTGTGTATTGGCAGCACACCGGAAAGAGCCATGGCGTTTTATGATAAAGTAGTGGATGTATTGAAACTGGAAACAGCTCTCCATTTTCATTGATTTATTTTGGAGGATAAATCAAAGTTTGTTGCCAGTAGTTTCCGTGTATCTCATATCCTCAAGGCAACAATCCTGATACTGGCCACGATTCCATCTTAAACAGCGGCAGAATAAATTTCAAATAATAACATTAAAAAAAGCACCGTTATTTGCTTGCCATTTCTTCAGCACCGGTCCAGTTTTCAGGAACTCCTTCCTGGTAGTATTTACTGGCGTTTTCCAAAAAAAACTTTACGGTCTGGTCGCTGTTGTCTATTGTCAGAATTGACTGAAAAATAAGTATAGCATTTTCAAATTGCTGTTCGTGATAGCAATTCATGGCTTCTTTAAAGGGAGAAAGAGTTTTTATTTTTTTCTCAAGGTCTGCCTGGTTGTATCCATCAATACATTCAATAATGGTAAGCAGTTTGTGCTTACCTTTTAACCGCACACTGCCGAGATTCCGGAAATGAAATTGATTTTCTTCTTTTAAATGCAGTAGGGTATCATTACTTAACAACAACGGCGATTTATAATATTTGGTAAGACTCTCGATCCGGGCAGCGGAGTTGACCGTATCTGAAATCGTTGCTGCATCCAACCGGTCTTCATCTCCGGTGATTCCCATGATGAGAGAACCGGTATGCATGCCAATTCCTGCCCTGATTTCGGGTAACCCGCCGGCTATTCGTTCCCTGTTTAATTCCTGAACGGCTTTTTGCATCTGAATGGCTGCCTGCAAAGCATCTTCCGGATCTTCCGGGAAAATGGCCATGATCGAATCGCCCAGGTATTGGTTGATAAATCCATTGTTCGACCTGATGATAGGGCCGAGCCGGGCATTGAAAGAAGAAACAAAACGGAAATTTTCTTCCGGTGTCATTTTTTCTGAATGAGTGGTAAAATCACGGATATCAGTAAAAAGTACAGTGACAATTTTTTCTGCCTGGTCACCAAGTTTTACATCTGTCAGTTTTTCTTTCCCAAGTGAACGGATAAATTCATGGGGGACGAATTTTTTAGTCACTTCATGGATCTTTAAAATGGCTTCTTCTCTCTCTCTTGCTTCCCGGATATTTTTTTCGTACAGCAAGGCGCTTTCAATGGCAGCCGAAGATTGCAGGGCCAGCGTTACCAGTAATTTTAAATTGGCAGCAGAAAACTGATCAGCATCTTTACCCGAAAGGATAATGGCGCCCATGATCCTTCGCTTTACTTTCATGGCGGCATACATCAGCGAATGCACATCTTCTTTTATAATTCCTTTTTCTTTGAGCAGTTGCAGATCATTCATTATTTCAGATTGCCCGCTGAGACCAATTTTTAGCAGCAGCCCGGCATTATTTCGCAGGTTTTCATCGTCAAACAACTGTTCACCGGTGGTGGCTGGTATAATTAGTTTTTTCTCCTGTTCATCCCAGAGTACAATGACACCTGAATGGGAAGAAACTGAATGGGTGGCCTGTTCCAGCGTCAGTTGTGCAATCACATCAGGTTCGATAGTTTCGGCTAATTTTTCAGAGAAATTAAAAATGACATTGATCTCCTGGTACATATTCAATACTTCGCTACCCAGCTTTTTTTTCTCTTCTTCTTTAAGCACTAATTGCGTAAGTAAATGAGCAATGCTGCTTCCGGTTTCATCTCCTTTTACCCAACCCAGTAAATCTTCTTCCAGGATGACAGGAAATGATGATTTAATTTCCGGTAGTGGATTTCCCAATAATATTTTTCCGTTATCATCCTCAATCCATATTTCCGCATTCAGTTTGCTGATCAATTCAAGCAGTACAGTATGTAACTCTTTATTTTTCCCGATGATATTTTTTAAACTTACTTTGGCCATAATGTTTCAGAGTACGAAATGTTTTTCGCTGTAAATTTTTAAAAATTATTTCTTTCTTATTCTATTCCCAGCACTTCTTTCGCTTTATTTAGTAAAGCCTCGGGGTCAAATGGTTTTGTCATATATACATCGGCTCCTACTTCCTGGCCTTTTTGTTTATCCAGTTCTTGCCCTTTGGCGGTAAGTATAATGATGAAAACATCTTTCATCCCGAGTTCCAGTTTCACTTTCCTGCACACTTCCATACCATTCATTTTCGGCATCATCACATCTAAAAAAACCACATTGGGCTTTTCCGACTGAATTAATTCCAGAGCAGTCTGGCCGTTATCTGCGGTTAAAAATTCCACACCATCATCTTCCAGTTCTTCCAGGGTTTGCCCGATCAGCATCCGGATATGTGCTTCGTCATCTACTATTAAAATTTTCTTGTCCATTTTATTTATTTAAATCTTTTAGAAAATTGAATTCAAAAAAGAAGTTATTGATAAACGAGGAATAAAACATTCTCCATCCCTTTTTCAAATCGTAATGATTTTACCACATCCTGCTTATCTGTAAGTATTGAGTTCATGATGATAATATCCGGTTGATTAGCCACTGCTTTTTCCATAAGTTCTTTTCCGTTTGATTCCATAACGGTGTAACCTTTTGCTTTTAATACATCGGTCAGCGTAGTCACAGTGGTTCCATCTTCGTCCACGATCATCACTTTCTTTTTTGATTTTCCCTGTTCCAGTAAACTTCCGATTTCATTAAAAAGCAGTCCGGTATCTATCGGTTTGGTCAAATACCTGTCTACACCGATACGGAAGCCTCTTGTTTTATCCTGTACAATGGATAATACGATGATGGGAATATCCATTGTATTCGGATCATTTTTCAATACAGCAGCTACATCAAATCCGTTCATTTCAGGCATCATGATGTCCAGGATGATCAGGTCGGGCCTTCGTTTTCTTACACATTCAAGGGCTTCTTTTCCATTGCTGGCTTCTACAATTTCATATCCCGCTTCGCCCAATTCCTGGTGAAGTAATGAGCGAATAGAATCATCATCATCCACTACCAGTATATGAGATGCTTTCCCGATAATATTCAATTGTGAATGGGCTACCTGCTCTTTCAATTGTTTTACCAGGTCTTCCAGGTGGATAGGCCTGGACACATTTTCTGAATTAGATTTTGTAATAGGTATGGCTACATAGAAAGTACTGCCCTTGCCTAATTCACTGT
Organism: Chitinophagaceae bacterium; assembly: GCA_035292525.1. Classification (GTDB taxonomy): domain Bacteria; phylum Bacteroidota; class Bacteroidia; order Chitinophagales; family Chitinophagaceae; genus VBAS01. Next base: position 35,112 of record DATDPZ010000208.1, read on the forward strand.
CCAGCCAGATGCGGCCGCCATGATGTTCTACTATTTCTTTACAAATAGGTAAACCCAATCCGGTACCTTTTGGTTTATCTGTCAGGGTATCGCCTACCTGTTTGAACTGTTCAAATACTGCAGCATGATCTTCCGGTGCTATTCCGATTCCTGTATCGGCAATGCTGATAATGATTTCTTCTTTTTCCTGGTACACGGCACAGGTTACTTTTCCTTTCAAAGAAAATTTTACCGCATTGGAAATGAGGTTCACCATTACCTGGATCAACTTGTCTTTGTCCCCGGTAATATCCGGAATATCCGTTTTAATATCTTTTACAAGTTTCAGGTTATTGGTTTCAAATAAAGAAGTGGTGGCAGCAATGGCTCTTTCTGCAATTTCCGGAATTGAAACCGGCTCATTATTCCATTCCATTTTACCGGCTTCTATTTTTGCCAGGTCTAGTACATCATTGATCAGGTGCGTCAGCCGCTGTCCTTCTGAAACCACTACGGATAAATTTTCTTCTATCTGCTTAATTGTTTTTTCAGTTTTTGGATCTGACCTGTCTGTGATCGGGAATATTTTTTCATCCAGTCTTTTTTTGATGATCTTGGCAAAACCCAATACAGAAGTTAAAGGAGTTCTTAATTCATGACTGACAGTTGAAAGAAAAGCACTCTTGGCTTCGTTGGCTTTCTCGGCAGTTTTTTTAGCTTCTTCGGCATCCATTTTTGCCATGTGAATTTCTTCAAAGAGTTTAGCTTTTCTTAAGGCTACTCCCACAGAGGTGGCAATGGTTTGCAGCAGGCGAAGATCATCTTCGTTAAATCGGTTTTCCTGCTCGGTACTTTGCACACTCAGTACGCCGATCACTTCTTCACCAACCGAAATGGGAACGCCCAGGTAAGAGGCAGAAGGAATGCCAATCATTTTAACTCCCATTTGTACCCTTAATTCCTGTACATCTTTGTTTATTAGAAGTGGTTCGCCATTTAAAATGATTTTAGAAGTTAGTCCTTCACCGAGCTTCATGGGTTCCATAGTATCTCCATACTGGTAAGGAAAACTGATGATGTTTGATTCTTTATCCAGTAAAGCGAGGTAAACAATATTGGCTTTAAAAAGCTGGCGGATTTCATCACCCACCAGGTCTATCAGTTCCTCAAGATTTATCTGTGAGGCGAGTGCCTGGGTAATATTATTTACGGTAGCTAATTCACTGGCCCGTTGTTTCGCATCGTTCAGCAACCTGTTGGATTCATCAAAGAGCCGGGCATTTTCCAGAGCCACACTCATACTGTTGGTAAGTGTAGTTAAAAGCCGGAGGTCTGAATCGGTAAACGCATTTTCTTTTTCTACATTCTGCAGACTGACAGAACCTTTTACAATATCACCCACAATCATCGGTACAAAGAGTGCTGACATGGGAGGCAGTCCTTTACTTACTCCGGAACCACCGTATTTCTGGGCAGTTGCCAGGTAATTTTCATTAATGAGCAATGATTGTTTTGTTTCAATCAGTCTTTTATTAGCCCAGATAATTGGTCTCGGGTTACTGTATAAGCGTTCTCCTTTTTCAATAACATATTGCCAGATCTCCTGGCTGGTTCTGTGGTCAAATGTGCGGATCAAAACAGTTTGTGTATCGAACAGTTCGCAGATCCGGTTACCAACCAGATCGTAGATAGCCTGCATATTCATTTCCCGTACCAGGCCATCCTGTACACTGTTGATGACGGCCAGTTCTGCTGTCCGTTGTTCTGTTTCTTTCAGCAGGCGATGGGTTTCATCAAAGAGCCTGGCATTTTCCAGAGCCACACTCATGCTGTTGGTAATGGTGGTCAGTAACCTCAGGTCAGATTCATTAAATGCATTTTCTCTGTCCACATTTTGAAGACTGATAGAACCTTTTACCAGGTCGCCTACCATCATAGGAACAAACACGGCAGATTTTGGTGGCTTGCCTTTGGTAACACCCGTACCTCCGAATTTCTGAGCCGTTCTTAAATAATTTTCTTCAATGTCAATGGGCTTTTTCATTCGGATCAGTTGCTGGTTAGCCCACATAAATTGTCTGGGTTCAATTATCAGCCGTTCGCCTTTCTCAATAGCATACTGGAAATGTTCCAGACCGGTTTCGTGGTCAAAAGTGCGGATCACCAGGGTTTGTGTATCGGGGAATAAACTGCAAAGCCGGTCGCCAACAAGGTCGTAAATACCTTGAATATCCAGTTCTTTGGCTAATCCATCCTGTACACTGTTTATAACAGCCAGCTCGGCTGTACGCTGTTCTGTTTCTTTCAGTAAACGGTTTGTTTCATCAAAGAGTCTTGCATTTTCCAGCGCCACACTCATGCTGTTGGCCAGTGTTTCCAGTAAGCGGATATCGGAATCGGAAAAAGCATGTTCTATATCTATATTCTGAAGACTAACATAACCCCTGATAATACTGCCAGTCAGAAGGGGTACATATAACAATGACTTTGTCATTTTTGTATCTCCAATAGGCGATAATCCATAATCTTTTATGGCTTCTTCTTCTGTTGCTATATGAATAGTATGTTTTTTGTCAATCAAAAGTTGTCTAAACTTATTAATGGGTCGCGGCTCGGCTTTCACTTTTTCATTATTTTCAAAAAAGTAATTGAAGTGTTCCATCTTATAATCAGAGTCAAAAGTTGAAATAAGGACAACCTGGGCATTGAAAAGGGTTTGCACTCTGTCACCAACCAGGTTATAAATACCCTGCATATCCATTTCCCGAACCAGGCCTTCCTGTACGCTGTTGATGACAGCCAACTCAGCAGTACGTTGTTCAGTTTCTTTCAATAAACGATTAGTTTCATCAAATAGCCTTGCATTTTCCAATGCCACACTCATACTGTTGGCTAATGTTTCAAGTAGACGTACATCAGATTCAGAAAATGCGTTTGCTGTATCAATATTTTGAAGACTGACATAACTCTTTACTTTGTCACCCGAAATCAGGGGCACAAATAATAATGATTTTGGAAGTTGTGTACCCGGTACCACTTTCATATTATATTGCGCAGCAGTGGTTTCATTATGATCACTTATATAAATTCTCTCCCGATGGTCAATAAGGTGTTGTCTTAATTTGTCGTAGGGCCTTGGGGCGGGATAGGAGATTTCTCCTTTTTCAATATGATAGTTAAAATGCTCCGTCTTGTTTTCATGATCAAAAGTGCAGATTAAAACCGCCTGTGCATTAAATACTTCCTGAATTTTATTTCCCACCAATTCATAAATTGTCTGCATATCAAGTTCTTTTGCCAATCCTCCCTGAACACTATTGATCACCGCCAGCTCTGCAGTACGTTGCTCAGTTTCTTTCAGCAGGCGATTGGTTTCATCAAAGAGCCTGGCATTTTCCAATGCCACACTCATACTGTTGGCCAGTGTTTCCAGTAATCGCACATCAGAATCGCTGAATGCATTTTCCTTGTCAATATTTTGCAGCGTTACATAGCTGGTAATTTTATCTCCTATACTCAATGGAACAAATAAGGCAGATTTAGGAAGTGCAGTGCCGCTAACAGCTTTCATCCCAAACTTATTATAGGCTTCAATGAAATCAGAGTTAATTAAAATTTTCTGACGGGTAGCGATCAGATGTGTTCTTAATTTATCAAATGGCCTTGCTTCCGGGTAAAAACGTTCACCTTTTTCTACTATGTACTGAAATTTTTCTGTTGCATCTTCATGATTGAAAGTGGCAATAGCTACCACCTGTGCGTCGAAGAGATCCCTGATCCGGTCACCCACCAGATTATAAATACCCTGGATATCCAACTCAGTTGCCAGACCATCCTGTACACTGTTAATCACCGCTAATTCCGCTGTACGTTGTTCTGTTTCTTTTAATAGTCTGGTAGTTTCATCAAAGAGTCTTGCATTTTCAAGGGCTACACTCATGCTGTTGGCTAAAGTTTCCAATAACCTTATATCTGATTCACTAAATGCATTCTCCCTGTCGATATTCTGAAGCGTTACATAACTGGTGATCTTGTCTCCGATAATTAATGGAACAAATACCGCTGATTTTATTGGTTCGGTTCCGGGAATTACTTCTGAACCAAACCAGGCATAGCCTTCTTCCAGTTTATTGATGATGATCTTCTGCCGGGTTTTTATCAGGTGCAATCTTAATTTACCCAACGGCCTTGGCTCTGCATAAAACCGTTCGCCTTTTTCAACCATGTATTGAAATTTCTCTGTTTGATTTTCATGATCAAAAGTGGCGATGGCTACCACCTGTGCATCGAATAATGCCCTGATTCGTTCTCCTACCAGATCATAAATTCCCTGTATATCCAGTTCTTTTGCCAATCCATCCTGCACACTGTTGATAACAGCTAATTCAGCAGTACGCTGTTCTGTTTCTTTTAATAGTCTTGTTGTTTCATCAAAGAGTCTTGCATTTTCCAGGGCCACACTCATACTGCTGGCAAGGGTTCCTAAAAGACGCACATCAGAATCCGGAAATGCATTTTCCTGGTCAAGGTTTTGTAAACTGATCACACCTGTTGCTTCACCGCCTGCGATCATTGGAACCATTACCAATGATTTTGCCCCTTCGCCTGTAATTACTTTCTGATCATAGATCAATCTTTGTTCACCCAAATTATTATTAATGACTAATGGTGCAGCTTTTTCAATAACATGTTTTCTGAATCCTTTTAATGGTCTTGGACCCAGTAATGTACGGTCGCCTTTTTCATAGGTATATCTATCTTCAATCAGACCCGTTGCTTTATCATATGTAACTATATCAAAAACCTGTGCATTAAAAATGGCCCTCATTTTTTCACCTACAAGGTTATAGATTCCCTGTATATCCATTTCACGAACCAAACCTTCCTGCACACTATTGATCACAGAAAGTTCTGCGGTACGTTGTTCTGTTTCTTTTAATAATCTTTTTGTTTCATCAAATAACCTTGCACTTCCTAATGCAATACTCATAGTATTGGCTAATGTATTTATTAACCGGATATCTGATTCTGAAAATGCATGTTCATGATCTATATTTTGCAGGCTGATAATACCATTAACTTCCCCACCGGTGATCATCGGTACGTACACCTGAGATTTTGGCATTTCGCCAATCATAATTTCATTATCAAATTCCCGCATGGCTCTTTCCACGTTGTCATTATGGAGTAAAAGCTGGCCGGTATCAATTACATGTTTCCGGAATCCTTTTGGCGCTCTTGGGCCCAGCAATGAACGATCTCCTTTTTCATAGGAGTATCTGTCTTCAATAAGATTTGTTCTGCTGTCGTATGTAACAATATCAATAACCTGGGCATCAAAAATCTCCCGGATCTTTTCTCCCACCAGTTCATAAATACCCTGCATATCCATTTCTCTTACCAGTCCGTCCTGCACACTGTTGATAACTGCCAACTCCGCATTACGTTGTTTGGTTTCCTTTAAAAGTCGTTTAGTTTCATCAAAGAGCCTGGCACTTTCCAAAGCAATACTCATGGTATTGGCCAGTGTATTTATAAGACGTGCATCAGATTCGGAGAAAGCATCTTCATGATCTATATTCTGCAAACTGATAATTCCGGTTACATTACTACCTGCAATCATCGGAACCATGATCATGGATTTGGGTGTTTCTCCCTGAATGACCGGGCTGTTATATTCTACACTTAATTTTTCCAGGTCCCTGTTGATCATCATCTCCACTTTGTTCTCGATCACATGTTTTCTGAAACCAAATGGTTTTCTTGGACCCAGCAATGTTCTGTCACCTTTTTCATAAGAGTAGCGGTCTTCGATCATTTTAGTTTTACGATCGTACATCACAATATCAATAACCTGGGCATCAAAAATCTCCCGGATCTTTTCTCCCACTAATTCATAAATGCCTTCCATATCCATTTCTCTCACCAGGCCATCCTGTACGCTGTTGATAACGGCCAACTCTGCATTGCGTTGTTCGGTTTCTTTCAGCAATCGTTTGGTTTCATCAAATAGGCGGGCACTTTCCAGTGCAATACTCATACTATTGGCCAGTGTATTTAACAGACGAACATCTGATTCTGAAAAAGCCTGTTCATGATCTATATTTTGTAAACTAATAATACCGTTCACTTCACTGCCGGCAATCATGGGCACATAGACCTGCGATTTGGGAACTTCGCCTATGAGTATTTCATTGTTATAATCTTTCATGGCCTGTTCTACATTTTCATTATGCAGCAACAGGGTTTTAGTTTCAATAACATGTCTTCTGAATCCTTTGGGAGGTCTGGGGCCCAGTAAGGACCGGTCTCCTTTTTCATAAGCATAGCGGTCTTCGATCAGGTTGGCTTTTTTATCGTAAGTAACAATATCAATCACCTGCGCATCAAAAATTTCGCGGATCTTTTCTCCCACCAGTTCATAGATACCCTGCATATCCATCTCTCTTACCAGGCCATCCTGCACACTGTTGATGACTGCTAATTCAGCGTTGCGCTGTTCTGTTTCTTTCAGTAAACGATTGGTTTCATCAAAGAGTCTTGCATTTTCCAAAGCAACACTCATACTGTTGGTAAGAGTTGTCAGTAATCGTAAATCAGAATCACTGTATCCAAATTCTTTATCTACATTTTGAAGGCTGATTGATCCTTTGACTACTTCACCGACAATCATTGGCACAAAGACAGCCGATCTGGGAGGTTGCCCTTTGGTAACTCCTGTACCTCCGTATTTTTTTGCAGTTTCAACATAATCCTCATTTATCAGTAATGCTTGTTTTGTTTGAATGAGTTGTATATTGGCCCACATGAAAGGACGAGGGTCAACTTTCATATGCTCTCCCTTTTCAATAAAATATTCAAAATATTCCTGATTGGATAAATGGTTAAATGTCCGTATAACCAGTGTTTGAGAATCCGGAAATAAAGTGCATAAACGATCGCCAACAAGTTTATAAATACCATGCATATCCAGTTCCCGGGCAAGTCCATCTTGTACACTATTAATCACAGCCAATTCTGCGGTACGTTGTTCTGTTTCTTTTAATAGCCTTGTTGTTTCGTCAAAACGTCTTGCACTTTCCAGTGCCACACTCATACTATTAGCTAAAGTAGTAAGCAGACTAACTGAAGAATCAGAAAAAGCATTTTCCTTATCAAGATTCTGCAAGCTGATCATGCCGGTCACATTACCACCGGAAATCATTGGAACAAATAAAGCAGATTTAGGTTGTTCTCCATGAATTACATTGCTACCAAACTCTATACTTTTGTTATCGAGATCTTTATTGATCAGTAATAATTGCCCTGTATCGATCACATGTTTTCTGAATCCTTTTGGTTCCCAGCTTCCAACCAATGTGCGGTCACCTTTTTCAAAAGCATAGCGGTCTTCAAGAAGATTTGTTTTACTATCATAGGTTACTATATCAATAACCTGGGCATCAAAAATCTCCCGGATCTTTTCTCCCACCAGTTCATAGATTCCCTGCATATTCATTTCACTTACCAGCCCTTCCTGCACACTGTTAATCACAGCCAGTTCTTCTACACGATGGCTTAACTGATAAGTTCGTTCAGCCACAATTTTTTCCAGTTCACGATGTTTCTCATGTAACTGATGCGTACGCCAGCGGACGATGGCATAAACAATGGCAATTGCTGCAATTGCATATAATATATATGCCCACCAGCTGCCATACCAGGGGGGTGAAACAGAAAATGTATAAGTAACCTCCGCACTTTCTACATCATAAATATTTTTTGATTTTACACGTAGCGTGTAAGTGCCGCCTGAAAGATTTCCATACTCACGGAAATTTTGTTTGCTCCACTCACTCCATCCTTTATCCCAGCCATCCAGGTAAGTGGAAAATAAAGTTTCATTTTCCTGTTTGAAAAACGGAGCGGCAAACTGAAAACGAACTGTATTCCATTTATGTGAAAAATCCGGCTCATCGGGTGTAAGATCAAGGCCGGAATAAAAAACAGAATCTTCATTCAGTGTTATGCTACGGATAATTGTATGGATACTATCCACTTTGGATTCCGTTAAATTTCCATCATAACGAATGATGCCTTCATTGCCACTAAACCAAACTACTTCCTTACCGTTTTTATCAATGGTGGGAGTAATGCTCCATACAGGATAGTTTTTTCTCAATTCCCGGAAAGGGGCATCAATAATTTTTACCGATCCATCTGCCGTGGGAAGTTTAACATAAACCCCTGAACCGGAATTGGCCCAAATTCTTCCCAGCCGATCGGGTTCATGAATGGCAGTGCCAGTGGCATTGTTGACAAATGATTTACTCCAAATGGCATTTTTATCCTGGATAAACCGGTCTTGATTTTTATCAAAAATAAAAATGGAATCTTTTTCAGAATAGTAATATGATTTTCCGTCATATACCACCATGAAAATTGGTTTTCCTGGCAAGCCATGAGAACTATTATAAACTACTATAGGAGCTGTTTCAAGTGAATGAGATACTCCGTTTTCATAGAGTTTTAGTAATCTGACTTCTCCCGGATTTTCTCCCGGAATCCATAAATTCCCTTCTTCAGTTTCAATATTAACTAAATTGCTTATGGAGATATTGGGACTAAATGACAGAATAGAATATGTGCCATTAAGAGGATTGTATTTCACAATGGCTGTCCCGCTTCTCAACGAACAATAAAAAAGAGTTGTATCTTTTTTTGACCGCTGAAATCCATTCATGTTAAAGTTATAATTGACACTGGTAATTACCGGTACAATTTTTCCTCCTTTTATTTTTTGCAATCCGTTGTCTGCTGCTGCTACCAATAAGTCATTTCCGTTCAATATAAAATTTCCAATCTGGCCCGAACTTCCGGCAAGTTTTTCAAAGCGATTTATGTTTTTATTCAGCATGTAAACTCCGGTATTGGTACCGGCATAA
>DATDPZ010000209.1:0-6158 GCA_035292525.1 Chitinophagaceae bacterium
AATAGCTTTGGATTTTCCTGCATCTTTTATGCTTATTGCCAGTATGAACCCCTGTCCCTGCGGTTTTTTTAATCATCCTGAAAAAGAATGTACTTGTCCGCCCGGTGCAGTGCAGAAATATTTAAATAAAATTTCCGGGCCCCTGCTCGACAGGATTGATCTGCATGTGGAAGTAACCCCGGTGGCCTTCAATGAACTTACTGATTCGAGACTTTCGGAAAAATCCGCATCCATTTGCGAACGGGTAGTAGCTGCCAGGGAAAAACAAGCCGGGCGGTATAAAAACAATCCCGGCATTTATTGCAATGCACAAATCAGCAGTAAGATGCTTAAAGAAATCTGTGTGATTGATACAGCATCACAAAACCTGTTGAAACACGCTATGGAAAAACTTAATCTTTCGGCAAGAGCCTACGACCGGATTTTAAAAGTGTCCCGTACCATTGCAGACCTGGCAGGAAGTGAACAGATCAGGGCCGAACATCTTGCTGAAGCCATTCAATACAGGAGCCTGGACAGGGAAGGCTGGGGAGCTTAATCATGATATTATAACAACTCACTGGTTACACTTATATTTGTATTTATGTCCGGACTATTTGATTCGCTTAATAATTATTACGATAAAATACTGGTATTAACCCTGCCACGCCTTACCGACCGTATGGCTTATTTCAAAAAAACATTTGAAGGATTAAACTATGAATTCTTTTACGGTATTGACAAAGAGCATACTTCGATGGAAATTTTAAAGAATGAAGGACTCTATTCCACCGAAGCTTACCGGAAATATTATAAAAAACCACAGGAAATTTCACTGGGCATGCTTTGTTGCTCACTGGGTCATTTTAAAATTTATGACTATATCATAAAAAATAATTTCGCAAGAACATTGATTTTTGAAGATGATGCTATTCCCGTCGTAGAAGAACTGAAAAAATTTTCAGCTATTGTCCGGGAATTACCAGCAGACTGGGAAATGTTATACCTCGGTTATGAAAAGCATGATCAATTTGGCTGGAAAGAAAAATTAAACCGGCTTATTTTAACGCTTATCCCGCATCATACACAACTGAAATTAAACAGGGATATTTTTAAAAACTATTACGCATCTCCTGTCTCTGCCCAGATTGCAAAAGCCGGGTTTCATGATTGTACACATGCCTATAGCGTAACCCTGGAAGGCGCAAAAAAATTAATGGCTATGCAAAACCCGGTTACTTTTCATCCGGATAACCTTATTTCTTTCCTGGTATGTTCGGGAAAACTAAATGGCTATATCAGCAATCCAAAACTTTTTAACCAGCTTACCGCATTTAATAACCAGCAGTCATCCCTGACTTCTCCTGATTCCATTTCAACAGTAATTTTTGACTAATCACCTTTGCTGTCCGGAATTGATTTCAACTTCAGATTCGTATATTCGTTGATTAATTTTTTTCATTTCATGAAAATACTTTTTCGTTATTTATTACCTTTTAAATGGCTGGTAGTTCTGGTCTTATTTCTTGCTGCTGTAAATATTGGTTTCTCCCTGGTTGATCCCATCATCTTTGGAAAGCTGGTGAACCTGGCTAATTATCACCAGTCCATCCAGACTCCTCCCGGCCATACCGGCTGGACTGATTTTTTATATTTAAAAGCCAGCGTCACCAACAAGGCAGGAAAACAAGAAATGTTATACGGTGTCATGTGGTTATTACTGGCTTCTATTTCAGTTGCCATGATCAGCAGGATAGCAAAAGCATTCCAGGATTATTTTCTAAACGTCATCACACAAAAATTCGGTGCTACCGTATTTACACAGGGACTTCAGCATGCCATGAAACTCCCTTACCAGGAATTTGAAGATGCCCGCAGTGGTGAAACGCTAAGTATTTTAACCAAAGTAAGATCTGATACCGAAAGATTTGTTTCTTCATTTATTAATGTTTTATTCCCTGTCATCGTTGGGATTTTTTTTGTTGCTGTTTATGCTTTCCGGATTGACTGGCGTTTACCGGTAATTTATTTCAGCGGTATATTTTTACTCACAGTCATATCAAACCTGCTGAGCAAAAAAGTAAAAACAATTCAAAAACTTATTGTTGGACAAACCAACGCACTTGCAGGCGCCACTACTGAATCTCTTAGAAATATTGAATTGGTAAAAAGTCTTGGATTAACCCGGCAGGAAGTAGGTAGGTTAAACAAAAATACTTTTAAGATACTCGGACTTGAACTCACCAAAGTAAAAAGAATCAGAAGCATCAGTTTTATACAGGGCACTTTTGTTAACACATTAAGACAGGTTATTCTTTTTCTTTTATTGTTTTTGATTTTCAGAGGTACGATGGATGCCGGACAATTAGTAACCATGCAGATCTTTTCTTTTTTTGTTTTCGGCCCTTTACAGGAAATCGGGAATATCATTCTTGCCTACCGGGAAGCGCAGGCTTCCCTGGAAAATTTTGACAACCTGATGAAAAAAGCTCCCGAAGCACAACCGGCTAATCCCTTACATCTTGGGCCTATTGAAGAACTGGAATTTAATAATGTCATGTTTAAACACCAAACTGCAACTCAACATGCTATCAATAATATCAGCTTTAAAGTAAAAACCGGGGAAACAGTTGCTTTTGTTGGCCCCTCCGGTGCCGGAAAAACCACTATGATGAAATTACTGGTAGGCCTGTATCGTCCGCAGAAAGGAAAAATTCTATATAACGGAAAAGATGAAAACAATATTAATTTTGAAGATCTCAGAAACCAGATCGGGTTTGTAACACAGGATACACAACTCTTTTCCGGTACGATAAAAGAAAACCTTGTGTTTGTAAATCCGGCAGCAACAGAAGAAGAATTACAGGAAGTATTGAGAAAAGCAGCTTGCCAGAATTTACTGGCAAGAGCAGAAAAAGGATTAGATACCATGATCGGGGAAGGTGGATTAAAATTATCCGGCGGTGAAAAGCAACGGCTTTCCATTGCAAGGGCACTTTTAAGAAATCCCAAACTTTTAATTTTTGATGAAGCCACTTCTTCGCTTGATTCCATAACAGAAGAAGAAATTACTGCCACCATGAGAAATGTTTCGGCCATGGGAAACCAGATCACAATCCTGATTGCTCACCGGCTATCCACCATTATGCATGCAGACAGGATCTATGTACTGGAAAAAGGAGATATTGTGGAAACGGGTAATCATGAAAAACTGGTGGAAGAAAAAGGGTTGTATTTTGCCATGTGGCGCCAGCAGATTGGAGAAAGAAAAAAATTAACTATAGTTGCTTAAACTTTCAGGCATGTTAGGATTTTTATTCGGGAAGAAAAAAATAAAAGAAGCGATTAAAAATGGCGCAAGGGTTATAGATGTAAGAACGCCTCATGAATTTGACCAGGGTAAAGTGCCGGGTTCTGTAAATATTCCGGTTGACAGGATTACTGCAAATATTGCCAGGATTAAAGGAATGAATAAACCAATAGTGCTTTGCTGTGAATCCGGTATGAGAAGCAGCACGGCAAAACAGATCCTGAAATCAAACGGACTGAAGGAAGTCTTGAATGGCAGAAGCTGGCGGTCTGTTTTAAAGATCAGCAACACACTTTAAATGGCCCGGTAAAATAGTTTGAATACGGTTTTTACTTTTTGTTCTCCTCTTTCCCTTTCCAGACTTCCGTAAAAAAATTGGTGTTTTCCAGTTCTTCCATATCGCTTATTTCCAGTTCCAGTGCTTTGGTGCTTTGTGTGATCTCCACTAATGAAATGATCAGGGAAGCCAGTAAACTGAGTAAGCTTAATGCAAAAACAAATGTTACAACCTGCTCCCATTGCATATACACTCCGTACATAGTAATCACACAACACAGAAAACTCAATACACTCAAAGCCTGCATCTGTCTTACCAGGTTGATCCTGACTTTTAGTATTCTGATCTGTTTCAGCAGCAAATGATTTTTCTCGCCCCGCATATATTCATCATGTAATTTCCTGATCAGGTTGGCTAAAGCCAGGTAACGGTTGGTATATGCAAGTAATAAAAGACTGATGGCAGGAAACAGTAATGCAGGTGTATTAAAAGTAATTTCCATTTCTAAAGTTATTGATCATTTATTTATTCCTGAAATTCAGAGGTACATTCACTTTTAAAGAAAAGTTTCTCCCCATATTGAATACGCCTGCTCTTCCTGTTACCAGGTTCTCATCAGTATACTTTAACCGGCTCAGATGATGCAGGTAGGCTGTATTGGTTAGGTTAATGGCAGCTACATGTATACTGAATATCGTCTTATCTTTTTTGTAATACTCAACTCCTGCGCCAGTGTTCAACAAAGTATAAGCAGCTGTCGGAGTTTCTGTGTCATAAGCAAAAAAAGGTTTGTTCTGCTTAAAATTTCTATCCATCTCTAACTTAAAATAAAAGTTGCGGAAATTGTTTCCTGTTTTTTTAAAATTTGCCCTTAGTTCACTTAAGAGCCTTGTGGCCGGAATAAGGGGAAGATTGTTGCTGCCATCTATTTTTTCTGTAAACTTTCCCCGAACAAATGAAACAGTATTCTCAAAGTGCAGCCAGTGAAAAGGATGGGGATGAATATCAAGATTAAATTCAAATCCCTTTAGTGAAGCATCCACCTGTCCAAATTTAAATGCCATCAGGTCTTCACCATTTACGTTCACAAGGGAGTCGCCTCCAAATCTTGATTCCAGTTTTCTATAAAAAATAAAATCATTCACCCTGTTGTAAAAAGAATTTAAACCAAGACTGAAATGCTCATAATCCACATGGAAGCCTGCATCAAATTGTCCGGTGGTTTCAGAATTTAAATTTCTGTCACCATACTCATACCGGTTGGTTCCTTCATGTGCACCATTACTTGCCAGCTCTGCCAGCGATGGCGCCCTGAAACCTCTTGCAATATTAGCTTTGATTGTAAGATATTTATCAACTTCATAACTAATCCCTGCACTTCCTGAAATATTAGAGAAAGACCGGTTGAATGCTTCAAATTTCAGGTTCGTACCGTCAAACAATTCTTTTGAGTGGATAGAACGACTGTCATATCTGGCGCCCCCACTCAGTGTTATCTTTTCATAAAACCGTTGCATATAAACAAAACTGCCGATATCAAAAAAATTATAGGCCGGAATGATCGCTTCTTCTCCTCTGTTGATATTAGTCTGATACATTCCGCTTACACCAACTGTAGTATGCCACTCATTCATTTCCGGAAATACAAACTGAATGTTGTAATTGATTGTCTTTAGATCAAAATACAATTCAGATTCATTTTCATCTCCGGGGTTACCAAATTCTTTACGCAAATTATTCTGATAAGCTACATTCAGCTTCAGCCGGCTTTTTTTGATGGTAAAATTATTATCACTGATAATTTTATTATGCCTGATGTTTTGATATGGAATAAAAACTGACCTTTCTTTCAGATCAGCATTTGTGGCAATTCTTTCCAAAGCTGAGCCGGCGTAAAGCAGGAATTTACCAGTAGCATTGTCCCTGCTCCCTTCCACCAATCCAACGTTCTGATTAAAACTACTAAAGATCAAATGACTGAATCCCCATTTTTTATTAATGCCCATATAGCCACCAAAATTTTTTTCATTTAATCTTGAATTCAGCACCCGGCCATCAAACGGGTTTTTGTAATCACCGGCATTTTTGATACTGCCATACAGATTCCAGTTGATCCCATCAATATTCCCGGCAATATTTGAATTAAGTCCAAAGAGCCTGTTATTGGTTTGATAGTTCATTAACAGGTTTCCTTTAATGGTACCTGCTGCCACCGGCACGTTTGTAATCAGGTTGATCACACCGGCCAGTGCATCGCTTCCGTACATCAAAGAAGCAGGACCTTTCAAAATTTCTACACGGGATACACTCATTTCATCAATTTCAATTCCATGTTCATCTCCCCATTGTTGTCCTTCCTGTCTTACACCTTCGTTTATGACCACTACACGGTTATAACCAAGCCCACGGATAATAGGTTTTGAAATACCCGGCCCGGTGCCTGATTGTGCCATGCCTGATTTTTTCGACAGGGCATCAATAATATTTGAAGAGGCTGTCTGCAACAGTTCTGCTTTTTTTACCACTGTAACGGGTACGGGTGTTTTCTGAATACTGGTTGCGTTGCTTACACCCGTTATCACCACCGTTTGG
>DATDPZ010000210.1:0-2769 GCA_035292525.1 Chitinophagaceae bacterium
CTAAAGGCTGTACCATTGCCGGTCTGAATGAAATGGAGCACCAGGGATTCAGTTCTTCACTTATTCGTGGGTTGGTAGCGAGTTATAATAAGATTGCGAAAGATTAGGAGTAAGATGCGGGCTATTCAGCTTACAAATTTTAACTGGTTTGTATTTATCTACAGGTAATAATTACTTTTCAAACGAGTCAGTCTCCTCCCTACATGAGTAAGATTATAAAAAATTAGTTGCTATATAGGAGCAGACTCATTAGGATAGGATTATTCGGATTGTAAAACACAAAATCGAATCTAATTTTATAACTTTCGGTCAACGTATTATAAAAATGATTTCAAACTGAATCCGGGTATATGGATTTATCCCTCGAACTGTTACTCACTTTTGGAATCATCCTTTTGGGCATCATATTGTTTCTGAAGGAATACTTTTCCATTGATACCACGGCCATCCTCATCATGGCCTTATTCATTGTGACCGGTATTCTCACTCCTCAGGAAGGTTTTTCAGGATTCAACAATCCGGCCACTATCACGGTGGGCTGCATGTTTGTACTCAGTGCCGCAGCATTCAGAACCGGGCTGTTAAACAGGTTTACTGGATTGCTAATGATGGCCGGACGCCGCAATGGCTATTTAGCTATTGTTTGTCTTGTATTATTTGCCACTGTCATGTCAGCATTTGTGAATGTAACGGCGGTGGTTACTCTGTTTATTCCGGTAGTGCTGAAACTGTCAGATGAAACCGGAATTAACCCGGGAAAATTCCTGATGCCGCTTTCTTTTGGCGCATTGCTGGGAGGTGTTTGTACCCTGGTGGGTACTTCCACCAATATACTTGTCAGTAGTATAGCCGAAACTCATGGGTTCAGGCCTTTTGGTATGTTTGAGTTTTCAGGTGCTGCTATCTGGCTGACTGCCGCCGGGCTTATTTATTTGTTTACATTCGGGTATAAACTATTACCCGGGCAAAAGCAAATAAATGTACAGGCGACAAAACGTGCAGGGGCAGAATACATTTCAGAAATCCGGATTGGCCATGATTGCCCGGATGCAGGTATCAACGTTGCAGATTCTATCCTGGTAAATAAATACAAAATAAAACCTCTTGCTGTCAGGAAGCATGGCAACTGGCAGGATATTGGTGAGGGCTATACTTTGCTGGAAAATGATGTGGTAAAAATTGTTTCTACACCGCAAAAACTGCAGAAGCTAAGGGCAGACAGGAAATATTGGGTGGAAGCGGAATACAGGTGGCAGCCGCCACAATCATACAACAGCGGGAAAAAGGTATATGAAGTTTTGCTGCCGGCGGGTACAGTTTATGCTGGAAAAAAATTCAGCCAGCTGGTTTTTTCCCTACAGAACAAAGCAACAGCACTTGCACTGCGCCAGCGCAGGCACAGCGAAGAAGAAGATCTGGCTGATGTTGTTTTAAAAGAAGGTGATATGTTATTGATGCTGACAGCTGAAGAACTTCAGGATGCAGAACTTTTTGACAGCCGGGACATGGTGCTGGTATCGGATCCGTTGCCATTTAACCGCGTAAAAATTTACAAGCAACTGCTAACACTGGCTATTATTGCCGGCGTCATTAGTATAGCAGCTTTAAATATTACTTCCATAGTAGTATCGGCGCTGGTTGGTTGTTTAATATTGATTTTAACCGGGATTATTAATCCGCAGGAAGCCTACCTGGCCGTACAATGGAAAGTAATATTTCTGCTGGCCGGTGTTCTTTCTATGGGAGCCGCTTTGGAAAAAACCGGTGGTGCTGTTCTTCTTGGTGAAGGAATTTTTAATCTGTTGGGTTCATATGGTCCGCAAATCACACTATCCTTTCTGTTTTTAATCAGTTTCCTGTTTACTAATTTCATGTCAAATAATGCCACGGCTGCCCTGATGGCCCCCATTGCCATCAGCATTGCCCAGATGATGGAGGTGTCCGAACGTCCGTTTCTGATTGCCGTCATGTTTGCCTCATCGCTGAGTTTTATGACTCCGATGAGCTATCAGACCAATGCCATTATTTATGCACCGGGCAACTACAGGTTTGGTGATTACTTGCGTGTTGGCACGCCCCTGAATATAATAATCTGGATTCTGGCTTCCTTTATTATACCCCTGTATTTTCCGTTTTAATAAACCTAAAAATTATTATTTGTATGAAACGAAAATTTAAAATTCCGGTTTTACCTCATGAGTTTAAAACATATGAAAAAATGATACTTCGGGATCACCTTGCCATTCTGCGTACCCGGCTGTCGAACGAAAGAACTTTGTTCGCTTATATCCGAACCTGTATTTATCTTTTTCTGGGTGGGGTGGCATTTATTCAAATCGGAAATATTTATCCGGTTATGAATCTCGGATATGTATCGGTAATACTGAGCGTATTGCTGCTGTTTTTTGGCCTTATCCGTTTTTATATGTTGCGCCGACAGCTCAACAGTTATTACGGAGAAATAGAGCAAACGGAATAACCCGGCAGGCTTCAACGCACTGACCGGTTTCCCGTTTTACCGCATCATTAGAAAGGGTGTTTCATTCATAAACCAAAAAGATGCTACAACGGCGGGGATGCTATGACTTTTTGCTTTTTCTTTTTTCTTCACAAAAGACCTGGCAGTATAAAAGCAGATGAAAAAGACGATAAGGATTAAAATGACCAGTGGCAGGTTGAATCCTGCAAACAAAAATTTTACCTGTACTTTCTCCAGGTTCTGTTCTATAAAAATAAACAGCAGGATAATCGGGCCGATGTCAATGATCT
>DATDPZ010000211.1:0-26931 GCA_035292525.1 Chitinophagaceae bacterium
GATTTGGGAAATAGCAATCTGATTAGTAGCGGAAGGTTTGAGCCTTCATCCTGATAGCTACAGGGATTAATGAACGGCTCAATTGGATTACAGAACGTTGAAATGTGCGACGCAACAGAAGCTGAAAGCAGTAATGTTGCTAACTACATTATATATTAAAATTGTATACACAACTTAAAAACGGATAACATGTCAAAAGAGACCTTTAAACGAGACAAACCCCATCTGAACGTTGGAACCATTGGCCACATTGACCACGGTAAAACAACACTTACTGCTGCGATAACCACCATCCTTTCAAAAAGAGGATTGGCTACCGCAAAAAAATATGATGAAATTGATGCAGCTCCTGAAGAAAAGGAACGTGGTATTACTATTAATACGGCCCACGTAGAATACCAGACTGCAAACAGGCACTATGCTCACGTTGATTGTCCAGGACACGCTGATTATGTTAAAAACATGATTACCGGAGCCGCTCAAATGGATGGCGCAATTCTGGTAGTTGCAGCAACGGATGGTCCAATGCCACAAACGAAAGAGCACATCCTTCTTGCTCGCCAGGTGGGTGTTCCCAGTATGGTGGTTTTCATGAATAAGGTTGATCTTGTGGATGATCCTGAGCTGCTGGAGCTGGTAGAAATGGAGATTCGTGAGTTATTGACATTTTATGGATTTGATGGAGATAAAACACCAATCATAAAAGGATCTGCAACAGGAGCATTGGCCGGTGAAGAGAAATGGTTAGCAGCCATTGATGAATTAATGACTGCTGTTGATACTTATATTCCGTTACCTCCTCGTCCGGTGGATTTGCCTTTCCTGATGAGTGTTGAAGATGTATTTTCAATTACTGGTCGAGGTACAGTTGCCACAGGTCGTATTGAAAGAGGCAGAATTAAAGTAGGCGAACCTGTTGAAATTGTAGGATTGATTCCGGAACCGCTTAGTTCTACGGTAACCGGGGTAGAAATGTTCCGCAAGTTGCTGGATGAGGGTGAAGCAGGTGATAATGCCGGTTTACTTCTGCGTGGTATTGAAAAGAAAGATATCCGTCGTGGAATGGTTATCTGTAAGCCAGGGTCCATTACTCCGCATACTGAATTCAAATGTGAAGTATATGTGCTTAGTAAAGAAGAAGGCGGCCGTCATACGCCATTCTTTCAGAAATATCGTCCCCAGTTCTATTTCAGAACAACTGATGTAACCGGTGAAGTAGAATTGCCGGCAGGAACTGAAATGGTAATGCCGGGTGATAACTGTTCACTGACCGTAAAACTGATTCAACCTATTGCAATGGAAAAAGGATTAAAGTTTGCCATTCGTGAAGGCGGACGTACAGTAGGAGCGGGCCAGGTAACGGAGATTTTGAAATAATACCACGAAATCCCTTAAAGGGGACTTTTGGTCAGTTTGATAATTTTGCAAAGTACTCAGGCTTGAAAACCTGAGTGCTTTGTACTTTTAGTAAGTTCTTTTCTACGGGCATATTTCAATGGTAGAATGAAGGTCTCCAAAACCTTAGATCTGGGTTCGAATCCTAGTGCCCGTGCAAAATAGACAGAGGTTTTTGGTTTGAGGTTCGAAATTGATTCGGCCTCTTAGCATCGAACATCAAATATTAAAAAAAAATGAACAACATCACCACGTATTTTAAAGAGAGCTATAAAGAGCTCATGGAAAAAGTAACCTGGCCCAGCTGGGCTCAATTGCAGCAATCCACCATCATAGTAATTTTTGCTACCATCATCATAACGGCCATTATTTGGGTGATGGACCTGGTCATAAATGGTGGATTGAAATTCATTTATAATTTATTTTAAAAATGGAAACAGAAAATATTCAAAGTACGCAGGAAGCCGACACCAAATGGTACGTTTTGAGGGTGGTTAGCGGAAAAGAAAGAAAGGTAAAAGAGTACCTCGATAAAGAGGTTTCCCGCAGTGGTTGGGACAAAATAGTTAAACAGGTGTTTCTTCCAGTGGAAAAAGTTTATAAAGTACAGAACGGAAAGAAGGTAATGCGTGAACGCAACTATTACCCCGGCTATGTCATGATTGAGATTGCAGAAGGAAAACTTTCTGATGAAATCAGGGACACGATTAAAAACATTTCCAATGTAATCCATTTCCTGGGCAAAGAGGACCCCATAGCTTTACGCAAAGCAGAGGTAAATAAAATGCTGGGTAAAATGGATGAGATGGCAGAAGCAGGTGGTGTAAGTATGAGTGAACCGTTTATCGTTGGAGAAACCATCAAGATCATTGAAGGACCATTTAATGATTTCAATGGTACGATTGAAGAAGTGAATGATGAGAAGAAAAAACTGAAAGTGACAGTTAAAATATTCGGCCGGTCAACGCCTGTAGAGTTGAACTACATGCAGGTGGAAAAGATCAGTTGATCTTTTAAAAAATTTTTTAAAAAAGCAATCCGGGGATGGATTGCTTTTTTAATTTTATACATTGGATGAAAAGGATACTTTTTTTACTGGTTTATTTTTTTACCTGGGTGGTTTTTTTTGAGCTGGGCAGGATTTTTTTTCTTTTAACTACCTCACAGGCTGCCCTGCACACTCCCTCACAATTAATATTTCAAAGTCTTTGGTATGGGGTAAAAATGGATCTCTCCATGGCTGCATATATTACCATCCTGCCATGTTTATTTGTGCTGGCCGGTTTATTTATTCCCTTATTCCGGGAAAAAAGGATTTATGTCATTTACACCGGCATTATACTTTTCATTCAGTTATTATTAATAATTGCAGATGCTGAAATTTACAAAGCCTGGGGCGTCAGGCTGGACTTCACTCCGTTGAAATATTTAGCTAATCCAAAAGAAGTGTGGGCTTCCATAAGCCACCTGCCCCTGATCTGGATATTATCCGGATTTTTACTTGTTTACTTTTTATTGCTTTGGATATTTAACCGAATAATCAACAGGTCAATTGGATTGTTACAGGTGAGGCGTTTTAAGTTGGTTCAGTTAGTTATAGTATTATTGTTTACCGGCTTACTGATCATCCCTGTTCGCGGAGGGGTGCAATTATCACCATTAAATCAAAGCAGTGTATTCTTCAGCAATAACCAGTATGCAAATAATGCCGCACTGAATGCATCCTGGAATTTTATGTATTCTGTAACCATGATGAATCAACTGAAAGAAAATCCTTATGAATATTTAAATGAACAAGAGGCATCAGATAAAACCAGAGTTCTTTTTGAAACCGGGAATAAAACTGAACAGGTAGTGACTATTACTGATACAGCAATGCCGAATGTGGTATTAATAGTGTGGGAAAGCTTTACTGAAAAGGTATTGGATATGCAGTTGGAAGGAAAATTTATAATTCCTGAATTTCGTAAATGGAGAAAGGAAGGAATTTATTTCAGTAACTGTTATTCTTCCGGCGATAGAACAGATAAAGGGATCAGCGCTGTATTAAGCAGCTACCCGGCTTTGCCCAAAGGATCTATTGTTAATTACCCGGAGAAAACTTCGAAGCTCCCCGGCCTGGGAAAAATATTCCTGGATAACAGATATACTACCAGCTTTTATTATGGCGGTGAACCCGAATTTGCCAATATCAAAAGCTATCTTACCGCACAGGATTTTCAACACTTCACCACAAAAAGTGATTTTAAAAAAGAAGACATGAATTCAAAATGGGGAGCCCATGATGATGTGGTAGTGAAAAAAATCCTTGAAGATCTCCCCGGTTTAAAACAACCCTTTTTTACTACCTGGCTTTCACTCAGCAGTCATGAACCCTTTGAGACCTCTGCCAGGCTTTTTTTTAAAGGCAAGGATAAGCAATCAAAATTTTTAAATTCTCTTCATTTTTCAGATTCAGTCATTTTTTATTTTATAAATGAATTAAAAAAACTGCCCTCCTGGAACAATACCCTGGTTATTATATCAGCCGATCATGGGCATTATTTACCAATAACCGGCAAAAAAGCTGATGATTTCCGGATACCTGTTTTATGGCTGGGTGGTGCATTGAAAAAACAAAATGCATTAGTTAAAAAAACAGTGAGCCAGTTAGATATTGCAGGCAGTTTGATTCAGCAAATGGGATTTTCACAAAATCCGTTTCCATTCAGTAAAAACCTTTTTGATTCTTCATCCGGTCATTGGGCTTTTTTTACATTCAATGACGGGATTGGATTTGTTACAGACAGCAGTCGTTTACTTTTTGATAATACAGGCAGGCGGGTTGTTTTTGAAGAAGGAAAAACAAATCCTGCCATGGTCACTATTTCCAAAGCCCTGATGCAGGTGGTGTATGCTGATTTTTTAAGAAGATAGTGTTTAAAGCATTTGAGATGAATTCAGAAACAAGAATTCAGAAACAGGAATGGAGCCTGAGTGCCGGAAGGGAGTTAATAGCAAAAGGGCATAAACAGGATATAGTATCAACTAAAAAAACTTTTTCAAAACCTTTTTTCATTAAGCTATTTGCCCCTATCTTTGCCGCCCAAATAAGTTCTTTAGAAATCCGCTTTAGGTGGATAGAGGAATTTGGGAGACCAAGTAGTTGTTGAAATGAAAGGTCGGTTGAACCAATAAATCAAAAGAAAATGGCAAAAGAAGTATCTGGCTTTGTTAAGCTTCAGTGCAAGGGTGGACAGGCCAACCCCGCACCTCCGATCGGTCCGGCATTGGGTTCCAAGGGAATTAATATCATGGAATTCTGCAAACAATTCAATGCCCGTACACAGGATAAAATGGGAAAAGTTCTCCCGGTATTAATCACAGTTTATAACGATAAAAGTTTTGATTTTATAATCAAAACACCTCCGGCAGCCGTTCAACTGCTGGAAGCAGCAAAACTGCAAAGCGGATCCAAAGAACCTAACCGCGATAAAGTAGGTAAGGTAAACTGGAACCAGGTAGAGGCAATTGCTAAAGACAAAATGCCCGACCTGAACTGCTTTACTGTAGAAAGCGCTATGAAAATGGTAGCAGGTACTGCCCGCAGCATGGGAATTACAGTAGATGGAAAAGCTCCGTGGGAAAACTAAGCCTCTAAATCCTCTAAAGGGGACTTTAGAAAAAACTTTTAAAACGAATTACAATGTCATTCCTCAGTAAAAAAAGAAAAGTTGCGCAAACAAAAGTTGACGGCAGCAAATACTATAGCCTTAAAGAAGCATCTGTTTTGGTAAAAGATGTAACCACCTGCAAATTTGATGCTTCAGTTGATCTGCATATCCGGTTGGGTGTGGATCCCAAAAAAGCTGACCAGGCTATCCGTGGCACAGTAAAACTGCCTCACGGAACTGGTAAAACCAAAAGAGTATTGGTGCTTTGTACTCCCGATAAAGAAGAAGCAGCAAGAGCAGCCGGCGCAGATTATGTAGGGCTTGATGAATTTATCACCAAGATTGAAGGTGGATGGGTAGATGTGGATGTTATCATTGCCACTCCCCAGGTAATGCCTAAAATTGGTAAGTTGGGTAAAGTGTTAGGACCAAGAAACCTGATGCCAAATCCTAAAACAGGTACCGTAAACAATGATGTAGCCGCAGCTGTAAATGAAGTAAAAGGTGGAAAAATTGCTTTCAAAATTGATAAAGCCGGAATTATTCATGCATCCATTGGCCGGGTAAGCTTTGCACCAGATAAAATTGCAGAAAACAGCCAGGAGTTATTGAATGCAATCATTAAAGCAAAACCATCTTCGTCTAAAGGAACTTATTTAAGAGGAGTAAGTATGGCCAGCACCATGAGTCCGGGTATATCAATAGATACAAAAGGGTTTGTTCATTAAACCCACTAAATCCCCGAAGGGGAGGCTTGCGAAGAGTTTGAAATTTTAGAAAGTCTAAATCTAATAAAATGACTAAAGATCAAAAAAACGAAGTAATAGAACTGCTGAAAGGTAAGTTTTCTCAATACAATAATTTCTATGTTACCGATACGGAGTCGTTAACAGTAGCACAGGTTGGTAAGCTGCGCAATGCCTGTTTCAACAAACAGGTTGAAATGAAAGTTGCCAAAAATACCCTGATCAAAAAAGCGTTGGAATCTCTGGATGCAGAGAAATATACCGGCATGTACGATTCTTTACATAAAGTAACTGCGTTGATGTTTTCTGAAAATCCAAAAGATCCGGCATTGATCATAAGTTCTTTCCGTAAAGCAAGTAAAGGGGAGAAACCGGAACTGAAAGCAGCATTTATCAATGGGGATGTGTACAAGGGTGATGAAAATCTTTTAACCCTTACCAGAATAAAAACCAAGAATGAACTTATTGGGGAAGTTATTGGCTTGCTGCAATCACCGGCCAGGAGAGTAATTGCTGCTTTATTGCATCATGCAGAGAAGAAAGGGGAAGTAGTAACGGCTGAATAATTAGCAATTGACAACAGGCAATTTGCAGATTGGCAAATGGTTGTTGCTTATTGAATATACCCAGGCCTGAGGGACGATAAAGGCAAATTTTTTTAATCACACCGTCAGATTCCTTCCGGAAATAACCGGAACGGAAAATGAAGACGGTAAAAATTTAAATCAAATGGCAGACGTAAAAACATTAGCAGAAGGCCTGGTGGCCTTAACAGTAAAGGAAGTACAGGAATTAGCCGACTTCTTAAAATCAGAATACGGAATTGAACCCGCAGCAGCTGCTGTTGTAGTGGCCAGCGGCGATGGCGGTGGCGCAACTGCTGCTGAAGAAAAAACTGCATTCAATGTAATCCTTAAGAGTGCGGGTGGTTCTAAACTGAACGTAGTTAAGATCGTTAAAGAACTTACCGGTTTAGGATTGAAAGAAGCGAAAGACCTGGTTGACGGAGTTCCGAAAGCAATTAAAGAAGGTGTTTCTAAAGCAGAAGCTGAAGAAATTACTAACAAGCTGAAAGAAGCTGGTGCTGATGTAGAGATAGCTTAATTTCTTTTCAAGTAAATTTTTCAAACCCCGGCAATTGTTGGGGTTTTTTATTGTGTTGTCAAATAAGGTGAAATCTTTTTATAAATTTCTTCTGTCACTACCATCACTTTCTTCACATCCTCTACATTTGAATAGGGGCCATGTTGGTTTCTATAGGCAATAATAGGATTTGCAAGACTGTAATTGATGTAAGGATGAGCTTTTAATTCATCAACAGTTGCAGTATTGATACTTATCTTATTCAAAGTAGTGTTTTCAAGTTTCAGCCATTGTTTTATTTTTTGAAAAGTAGAATCAGGTAAAGCATAAGTTTCTCCTACCTGCTCGATAGAATAAAATCCGCCAAGCTTTTCCCTGAAGCTGATTATTCTGTTAGCGAGTTTGCTTCCAATACCCGGTAAAGAGATAAACGCGGTAGTATCAGCTGTGTTTATTTCAATAATTGAATATTTTGCATTGAAATTTTTTGAAGCAGGATATTCCGTTACTTTTTTTTCTGAAACCAAATCTGTTGGTTTAGTTGTAAAGGTTTCAATTTTAATAAAGGGTGCCAACCGCTCATATTCATTTGTTCTTAATCCATAAATCTTTTTAAGATCTTCTGATTTTTTAAAACGGCCGCCTTTTTTTAAAAAATTCTGAATAGTACTGATGGTTTTATCTCTTAATCCAAGCTTTTGCCAGCCAGCTTCATTTAATGTGTTAGGGTCAAAGTTGAAAAGTTCTCCCTTCGATGTATTCCCGTAACTGCCTTTTGACATATCATATTGATAAGAACTATAATTTTCGTCCCGGTCATTGTCTTGAAAGGATGATTGAATATCAGGAGGGGTATTCATCTTTATTTTTTTCATTGTTGAAAACCATGCTGTATCTATTGGTACCTGTTCGCTATTAGAATTTAGAGGAGAAAATACAGGGTAAAAAGCAACAAGCAATATCAAGATGACAAGTGTAATGATGCCGATCCTTTCCCTGCGGGTAAAGCTTAAGTAATCCCTTACAAATTCGTGCCAGGTCATAATTTAATTTTTTTTCAATTTAGAAAAATACACAGTTATTTTATATACCCCTTAAGTAGTATTCTTGTCCGGATTTCCAGCAGTAAAATTTTCTTGGTTAGGAAGTTTATTTCCTTAACTTTGCAATCCTTTTTATTTTGCGCAACAATTTTGACGGTCAAATCATGCTTAAATAACTGATTTTCATGGGATTTTCTATTTAAACTTAGAAAAATCCATGCATGATATTTTTGTATCGTCAAATCTTAAAAACCGGTTTTTACGCATATGTCTTCAACAAAAGTGAATCACAGGGTAGATTTCGGTAAAATCAAACATTTAGCAGAAGCCCCTGACCTGCTCGACATCCAGATTCAATCATTCAAAGAATTTTTCCAGTTGGAAACAACGCCGGATAAAAGAGATATTGAAGGATTGTTCCGAGTGTTTAAAGAAAATTTTCCGATAACGGACACCCGCAACATTTTCGTACTGGAGTTTCTGGACTACTTCATTGATCCGCCCCGCTACACGATTGAAGAGTGTATGGAAAGAGGATTAACTTATGCAGTTCCTTTAAAAGCCAAACTCAGGCTTAGCTGTAATGATGAAGAACACGTAGACTTCCAAACCATCGTACAGGATGTATTTCTTGGCAATATCCCATACATGACGCCAAGAGGAACCTTCGTGATTAATGGGGCCGAAAGGGTAGTGGTATCCCAACTACACCGTTCACCAGGTGTTTTCTTTGGTCAGTCTGTACATCCCAATGGAACTAAGATATACTCTGCAAGAGTTATCCCCTTTAAAGGAGCCTGGATGGAATTTGCTACAGACATCAACAACGTGATGTTTGCATATATTGACCGGAAGAAGAAATTTCCTGTAACCACTTTACTTCGTTCTATTGGTTACGAAACCGATAAGGACATTCTGGAGTTATTCGGAATGGCAGATGAAGTAAAAGCTGATAAAAAAACACTTTCAAAATATATTGGCCGCCGCCTGGCTGCCCGGGTATTAAGAAGCTGGGTAGAAGATTTTGTGGATGAAGACACCGGGGAAGTTGTTTCCATAGAAAGAAATGAAATAGTACTTGAACGGGACTCTGTTCTGGATGAAGAATCGCTGGCGTTGATGGCAGAAATGGATGTGAAAAGTGTATTCATTCAGAAAGAAGATGTAGGCGGCGATTATGCAATTATTTATAATACGCTGAATAAAGATACTTCTAACAGTGAGCTGGAAGCTGTGCAGCATATATACCGCCAGTTACGTGGTACCGATGCACCGGATAATGAAACTGCCCGGGGAATTATTGATAAATTATTTTTTAGCGATAAGCGATATGACCTGGGAGAAGTTGGCCGTTATAAAATCAACCGTAAACTTAACCTTGAATCTCCTGTTACACAGAAAACACTAACAAAGCAGGATATTATCGAAATTGTCAAATACCTGGTTCGCCTGACAAATGGTAAAGCAGAGATTGATGATATTGATCACCTGAGCAATCGCCGGGTTCGTACAGTAGGCGAACAATTATATGCTCAGTTTGGTGTAGGGCTTGCCCGTATGGCAAGAACGATTCGTGAGCGAATGAACGTGAGAGATAATGAAGTGTTTACGCCGGTTGACCTGATCAATGCAAGAACACTTTCCTCGGTAATCAATTCTTTCTTTGGTACATCCCAGTTATCCCAATTTCTTGATCAGACAAATCCTTTAAGTGAGATCACTCATAAACGCCGTATATCGGCACTTGGACCCGGTGGTTTAAGCCGGGAAAGAGCCGGGTTTGAAGTTCGGGACGTTCACTATTCACATTATGGACGTTTATGTACAATTGAAACTCCTGAAGGCCCAAACATTGGTTTGATTTCCACGCTTTGTGTTCATGCCAAAATCAACGAGATGGGTTTTATTGAAACCCCTTATCGTAAAGTGGAAGATGGAAAAGTGAACATGAAGCAGCTTATTTTCCTGAGTGCAGAAGAAGAAGATCCTGTAAAAATTGCACAGGCCAACTCACCCCTTGATGAAACCGGGACTTTTTCCGAAAACAAAGTAGTCAGTCGTGAAACAGGTGATTTTCCGATTCTGGAAAAATCTGAAGTGGAATATATGGACGTGGCGCCTAACCAGATTGTAGGTTTAAGTGCTTCCTTAATTCCTTTCCTTGAGCATGATGATGCCAACCGTGCATTGATGGGTTCAAACATGCAACGCCAGGCAGTTCCCTTGATTCGTCCGGATGATCCCATCGTAGGTACCGGACTGGAAGGAAAAGCAGCCCGTGATGCAAGGATACAGATTCATGCTGATGGTAATGGAATAGTTGAGTTCGTTGATGCAAATGAGATTTATGTGCGGTATGATCGTGACGAAGTAGAAAAACTGGTAAGTTTTGAAGATGACCTTGTAATTTATAAGCTGACTAAATTTATAAAGACCAACCAGGAAACAACCATCAACCTGAAGCCCGCAGTTAAAAAAGGACAGAAAGTAAGGAAAGGTGATTTTCTTACTGAAGGGTATTCTGTAAAAGATGGAGAGCTGGCTCTTGGTAAAAACCTGAAAGTGGCCTTCATGCCATGGAAAGGATACAATTTTGAAGATGCGATTGTGATCAGTGAAAGAGTAGTTCGTGAAGATATGTATACCTCTATTCATATTTCCGAGTATGAGTTGGAGGTTCGGGATACAAAATTGGGTGAAGAGGAACTGACCCCGGATATTCCAAACGTTTCAGAAGAAGCAACAAAAGATCTGGATGAAAATGGTATTATCCGTATGGGAGCACAGGTGAAAGAGGGCGATATCATCATAGGGAAAATAACTCCTAAAGGTGAAAGTGATCCTACTCCTGAAGAAAAACTGCTTCGTGCCATCTTTGGTGATAAAGCAGGCGATGCAAAAGATGCTTCCCTGAAAGCGCCAAATGGTGTAGAAGGTGTTGTGATCGGAAGAAAACTTTTTCAACGTGCAAAAAAAGATAAGAATTCCAAGGTTCGTGAAAAAGCAGCCATTGACAAGCTTGAAAAAATGCACGAGAAAAATGAAATTGACCTGAAGGAATTGCTCCTTCATAAACTTTCCCAATTGTTATTGAATAAAACCAGTACCGGAGTTACCAATAATTTTGGGGAAATTCAAATCGGGAAAGGAGTAAAATTTACTCCAAAAAATCTTTCCCAGTTAGATTTCCAGAACATCAATCCACTGGGATGGTCCGGTGATAAAAAAACGGATGAACAGATCAATACGTTGCTGCACAATTTCAGTATTAAATTCAATGAGGAATTAGGCCGTTATAAAAGAGAGAAATTCAACATCAGTATTGGTGACGAATTACCGGCAGGTGTACTGAAGCTTGCAAAAGTTTATTTAGCCGTGAAGCGTAAACTGAAAGTAGGAGATAAAATGGCGGGCCGCCACGGAAACAAAGGTATTGTGGCAAAGATTGTTCGTGCAGAAGACATGCCATTCCTGGAAGACGGAACACCGGTTGATATTGTATTAAACCCACTTGGTGTACCAAGCCGTATGAATCTTGGGCAAATCTATGAAACAGTACTAGGTTGGGCTGGCCAGAAATTAGGCATCAAATTCTCTACACCCATTTTTGACGGAGCAACCGTTGAAGAAATAGCTGATTATTGCAACAAGGCAGAAATACCTTTACATGGTCATACTTATTTGTATGATGGTGAAACGGGAGATCGTTTTCATCAGAAAGCCACTGTTGGAGTTATTTATGTAATTAAACTCCATCATATGGTGGATGATAAAATGCATGCCCGTTCGATAGGGCCATATAGTCTCATTACTCAGCAACCACTGGGAGGTAAGGCCCAGTTCGGTGGTCAGCGTTTTGGTGAAATGGAAGTGTGGGCACTGGAAGCATATGGTGCATCCAACATCTTACAGGAATTATTAACACTGAAATCTGACGACATTATCGGTAGAGCAAAAACTTATGAGAGCATTGTAAAAGGTGATAACGTGCCAAAAGCTGGTGTGCCTGAATCCTTCAATGTACTGGTGCATGAGTTACGTGGATTAGGTTTAGATCTTAAGTTTGAATAAAAAAAACTGCGGGCTACGGGCTCATTATACAGTAACATCTTTTTTAAAATTAGTGATGAGCTTATGGCCTGAAACTAATTGCTAAAAGCTAATATTAAATATGTCAATGAAAAGAGATAATCGTCCTAAACCAACATTTTCAAAAATAACTATCGGACTGGCATCACCTGATTCCATTCTTGAAAGAAGCTATGGAGAGGTATTAAAACCGGAAACAATCAACTACCGTACTTACAAACCGGAAAGAGATGGATTATTCTGTGAAAGAATTTTCGGTCCGGTAAAAGATTATGAATGTGCATGTGGTAAATACAAAAGGATCCGGTATAAAGGTATCGTCTGCGATCGTTGCGGTGTGGAAGTCACAGAAAAAAAAGTTCGTCGTGAACGAATGGGCCACATTAAACTGGTAGTACCCATTGTTCATATCTGGTATTTTAAATCCTTGCCAAACAAAATTGGCTACCTGCTGGGAGTTAGCTCCAAAAAGTTAGAGACCATAGTTTATTACGAAAGATTTGTAATTATTCAGGCCGGCATCCGGGCTGATAAAGGACAAAATACCGGTGATCTGATTACGGAAGAAGAATACCTGGATATTCTGGAAGCATTGCCAAAAGATAACCAACTATTGCCTGATGAAGATCCAAATAAGTTCATTGCAAAGATGGGTGCAGAAGCGGTGCATGATATGCTACAAAGGATAGACCTGGATCAGTTATCATTTGATCTTCGTAATGCAGCGGCTACTGAAACTTCACAGCAACGTAAAGCGGATGCTTTAAAAAGGTTGAGTGTGGTGGAAGCTTTCCGTGATGCTAATACCAGAATTAACAACCGACCTGAGTGGATGGTGATGCAATACATTCCCGTTATCCCCCCGGAACTGCGTCCACTTGTTCCATTAGATGGTGGTCGTTTTGCTTCATCCGATCTGAATGATTTGTATCGTCGTGTTATTATCCGTAATAACCGTTTAAAAAGATTATTAGAGATCAAAGCCCCCGAAGTCATCCTTCGTAATGAAAAAAGGATGCTGCAGGAAGCCCTGGATTCTTTATTTGATAACTCAAGAAAATCAAATGCAGTGAAGGCAGAAGGTGGCCGTGCATTGAAATCGCTGAGTGATGTTTTGAAAGGCAAACAAGGCCGTTTCCGCCAAAACTTATTAGGGAAACGTGTTGATTATTCCGGCCGTTCGGTCATCGTGGTAGGCCCAGAATTAAAACTGCATGAATGTGGAATACCCAAGGATATGGCTGCTGAATTATTCAAGCCATTTATCATTCGTAAACTGATAGAAAGGGGCATAGTAAAAACTGTAAAAAGTGCAAGAAAATTAGTTGATAAAAAAGAAGCAGTTGTTTGGGATATCCTTGAAAATATTTTAAGAGGTCACCCGGTAATGTTAAACCGGGCACCAACACTACACCGTCTTTCCATCCAGGCTTTTCAACCTAAATTAATAGAAGGCAAAGCCATTCAGCTTCATCCATTGGTGTGTTCTGCATTCAATGCTGACTTTGATGGTGACCAGATGGCGGTTCACGTACCATTAAGCCATGCAGCTGTTTTGGAAGCACAGTTATTGATGCTTGCATCACATAATATTCTGAACCCTCAAAATGGACAACCGATCACTCTACCTTCTCAGGACATGGTACTGGGTCTTTATTATCTTACCAAAGCAAAGAAAAGCACCCCCACCGAGAAAGTGAAAGGGGAAAACATGAGATTTTACAATAGCGGTGAAGTAATTATTGCTTTCAATGAAGGAATAGTTGATATGCATGCGGTCATCAAAGTAAGAGTGAATGTAAGAGAGAATGGAGAATTGGTAAATAAACTACTGGAAACAACGGTTGGTCGTGTGATATTTAACCAGTATGTACCTCTTGAAGTTGGTTTTTTAAATGCTATTCTTACAAAAAAGAATCTGCGTGAAATTATTGGTGACATTATTAAGATCACCAATATGCCAAAAACTGTAAAATTTCTGGACGATATTAAACGATTAGGATTCCGTACTGCCTTCGAAGGCGGACTGTCCTTTAATATTAATGATCTAGTTATTCCGGATATAAAAGAAGAATTACTGTTAAAGGCAAAAAGTGAAGTAGATGAGGTTTGGGACAGTTATAACATGGGTCTTATTACCAACAATGAACGTTATAACCAGATCGTTGATATCTGGAGCAGGGTAGATACAAGAATCACTGAAACATTGATTCAGGAAATGAGTGCTGATAAACAAGGTTTCAACTCTGTATTCATGATGCTTGATTCTGGTGCCCGGGGTAGTAAACAACAGGTAAAACAGCTTGCTGGTATGAGGGGGTTGATGGCAAAGCCCAGAAAATCCGGATCAACAGGCAGCGAGATTATTGAGAACCCGATTCTTTCCAACTTTAAAGGCGGATTGAACGTATTGGATTACTTTATTTCTACACACGGTGCCCGTAAAGGACTTGCCGATACTGCTTTGAAAACAGCGGATGCCGGTTACCTTACCCGTAGGCTGGTAGATGTGGCTCAGGATGTAGTAATCACAGAAGAAGATTGTGGTACACTCCGGGGCATTGCCACCACAGCTTTAAAAGATAATGAAGATGTCATCGAACCAATAAGTGACCGGATAGAAGGCCGTACATCTTTACATGATGTTTACGATCCGATAAATGATGAACTGATTGTTCATGACGGCGAAGAAATCACCCATGAAATTGCAAAGAGGATAGAAGATAGCGGAATTGAATCAGTAGAAATCAGGTCTGTTCTTACCTGCGAAAGCAGACACGGCTGCTGTGTTAAATGTTATGGAAAAAACCTTGCTACCGGAAACATTACACAAAAAGGTGATGCTGTGGGCATCATTGCGGCTCAATCTATTGGTGAGCCGGGAACGCAGCTTACTCTTCGTACTTTCCACGTGGGTGGTGTGGCTGGATCTGCAACGGTAGAATCTACATTACTTGCCAAGTTTGATGGCACGGTTCAGTTTGATGGTTTACGTACCGTAACTACTGAAAATAATGAAGGCGTAAAAGTTCAGATTGTAATTGGCCGTACCGGGGAAATAAGAATAATGGATGTGAAGAACGATCGGTTATTAATCACCAATAACATTCCGTATGGTTCTACCCTGAATGTGAAAGACGGACAAAAAATTAATAAAGGAGATATTATTTGTAAATGGGATCCCTACAATAATGTAATTATTGCAGAGTTGAATGGTACCATCAAGTTTGATAATGTAATTGAAGGGGTAACCTATAGGGAAGAGTCAGACGAACAAACCGGTCACCGCGAAAAAGTAGTTATTGAAACAAGAGATAAGACAAAAATTCCTTCATTAATTATTGAAGGGAAAGAGGTGAGATCTTATAATCTGCCTACCGGAAGCCATATTGTAATAGATGAAAATGAAGAAGTAAAAGCCGGAAAAGTAATTGTAAAGATTCCGAGAGTGCTGGGTAAACTCCGTGATATCACCGGAGGACTTCCCAGAGTTACTGAATTATTTGAAGCAAGAAACCCAGGTAATCCTTCAGTAGTTTCTGAGATTGATGGGGTGGTTTCAATGGGTGCTATTAAAAGAGGCAACCGCGAGATCATCATTGAAGCAAAAGATGGAATCCAGAAAAAATATCTTGTGCCGTTAACGAGACAAATTCTGGCGCAGGACGGCGATTTTGTAAAAGCAGGTAATGCTTTGTCTGATGGTCAAACCTCGCCACAGGATATTCTTTCCATACAGGGTCCGTTTGCCGTACAGCAGTATGTCGTTAATGAAATACAGGAGGTGTACCGTTTACAGGGTGTAAAGATTAACGATAAACATATTGAAGTCATCGTTCGTCAGATGATGCGAAAAGTAAATATTGTAGATCCTGGGGATACTAAATTCCTGGAAGACGATCTGGAAGATAAATTTGAATTTGTTGAAGAAAACGACTGGGTATTTGATAAAAAAATAATTACTGAATCAGGCGATTCAACCAAACTTCGTGTCGGACAGGTGGTAAGTCTTCGTGAAGTAAGAGAAGAGAATTCAATACTTCGCCGTAATGACAAAAAGCTGATTGAATTCAGGGATGCAAGGCCTGCTACATCTTCACCTACTTTATTGGGTATTACCAAAGCTTCTTTAGGAGTGAAAAGCTGGATATCAGCCGCCTCATTCCAGGAAACAACTAAAGTGCTTTCTTCAGCAGCCATACATGGTAAAACGGATGAAATGATCGGCCTGAAAGAGAATGTGATCACGGGCCATCCGATCCCGGCCGGTACCGGTTTGCGTGAATTTGAAAATATGATTATTGGCAGTAAAGAAGAGTATGAGTTGTTGCAAACTACAAGAGAAGCAATGGCTTTTGATGAAGAAGAGTAATTAATCTGCAACAGGCTATAATATTAGGGAGCAGCAATAAATGCGGCTCCTTTTTTTTATGATTTTTGCTAATAGCCTGTTGTCAATTGGCGAATGCTGTTAACTGTATCCTAAATTGCCTGAAAGATTTTATTTGCCGATTACCTATTGTTTAATTTGCAAAAAAGAGTTCATGAATAAAAATTTACTGGTGCTGAATATTATTTTGCTGGTAGCTGTTGCAGTATTGTTCTTTCTTCATTTCAGCACAAAAGATGGAAGTAACGCGGCTACTGATTCCGCGAAAAATTCAAATGCTGCTGAAGCTGCAGTTTTCCGTATCGCCTATTTTGACATGGACTCAATTGAAGCAAAATTTTCTTTGTTTAAACAAATGCAGTTAGAGGTAAGTAAAAAAGAAGACAGCATGAATGCCATTTTAAATTCAGCCCGCATGAACCTGCAGAATAAATACCGTAAATACCAGGAGCAGCAGTCCGCCATGACACCCGCCGATATT
Organism: Chitinophagaceae bacterium; assembly: GCA_035292525.1. Taxonomy (GTDB): domain Bacteria; phylum Bacteroidota; class Bacteroidia; order Chitinophagales; family Chitinophagaceae; genus VBAS01. The sequence goes on from DATDPZ010000211.1 coordinate 16,881, forward strand.
GAGAATGCAGGTCATGAACTTTCAAAACTTGATAATGATATCAAAAACAGGGAGCTTGCACTGAACCAGAGCTTTCAGAGTTTTTATATGAGCAAACAGCAGGAAGTAATTTCACAAATAAAAAAATATTGCCTGGAATATAATAAAGACAAAAAATATTCCCTGATTATTGCCAATGAGCCGGGTCTTATTTATTATAAAGACACTGCTTTTAATATTACTTCAGAGTTATTAAAGGGATTGAACGAGTTGTATGATAAGCAAAAGAAAAAATAATTGGTTCAAAAAAAACAACAACCTTCCTCCGTCAGAGACGGGGGATTTTTTTTGCAGGTAAAAATATTAGATGAATTACTTATCTTGAATCTTAAACCAACAACATGGCTGAGCAACCAACTTCTTTTAAACAATCCATGGGGCTTATAGATGCAACCATGATTGTAGCCGGTTCAATGATTGGATCCGGCATTTTTATTGTCAGTGCAGACATTACCCGAAATGTAGGAAGCCCCGGATGGTTGATTGTGGTCTGGCTGATTACCGGGTTTATGACCATAATGGCTGCCGTTAGTTATGGAGAATTGAGTGGGATGTTTCCAAAAGCAGGTGGGCAATATGTTTATCTGAAAGAAGCATATAATCCACTCATGGGTTTTTTATATGGCTGGAGTTTCTTCGCAGTAATACAAACGGCTACCATAGCAGCAGTAGGTGTTGCTTTTAGTCGTTTTACTGCTTACCTGTTACCGGAAGTAGGAGAAAATATCATTTTGTTTGACATGCCCGGGTTAAAAATATCCGCCGCACAATTACTGGCTATTGGTACCATCGCCCTGCTTACCTATACTAATTCAAAAGGTATCCGGGGTGGAAAAATTATTCAAAATACATTTACCACGGCCAAATTACTGTCGTTATTTGGTTTAATTCTTTTGGGATTTCTTTTTGCAAAGCAAAGTTTCTGGGACGAAAACTGGCAACTGGGTTTCACTGCCGTGCAGGACCTTGGCGCAGACGGAGCCGGAAAAATTTCAACAGGTTGGAAGGAAATCAGCGGGGTGGCTTTGCTGGGTGCCATAGCAGCAGCAATGACCGGCTCTCTTTTCAGCAGCGACGCCTGGAATAACGTAACCTTTATTGCCGGCGAAATAAAAAATCCGAAACGAAACATCGGGCTGAGTCTTTTTTTAGGTACACTTATCGTTACCTTATTATATGTAATGACCAATCTTATGTACATAAATGTATTACCCATGGATGGGATTGCTTATCCGCAGGCAGACCGCTTAGCTGTGTCTGCCGCCAACCAGATATTTGGCAACGAGGGTAAAATGATCATTGCGGTACTGATCATGATCTCCACATTTGGTTGTAATAATGGGTTGATATTAGCCGGCGCAAGGGTGTATTATACTATGGCAAAAGATAATTTGTTTTTTAAACGAGCCGGCTTATTAAATAAAAATGCTGTTCCTCAATGGGCTTTATGGGCACAGGCCATGGTGGCTTCCATACTTTGCCTGAGTGGTGAATATGGAAATTTACTTGATATGATTTCCTTTGTGGTGGTACTTTTTTATTCACTTACCATAGCTGGTATTTTTATTCTCAGGAAAAAAAGACCCGATGCAGAACGGCCTTATAAAGCTTTTGGTTACCCGTTGCTGCCGGCTATTTATATATTCATGGGGTTGACTTTTTGCATATTGCTGATTATATATAAGCCGGCATTTACCTGGCCGGGATTAATTATTGTGTTGACTGGTATTCCTCTTTATTATTTAGCCGTTTCAGTAAAGAAAAAAGAATAACCGATTTTTGCAAATCAAAAACCCTTTCATGATCAGTCAGCTATGTAATAGAGTTTTCCTGCAGTCAGTGGAAGATTATCATATGAAGGATGACATAAACAATAACATCAGCAACCCCTTTAAAGCTGATACACTGGAACATTTATTATATGCAAAAAACCGGATCGATACTGTACAATGGCACCTGGAAGATCTGATCCGTGAACCAGGCATCAACCCGGAAAATGCCTTGCAGATAAAAAGAAGGATTGATGCATCCAACCAGGAAAGAACGGATATGGTGGAATTTATTGATAGTTATTTTTTTAAAAAATATGCCGGTGTAAAAATTCAACCCGGTGCAAAACTGAATACTGAAAGCCCGGCCTGGGCTATTGACAGGCTCTCCATCCTGGTACTTAAAATTTATCACATGCAGCTGGAAACAAAACGTACTGATGCATCAGAGCAGCACCGCAATGCCTGTATTAAAAAGCTTGAAATTTTACTGGAGCAGCAAAGAGATCTCTCACTGGCTATTGATAATCTACTGGAAGAAATAGAACAGGGTCTGAAATACATGAAAGTTTATAAACAAATGAAAATGTATAACGATCCTTCTCTTAATCCGGTTTTATACATCCAGAAAAAATAAGCTTTGAGTAATCCTGCACATACTCATTTATTAGTGGTTAGATTTTCTGCTATGGGAGATGTGGCCATGACCATACCCGTCATCAGGCAATTGCTGGAGCAGCATCCCGGCCTTTCAGTAACAGTTGTTTCAGATAAAAAATTTACACCGTTATTCAATGAGATTTCCAGGCTGGAGTATTTTCCTGCCGACATTGATGGAAAGCATAAAGGACTTACCGGGCTTTACCGGCTTTACCGGGCTTTAAAAAACGGGAAAAAGTTAACAGCAATAGCTGATTTACATAATGTGCTTCGTACGAAAATTCTGAATTTCTATTTTAGCCACTCCGGTTGTAAAATAGTGCAAATTGAAAAAGGAAGAACAGAAAAAAAAGCGTTAACACGAAAGCATAATAAAATATTAAAACAACTTCCTTCAACCTTTCAACGCTATGCGGATGTATTCTCAAAACTGGGGTTCCCGGTACGTTTATCCACTTCACCTATCCGGATAAAATTACCTGCTACTTCTGAAATAAAAGAATTAGCCGGAAAAGAGAACAATATTTTAATCGGCCTGGCTCCTTTTGCAAAGCACAAAGAAAAAATGTATCCATTAGAAAAAATGGAAAAAGTAATTGAAGCAATTTTAAAAAAAGGGTACAAATTGTTTTTATTTGGAGGAGGAGCATTTGAAATAAATCAGCTAAGAAACTGGGAAAAGAAGTTTCCGGCAATTGTACACACAGCGGGTAGGTTTTCACTTGAGCAGGAACTGGTACTTATCAGCCAGCTGCATATAATGATAAGTATGGATTCTGCTAACATGCACCTGGCTTCTTTATTTGGAGTGCCGGTAATCAGTATTTGGGGCGCTACTCATCCATTTGCCGGGTTTTATGGATATGCTCAGGATATATCCCATGTTGTGCAGGCTGATCTTTATTGCAGGCCTTGTTCTGTATTTGGCAATAAAAAATGTTACCGGGGTGACAGAGCCTGTATGCAAATGATTTTTCCACATCAAATTGTTGATAAGCTGGAAGAGGTTTTACAAAGTATAAAAATATAATATTTTCAATCTTCACTTTTCAGGATTTTAATTCACCTGCTGCCGCTTTTTTTAAGATCAGGTTGAAATCAACAAAGACATCAAAAAATATTTTTACAAGTGAAAATACCAGTATAAATATTTTGCCGGCGCCAAAACTAAGAAATATACTCCCCGTTATCACCGTCACCTGCTGAATAAAGATTCTGCCATAGGGTTGAAACATCAGGTAGCTCATAGAGGCTGTTCTGTATGCTCCGCTAAATATATATTCATTCACATTTCTGAAAGTATAACTCACAATAAACACACTCAGCATTACCAGTATTTCTCCGTTTACCAGTTGGGGCCATTTATAGAAAAAATTGAAAAAACTAATACCGGATTGATCAGCAATTCCTGACACAGCGAAGAACATTCCCATCTGGATAGATACAAACAAGCCATAATGTACCAGGAAGAAAAGCATAAAAAGCAAAGCAGGCTGTTTTGTAACAGTACCCTGGTTATGCCAGTCATCCTTTTTTTTAATGCTTCCGGTGATACCCATTTTCAGCAAAGCATAAAAACCAATGATAATGGTCTCAAGGCAATAAACCAGGAATACTTCTTTCGCATCCCATTGATGAAACCAGACACCATAAACCGGAAAAAGATTGGCAATGATCAGGGTCCAGTCACTTTGAGTTAATTTTCTTTTTAGAACATCGTTCCAGGTAGTCATAGAGGGCATTAAATTAATTAATTTCGTGGCTATGTCAAAAATAACACTGGCAATTCATGGTGGTTCAGGTACTATTCTCAAAGAACAAATGTCACCTGAATTGGAAACAGCTTACCTGCAAGGATTGAATGATGCATTGAATACAGGATATGCTTTACTGGAAAAAGGAAAAACTGCCGTGGAAGTGGTAAAAGTGGTTGTGATGGAACTTGAAAATAATGTTTTGTTTAATGCCGGCAGAGGTGCAGTTTTTACCAATTCAGGTACTCATGAAATGGATGCAGCTATTATGAGTGGGAAAGATCTTCGGGCCGGTGCTGTTGCTGCTGTAAATAATATTCGTAACCCGGTGGAGCTGGCCTGGATGGTGATGAATAAAAGCGAGCATGTTTTTTTAAGCGGAAAAGCGGCGGAAGAGTTTGCCAGGGAAGAAAATATTCCTTTTGAGCCGGATGATTATTTCTTTTCGCAATTCCGGCATGATCAGTGGCAGGCCATTAAAGATTCGGATAATACAGCACTGGATCATAATATTATTCCTGAAATAAAAAAGGGGAAACCCCCATTCGATAAATCCACGGAGGGATTGGATCAAAAGTTTGGAACAGTTGGCGCAGTGGCTATTGATATTAATGGTAATCTTGCCGCCGCAACCAGTACGGGGGGAATGACCAATAAAAAATATGGCCGTATTGGCGACAGTCCGATCATTGGTATTGGAACTTATGCCAATAATAAAACCTGTGCAATCAGTTGCACGGGACATGGCGAGCCTTTTATAAGATCAGTAGCTGCTTATGATGTAAGTTGTTTGATGGAGTATAAAGGAATGTCACTGAAGGATGCAATGAAACTGGTGGTCATGGATAAATTAATAAAGATGGATGGGGAAGGAGGTATGATTGGCGTGGATGCGAATGGCGAACCTGCACTTATATTTAATTCTACCGGCATGTACCGTGGTATGAAAAGCAATAACGGAAAAAATGAAGTGAAAATTTATAAATAAATAATACTGGCAATTTTCTGAAGTATTGACATACTGTGTATAGTTGGAATCTATTATGAAAACAAAGGGTTGATGTTACCACGAATATCCTTGTTGCAGTCATCAGTTGTGTTTGGATTCGTTATTTCCTTTCAATAAATTACAATAATAGCTCAGCTTTTTTATCCTGAACAAAATTCTTTTTGTGGGTTTATTCCTTTAATTTAAAGCCATTGGCTCATCGAACTTACTCCGATAAAGGCCGGAAGTAAAGCATAAGAAAAGAGATAGGCAACCGAATATGGAAAAAAAGCTCAGAAGCTATTGCTAACTTATTTGAATCCGCTAGTTAATTATTTAATTTATTGTGTGAATCAATTAAATGAACTCCTGTTCCGCTTTATAAGTTTATTCTTTCAACATATCTTTTATTTAGATTGCGCAGCGTCATAAATTCCAAATAAATCATATGGTTTTTTGCTAAATTGGTTATTAAATAATAAGACAGTAAGAAAAATGTATGCGATAAACCCCAAAACAATTAGTAGCTGCACCCCGGAAGTTTTTTGAATATCCCGTTTTGATTTTACGTCACAAACCTCACCGGGGCAGAACTGGGCTTTTTCTTTATAAAACAGTGAATAAAACTTACACCCCAGGCAAATACCAAATGCCGATTCAAAGAACAGGAATACTAAACAAACCAGGCAGATAACACCTGTTATCGGGCTAAATGAATTAATTACCACCATAAATATGAACATGGTTGCCGACAGGATTACGCCAATGATCCATGCAATTTTTTTTTGTTGCGCCCCAACATATTCTGGTACCTGGTTGCGGACAATCAAACGACCAATTATTAAGGAAGGAGAAATCTTAGGATTAATAAAAACTCGTATTATAAAATCTGTAAGGAATACAGTTAAAACATACTTTACCAGTAAAAAATCTCCTTTAAATATGATGAGCATTAAAGAGATGAGTACAAATAAAAACAGAATTCCTGCAGCAGCTCTTATTTCTCTTTCATTTAAGACAGGAATATTATATCCTTCCACATCCTCTCCAAATTTTATTATTTTTTTCATTTTATTTGTCATTATGAAGTTTGAGAAGAACTTGTTATTTCTTCATCCATGTTTCAATAATATATTTCCCGATTTCTTTACCCATTCTTAGTCCGGTTTCATTATCTGTTTTAAAATGAATACCTGCATAAAATCTTGAATCGGCACAATCCTGTGCCATTTGCTGAAAATAATTAGCATTGGCAGGGAAGAAATATTCCAATACAGCACTGGTGGCTCCGGCACCTAAGGCATGTCCGGATGGATAACCCGGAAAGGGTGGCGTGGATATTAAAGGATGATAAGTGCTGTCATATTGATCGGGTCTTATTCCCCAATAAGTATATTTCGCATCAAAGATGGCAATAGCTGCATCATGATAAGCTGTATGTAAAACGGCATATATACGTGCAACAGCCGGCGCATCATCTGTCATACGGTATTCAAACATTTTTTTACCGGCCACGTCGGACCAGAAATCAAATCCACCATTGTTCGCCCAGTAAAAAGCAAGAGAACGGCTTTTAAAAGTTTGCTTGAATTCTTTTAATTCTTTCATCTCAGATTCAAAATCGGGCGGAGCTGCCGGCCTGAACTGATCAGGTGAACGTAAAACAATAGGAGAAAAAGTTGCAAGGGTAATTCCCATCGGGTATGTACCGGTCCATTTCTTTGGATCTTTATTCATTTTACCATCCCAAACTTTATCTGATCCATCCTTCTTTGCTTTTTCTATAATTTGCTTGGCAACCTGCTTACCCAGTTCCCAACCTGCTTCCACATCGCTTGGAAATTGTACACCTGCATCAATTCGTGATTGTGAGGCGGCATGTGCCAGTTGCAAAATTGAATCTGTTTTTTCCGGGAAAAAATAGGCAAGAACATAGGCTGCCGCCGCTGCCGTTACAGAATGTTCACACGGATAAGAGTAAGTCAGCGGAACATTGGTGACCGGTTTTAGCGATGGATCAAAAATGATGGGACGTTTTCTTTTATATTTATTTTTTTCTTTCCAGGCCAGTATCGTGGCATCATAGATTGCAATATTCATCCATGCAGTGGGAATGCGAAGCATTATTTCTGGTTTTTGGTTGATCAAATCAGGTGCAATCTGATTCCAGCGGTAGGAAGGGGCGCCGGCATTCCAATATATTATTTCTGCCAGTTTTTTTTCATCCATTTTAATCATTTGCTGTTTGATCAATTGTATTTCAACTTTTGATTGAGCAACAGTTGGAGGAGCAGCAACTATAATCTGCGCTGGGTTATCCAGCAACCAGGTATTCCAGTTGGCTGCTTCATAACCTGCCTGTCCGGTAGTCATGTTGGCTGACTGATGTAGTTGAGCCGTTGTATCCAATGCAGTAAGTGTTATCAACATCGAAAGAATTAGCTGTTTCATAAAACTGTTTTTGATTTGGTAGTTATTATTTTGAGTCTTCCATTTATTTAATCTGATGTAAGAATAGCTGATTAATTAAAGCGCTGAAAGCCCAGGTCAATAAACAGGGAATGAGGGTAAACAAACAGCGTTTTCAGGTCAATCGCCTGAATAGAACAATTATAAAATCCGGGAAAAAACCTATTGGATCAATTAGTCTTTACAATTCCGTTGATTGACCTTTTTGGGTGATTGATATACCACAAAGTCAATTACATAGACTTCAAAATGAAAAGAGAAAGATTTAGCTAATTTTATCGCATAAACAGCAAGATGAAATTATTAATTGACCGGGGAAAAGTTAAGTTTTATGTACGCCTTGCTGTTGCTTTTTTTATACTCAATTTGATCGGCAGTTTAATAGATACACCCGAAACTTTTTTTAAAAGAGCAGTCAACCATGCCTGGCTTATCATTTTTCTTCTGCCCCTGAACTTTATTCTTTTTGAATATAGTATCCCTTTTATAAAACTAAGCTGGAAAAGAATTCTTGCAGGATTGCTGCTTATCTGGATTCATTTAATGATATATTCATTTGGCTTATATGCCTGGAGAAATTTTGGAATTCTGTTACATCTTTATTTTGATTTAAATACGTTCATCACGACAGAAAGTGGTGCCAGTTTTTTCATGGGATATAGTGCGGCTTCCATTTTCTTTTTTGGAATTGTAAGACATGTGTATAATTATATAACATTAAAAAACGCAGCAAAGCAATTACGGATTGAAAAACAGGAAGCGGAATTGAACTATCTTAAGGCACAAACCAATCCACATTTTTTATTCAATACGTTGAATAATATTTATTCGCTGGCAAGAGATAAATCTGATCTTGCCCCCGAATCCATTTTACGCCTGTCGGAAATATTGCGGTTTATGTTGTATGAAACCGGTGGATCGTATATTGCTATCGGACAGGAACTGAAAATTATCAGTGATTATATTGCCCTGGAAAAATTGCGTTATGATGATTCTTTACTCATCAATTTTAACCATGACATTGAAGATATAAAGCAGGCCTTACCTCCCCTGTTGCTGATTCCATTAGTGGAAAATGCTTTCAAGCATGGTGTATCTGAAACAAGAAACAAGCCATTTGTAGATATTCATCTTTCAGTAAATCAACGACAGTTAACTTTTATAGTAAAAAATTCTACGGAAGCATTAACCGGAGAAAAAAGGATCAGAGAAAATATTGGCCTTGCCAACCTGCGACGCCAGCTGGAATTACTGTATAAAGATTTCAACCTGTTGGTTCAGCAGGGAGATGCTGTATTTACTGCTACTTTAAAAATAAATTTAGTAAGTCATGTCTGAAATAAAATGTATTATCGTAGAGGATGAGCCATTAGCTGTAAAAGTTTTGGTGGATTATATTTCACAAACACCCTTTCTTGAATTACAGGGAACTTTTAAAAATGCTTTGCTGGCAACTGACTGGCTTCGGGATAATACGACCGGCCTTATTTTTTTAGATATTCATCTTCCGAAATTAAAAGGGTTGGCTTTTTTAAAAACACTTATACACCCACCTGCTGTAATCATTACCACTGCTTATCATCAATATGCCGTGGAGGGTTTCAACCTGAATGTAACAGATTACCTGTTGAAACCATTTGATTTTGAGAGGTTCTTAACAGCAGTAATGAAGGTAAAATCTGCACAACCAGTCAATACAATAGTTTCAACAGTCCCGGAAGAAAAACAGACTCAGGATAAAACAGCGGAGTTGAAAGATTTTATATTTTTAAATGTGCAGAAAAAGAAGGTGAAAATATTATTCTCAGAGATCGTTTATATAGAAAGCCAAAGGGAATACATAAAGATTGTAACTACAAAAAAAGATTGGATTTCAAAAATGAGCACCCATGAAGTGGAGGCTCTTTTACCGGCGCATCTTTTCAGGCGCATTCACCGTTCTTTTATCATTTCTTTAAACAAGATTGAATCATACAATGCCGAAATGGTGGAAGTGAATGGCGTATCTATTCCCATTGGCAGGGGTTACCGGGATATTTTAGAAAACCTCTAACTTTTTATGTCAAACACATTTTTCAAATACGGTTGAGTTGTTGATATATGAAAAAATACGATTACAAATTCGCCAACGGGTACATCCTTATAGTTTTTTAACTGGCTAGTCTTGTATTCGGGAGGAGACTCTTTGGGAAAGAAAGTGGTTGTGAAAAAATCAAAAGCAGAAATAGTTTAAAAATCAGATTACGTAAAGTATCTCTTCGCCTGAAGTATCATTTTCTTTTTCTCCCAAAAGCAGAAAAGAAGCGGGGAAAATCACATCTTCATTTTTACCCCAGTAGATATTTCCATTTTTAATAATAAATTTTTTAAAA
>DATDPZ010000212.1:0-4525 GCA_035292525.1 Chitinophagaceae bacterium
AGGAAAACGATGAATATTTTAACTCAAGGCCGGAAGCCAGCCGTATTGGTGCATGGGCTTCGCCACAAAGTCGTGTTATTGAAAACCGTCTATGGCTTGATCAAAAATTTAATGAACTGGTAAAAAAATCAGAAGGCACCACTATTGAACGACCCGCCTATTGGGGCGGCTACCTGGTAAAGCCGGTTGAAATTGAATTCTGGCAGGGAAGACCCAGCCGCCTGCACGACAGAATACAATATTCACTGGAAGATAGTGGAAAATGGAAAATAGAAAGACTGGCCCCTTAAGTTGCAACATGTTGTGGAGGAGTTATTCTAAATGTAAATAGCTTGACTGGAAACTTTCGCATAGACAGTCTCCCCTTTATGTCAGTACAAAATTTGTACAACCTGGATTTTCATAAAAGAATTCAATTTAATTATAACCGGAAAGATACTTGTAGTGGAATCGTCCGCTTCAGAATTATAGATTATTTTATTGGCAATTAACTTGCCAGCAATACCTGCCAGGCCTCTCTTACTTTATCCTCATCCAGTAATTTTTTTGCATAGATATGTAATTCCCTTTCCATCTCCTCAGGATTGATGGAGTAATACAAGATAATTTGTTTCAGGTTGCTGTCATCAAAAGCCGGATCTATTAATGGCATTTCATTTACATTAGCCAGCTGTCCTAAATTATTTCCCGTAAGTATTTTACTGTTGCGGATACTTTCCGGTAAAGCATCAACACCTATACCTAATTCAGTGTTTGGTTTAGGCACATGAAATAAATTTGTTTCATCCACTTTGCAATACCAGTCGCCACCCAATCTTGCTACATGATGTATTCTTCGTTGGTCCAGTTTCTTTTTTTCATCCAATAGCGAATCATCAATATGCATCTTCAATACTTCGCAGATCACTAAATTACCGGCACCGCCTTCTGTACCCAATGGTTTTACTTCAATCACTTTACATTCCATCTTCACTTTACTCTCTTTTACCATCGGGGGTCTTACAATTGTGGCGGGCTCTTCAGTAAATCCTGCTTTTATAAATTCACTTACATCTTTTGGGTATTCACAACTTGACAGCGAAACCTGCTGCACCATATCATAAGTAACCATATTGATCACCACTTCCGGCACTTCCAGTACATTTTCTAATGTGTGCTTGGTAGTATTATCTCTTCCTCTTCTTGAGGGAGAAAAAATCACCACCGGCGGATTGGAAGAAAACAAATTAAAAAAACTGAAAGGGCTCAGGTTTACATTGCCGGCTTTGTCAATTGTGCTGGCAAAACAGATGGGTCGCGGCGCTACTACATGCTGTAAGTAGTATTGCTTTTGGGCAGTTTTTAAATCTTTTAAATCAAGAATCATATATTTAATTTAAACCGCAGATACGGGGAGACGCAGAGATAACCTCAGCGCCTCTGCATTTAACTTTTCTTCAACTTAAGTATACTCCAATCACTCTCCTCCGCCACTATCGTATTACTCAATTTTCCCAAAACATCAATTTCCATCTCCACCATATCGCCAGCCTGCAACCATTGTTCTGTATGATCAGGATTATTTAATTTACCTGTTCCGTTTAATTCTAAAAAACAACCAGTCCCCACTGTGCCGCTTCCAATCACATCACCCGGAAAAAGATCAACACCATAAGAAGCCCGTTCAATAATTTCTGCAAATGTCCAGTCCATATCAGCAAGGTTGCCGGCACTTACTTGTACGCCATTCACCATACATTTCATATTTAAATTCCAGCTTTTACCCACATGATTTTCTTTGCATGGCACCACAAATTCTTCCAGCTCATCCAATGTAACCAGCCATGGCCCGATGGCAGTAGAAAAATCTTTTCCTTTTGCCGGCCCCAGGTTCAATAACATTTCTTCCATCTGCAGCCTTCTTGCACTGATATCATTCATGATCATCAATCCGCCAATATATTTATCCGCTTCTTCTGCTTTAATATTTCTTCCGGATTTGCAAATAACGATAGCCACTTCCAGCTCGAAGTCTAATTTTTCAAAATGATCGGGCATGCAGCTTACTTCTCCCGGGCCCTGAATGCTGTGATGATTGGTAAAATAAAAAATGGGATACTGGTCAAATTCCGGAATCATTTCTGCTTTCCTGTTTCTTCTTGCAGCGGCTACATGCTGGCGAAAGGCATACCCATCACGACAAGAAGCTGGAAACGGAACCGGTGCCAGCAACAGCACATCACTTAAAAGAATTCCTTTATTACTGCTTCTCGTTCCTTCTTTCAGCATCAGTTCACCGGCCTGCGCCACCGGTAAGGAATCTTCCCAGAAATTTAAAAACATGCCCATGCTGTTTGGCAAATCAGGATGAAGCACTTCCATGTCATAAATTACATCATTGATCAATACGCCAAGCCGGTCATGGCCATCCTGTAAGTAAGAAACTAACTTCATGTATAGATTTTTTTGAGGGTTGCAAGATAATTATTTTGTTGCCGGCAGCAGGAATTCTATTCAGCGTCTCTTGCGTCTCCGAAGGAGTCCTATGAACGCACACTTCAGGGTTCAGAATACTCATCTACAATATTTATCGCATAATACTTGAGTATAAGAGATTTCGCAGAGAAACCCAGTGCCAAAACTGCGATCACCTGTTCTCTGTGTTAAAATTTAACTGAATAGTTTGTAATTTAACCCAATGAAAAAGTCTTTACTGATTATTTTAATTTTCATAACCGCCTTCTCGCAAAAACAAGAAGAACCTGAATCATGGATACGCATCAATCAACTGGGCTATCTACCCGGTGGAGTGAAAGTAGCGGTTTGGTGCAGTAAGGAAAAAAAAGGAATTAGTAATTGGGAATTAGTAGATGCCCTTTCAAAGAAAATTGTTTTTTCCGGAAAGACCGGCATGGCATTCGGAGCCTATGGCCCATTCAGGCAAACATATCGTCTCAATTTTTCTACTTTCAATAAAACGGGAAAATATTACTTACAGGCAGGCGGTGTAAAATCTCCTGAATTTGAAATTGGCGAAACTGTATATAAAGGCGCAGCAGATTTTTGTTTACGCTATATGCGCCAGCAGCGAAGCGGATTCAATCCTTTTCTGAAAGACAGTTGTCATACACATGATGGTTATACATTATATGGAGAAAAAGCCGGAATAAAAGACAGCACACATATTGATGTAGTGGGTGGCTGGCATGATGCCAGCGATTACCTGCAATACAGCGCCACTTCGGCCAATGCAACTTATCATTTGCTTGCAGCCTACAGAGATTTTCCAAATTTTTTTGCAGACGAAAAACTTGCAAATGGATTAGATGGTAAAAATGATTTACCCGATATACTTGATGAAGCTAAATGGGGCCTGGACTGGCTTTCAAAAATGCATCCAGGGGAAGACTGGATGTTTAATCAGTTGGGAGACGACCGGGATCATATCAGTATGCGGATACCCGGACTGGATTCTCAATACGGGAAAGGATATGAGCGGCCTGTGTACTTTGTCAGCGGTGAACCACAGCAGAGAGGAAAATTTATGAACAATTCTACCGGTACTTCTTCAACAGCAGGAAAGTTTGCAAGCGCATTTTCTTTAGGCTCAAAAATATTTGATAAAATTGATTTTAACTATTCACAGTATTTGATGGACAAATCAATATCGGCATTTTTTTTTCAATCAAATAAACCAGGAGTAATGCAAACTGCTTCAGTCAGATCGCCTTACATTTATGCAGAAGATAACTGGACGGATGATATGGAGTTGGCCGGGGCAAATTTGTTTTCTTTAACAGGAAAATTAGCCTACCTGTCCGAATCTCTTGCATATGCAAAAGCTGAAAAAATTACTCCCTGGCTGGGAAAAGATACTGCCAGTCATTACCAATGGTACCCGTTTATCAATTTAGGGCATTATGAGTTAGCGAAACAATTAGCCGGTACATCAAAGAAAGAAATCATTAATTATTACAAAGAAGGAATCCTGCTCGTCTGGAAAAAGGCTAAACAAAATGCTTTCTATCGCGGCATACCTTATATATGGTGCAGTAATAATCTCACCACTTCTTTTGCCATTCAATGTTACTGGTACAAACAACTTACAGGTGATAAAACATTTGATGAACTGGAGCAAGCTAATTTTGACTGGCTCTTTGGTTGCAATCCCTGGGGCACCAGCATGGTCTATGGTTTACCATCATGGGGTGATACACCGGAGGATCCGCATTCTGCATTCACTCATTTAAAAAATTACCCGATAGACGGCGGTTTGGTTGATGGCCCGGTGTACGGAAGTATTTACAATAATCTTATTGGTATAAAACTATATCAACCGGATGAATATGCTGCTTTTCAAAGTGAGCTGGCTGTTTACCATGATGACTACGGCGATTACAGTACTAATGAACCGACAATGGATGGTACGGCTTCATTGATTTATTTATTAGCTGCAAAAGAAACAGCCCCCTCTGACTCCCCCAAAGGGGGAGGACTCCAAACACAGCCCTCGCTTATAAAAGATGATTTTAAAAAAAAGAAAAAT
>DATDPZ010000213.1:0-7300 GCA_035292525.1 Chitinophagaceae bacterium
AAATAACGTATTAAAGATACGATTTGAGAGAAGTGATTCCAAATTTATATTTGCTGAAATGCTTGCTGGATAAGGCTTTTGTTAATATTCGGTGAGTAAATAGGTATTGAAAATTTACTCACCGAATGACTCACCTACACCTCGAATTTCAAATGATTTTTGATAGTTTACTCACCGAATGCAAAACCCGCAAACTATTAATTTGCGGGCTTTTATATAAAAGTTGGTTTGTGATGGCGGAGAGAGAGGGATTCGAACCCCCGGAGGCTTTCACCTCAACGGTTTTCAAGACCGCCGCATTCGACCGCTCTGCCATCTCTCCGGCGCAAAAATAGGTTTGCAGCACATATCATCAAAATACATTTTAGAATTGACTTATTATTTCCCGAATATAATAATGGAAATGTTTTTCATTCTTCGTCATCTTACATTTGCATCAAATGAAGGAACTCAGGGCACTTAATAAATATTTCTGGAAATACCGGGTCCGGCTTGGAATAGGAGCCTTTTTTATTATCATCTCCAACTATTTCGCTGTGCTGGCACCACAAATTACAGGTTTCATTATTGATTATGTTCAGAAAAATTTTGATGGTCATCAGCAACAAGCCAGGGTAAAAGAGTATGATGTACTGGTGGAAAAATTTATTTCATTTGTTGAAAAGAAATATGCTGCCAATACCGATCTGTTTAATGTGGTTATTCTATGCGGCGTTACCATTATTTTCCTGGCATTAATCAGGGGCTTTTTTATGTTTTTGATGCGGCAAACAATAATTGTGATGAGCCGCCATATCGAGTATGATCAGAAAAATGAAGTATATAGTCACTATCAAAAACTTGATACTGCTTTTTATAAAACTCATAGCACCGGCGACCTGATGAGCCGGATGGCAGAGGATGTAAGCCGTGTAAGAATGTTTACAGGTCCGGCAATTATGTACCTGATCAACCTTGTTACACTTATTTCACTCAGTGTTTTTTATATGCTTCGCCGGGATGTGGAGTTGACTATATATGTTTTGGCACCTCTTCCTGTACTGGCTATTACCATCTATTACGTGAATACGATCATCAATAAAAGAAGTGAAAAGATTCAGGGTTTATTGGCAAAACTAACGGCAAATGCCCAGGAATCATATTCCGGTATCAGGGTAATCAAATCATTTGTGCAGGAAAAAGCGATGCTTGGCTTTTTTGAAAAAAACAGTGAAGAGTATAAAAAAAATGCAATTGGACTTGCTAAAGTGGAGTCCTTATATTTTCCTTCTATGGCTTTGCTGATCGGACTAAGTACTTTACTGACTATCATGATCGGCGGGTTATATTTTATAAATTCTCCGGGAAGAATTTCAATTGGCGCTATTACCGAGTTTATTATTTATATAAATATGCTTACGTTTCCGGTAAGCGCCATTGGCTGGACAGCCAGCATGATTCAGCGGGCAGCTGCATCCCAGAAAAGACTGAATGAATTTTTACAAACAAAGCCTGAGATTGTTGACAATAACGATTCCTTAAAAGTAGAATTGAAAGGAAATATTGATTTTAAAAATGTAGATTTTATTTACCCCCATACAGGTATTCATGCTTTAAAGAATTTTAATTTATCTATAAAAAGCGGGGAAAAAATTGCAATCGTTGGAAGAACTGGCAGTGGCAAATCAACCATCGCCCAGTTATTATTGAAAATGTATAATGCCACAAAAGGTCAGATTGAAGTGGAGGCTGTGGAAATAAGCAGTATAAATATTAAAAATCTGAGAGAGCAGATAAGTTATGTGCCGCAGGATATTTTTCTTTTTAGTGAAACTATTTCCAGCAATATTTCTTTTGGGTTAGAAAAAAATCAGGCTGACTTAAAAGAAAGCGCAGCAAAACAGGCAAGTATTCACTCAGAAATAAAAAGTTTCAAACATCAATATGATACCCTGGTAGGAGAGCGGGGCATCACTTTAAGTGGTGGACAAAAACAAAGAATTTCAATTGCCAGGGCCCTGGCCCGGCAAGCTGGCCTGGTCATTTTTGATGATTGCCTGAGTGCAGTGGATGTGAAAACTGAAAAAGAAATTATCGGAAACCTGCAGGATTATATAGAACAAAAAACAGCAATCATCATTACACATAGAATTTTTTCACTTTTTGAATTTGATAAAATCATTGTACTGGATGACGGCGAAATAGTGGAAAGCGGAACCCATACCGAGCTTTTAAAGAAAAATGGATACTACTCAGATTTATATTACCGGCAGCAGGAGCAGGAAAACTCTTTGAATTCCTAAACACTTTAATCTCTTTTTTTCAGGTTTGATTTTTTAAAAATAACCTATAAATCATTGAAGCTGTGGTAATAGAAAGGTCAATTTAGTTTTTCTTGTCAAATTTGGCTGTTTCCAAAACATGTTTATATTTGTAACAACATAAAAATGTGATTATTAATCAGTAAAATAAAAAAAACGTGGCTTACGAGAATAACGAAAACAAAATGGAAAGTATTTACAGCCAGAAAATCCGGGCTGGAAAGCGAAGAACTTATTTTTTTGATGTAAGAACAACAAAGGGAAATGACTATTATCTGACTATCACGGAAAGCCGTAAGAGGTTTAATGATGATGGTTATGATCGTCATAAAATCTTCCTTTATAAAGAAGACTTTAATAAGTTCACCAGGGCTTTGGGTGAAGTGGTTGAATACGTAAAAACGGAGCTAATGCCGGATTTTGATTTTGATGCTTTTAATCATGATCATCCTATAGGTGAAAATGGTGAAAACGGAACTAAAATACCTGATGCTACTACTTCAGAAGCTCAAAATACCGAAGAAGAAAGCGTAACTGCCCCGGAAGCAGCAAATCCCAAAGCCTCAGATAATGGCAATACGGAAGAAGTAGATAAGTGGTAATACTATATCAGAAAATAAAAGATTTTTGTATCGGGAAGTTTCTGTTATTTTCTCATTTCTTTATACAAATTAATCAGTCCATTTGTTGAAGAATCGTGGGTATCTGTTTTATCATCTGAAATTAATTCAGGTAAAATTTTATTGGCCAGTTGTTTTCCTAATTCAACACCCCATTGATCGAAACTGAAAATATTCCAGACGATACCCTGAACAAAAATCTTGTGTTCATATAGAGCAATTAACTGTCCAAGATTGAAAGGATTCATTTTTTTTATTAAAAAAGAATTGGTTGGCTTGTTTCCACTAAAAACTTTATAAGGAAGTATTTTAAAAATTTCTTCGATACTTAATTTGTTTTTTTCTGATTCTCTGCTTACTTCCTCATCTGTTTTTCCATTCATTAATGCTTCTGTCTGGGCAAAAAAATTGGAAAGCAATTTAGGATGATGATCCCCTAAAGGATGCTGGCTCTGTGCAACGGCAATAAAATCGCAGGGTATAAATGAAGTGCCCTGGTGTATTAACTGGTAAAATGCATGTTGTCCGTTTGTACCCGGTTCACCCCAAATGACCGGCCCGGTTTTATAATCTATCATCTCGCCGTTTCTGTCAACTGATTTTCCATTGCTTTCCATATTGCCCTGCTGCAGGTAAGCAGGAAAGCGATGCATATATTGATCATAAGGAAGAATGGCTTCACTCTCTGTTCCAAAAAAATTACTGTACCAGATCCCAATGAGAGCCATGATTACCGGAATATTTTTTTCAAATGCTGTATTCCGGAAGTGTATATCGGTTGCATGAGCTCCTTTTAATAATTCTTCAAAGTTTTTGTATCCGATAGTTAAAACTATGGAAAGGCCTATTGAACTCCATAAAGAATACCGGCCGCCTACCCAATCCCAGAACTGAAACATATTTCTGTGATGAATGCCAAACTTTATCACTTCTTTTTCATTTGTACTGATAGCTACAAAATGTTTTGCGATGTGTTGTTCATCACCGGCATATCCTAAAAACCACTCCCTGGCAGAATAAGCATTAGTCATTGTTTCCTGCGTGGTGAAAGTTTTTGAAGCAACCAGGAACAGTGTTCTTTCCGGTTTCACTTTTTTAAGCGTTTCCACAAGGTGTGTACCATCTACATTGGAAACAAAAAAAGTTTGAATGTCATCTTTCCAGTAGGGTTTAAGCGCTTCTGTAACCATGGCAGGGCCCAGGTCACTTCCACCGATGCCGATATTAATTATATATTTTATTTTTTTTCCCGTAAATCCTCTCCACCGGCCTTCGTGTACCCGGTTAGAAAAATTTTTAAGCTGACGAAGCGCTTTTTTTACTTCCGGCATGATATCTTTTCCTTCTGTAAATACCGGTTGGCCTGAAAAATTTCTTAATGCAGTATGCAGCACTGCCCGGTTTTCTGTTTCATTAATTTTATTACCATTAAACATGGCGTTCATTCCATCTTTCAACCTGCACTCCGATGCTAATTTTAATAAAAGAGTTATTGTTTTATCTGTAATTATATTTTTTGAATAATCAAACAGGATATCTTTTATATCTAAGGAAAATTTTGAAAATCTTTCCGGATCATTTTTAAACAACGTTCTCATGTGTACATTTTTCATTTCTGAAAAATGAAATTTTAATTCTTTCCAGGCTTTCGTTGTTGTTGGATTTATAGATGGAAGCATTTATTGTATTTTTAATTTCATAAAATATCCCGGATAATGATACAAGTCCTTTCCACCATTTCCTTTGTAATATCCAGGTGTAAGACCATCCTTAGTTGGTTGGGAGAAATAGCATAACAAAGTATTTCATGTTCTTTTAACCGGGAAACAAGGGTGGGGGCGGGCATAGACTCAATCAGTTCAATAATAAGGATGTTGGTTTCTACCGGAAATATTTCTTTTACGAATGATTTATTTTTTAAAGCAATACTAATTTGTCCGGCATGCAGGTGATCTTCTTTTAACCTCTCCACATGATTTTGTAAGGCATAAATTCCGGCAGCAGCAAGAAAACCAGCCTGGCGCATGCCTCCACCAAAAACTTTTCTGACTCTTCTCGCCTTTTTAATAAATTCATTTGAACCTAATAATATACTTCCTACCGGGCATCCCAGACTCTTACTCAGGCAAATGGAAATACTATCAAAAACCTGCCCATAATGTTCAGGAGTTTCATTTTTTGCAATCAGTGCATTGAATAGCCTGGCGCCATCCAGATGCAGCTTCAGATTATTTTCTTTGCAAACATTTTTTATTCTTATTATTTCATCAAAATCATAACAACTGCCACCTCCCCGGTTGCTTGTATTTTCCAGGCAAACTAAACTTGATTTGGCTTTATGAAGATCATTTGGATTAATGGCTTTTAATACCTGTTCAGCAGTTATTCTCCCCCTGTGGCCATTTAAAAGTTTAACGGAGGCGCCGGAATTAAATGCAATACCCCCGGCTTCGTATTGATATACATGAGAACTTTCATCACAGATCACTTCATCGCCGGGTTGGGTATGACATTTAATAGCAATCTGGTTTGTCATGGTACCGGAAGGACAGAAGAGACCAGCTTCCATATTAAAATGAGCTGCAGCATTTTTTTCTAACATATTTATAGATGGGTCTTCCCCAAAAACATCATCTCCCACTTTTGCCTCCATCATTGCCTTTAACATCCCCACAGTTGGTTTAGTAACGGTATCCGATCTGAAATCAATAATCATTACTTTATTTTATTGCAAGATAAACTACAGATCGCCTGTGAAAAAGAATAAACTCATTTAAAGTCTTTATTTCCTTTTCTGGACTTTGAGAAAACTCCATTCACTTTTTCATTTTCTATAAATTGATTACTTAAATCAATGTCTGCTTCTGAATTAAAATGAGAAAACCCTTTCATAAAAAAGGTTTAGGGAAATAAGGAAATAGTTAGAATTAAAGGACCAAATATTTCACAAGCCTTGCATTTTGCCATTTATAGTATTTATTATCCTTTGATACCAAAGAAATGAAATGCGGTAACCTGTTTACAAGTAAAACGTCCTATTGTTTTTGTAGAAATTGGCCACTTATCAATAAATACGGCCGTTTATGTTAAAACAATGTACTTGGCATTAACTAGTACTTAATTTTGGACTGTAATACTTAAAAGGTAGTACTAAACTTAAAAATCAGATTAAAATGAGAAAATTTATGACTTTACTGATGGTTGCATCAACCATATCAATCATCAGCCTGGCACAAACAAAAAAAGGGAAAATATCAGGGTCAATAATTGACGGGAATACAAAAACAATTGAATCGGCCACCATTACATTATTAAAAGCTATGGATTCGTCTGTTGCAAAAATGTCTTTCGCAAATAAAGAAGGGTTTTTTGTTTTTGAAAATGTAGATGAGGGTAAATATTTTGTTTCAATAGCAGCCATCGGGCATAGCAAGGGGTTTTCAGAAATATTTGAAATCTCAGCTGTAAATCTTTCAATTAATTTAAAAACAATTGAACTATTACCGGAAGCTAAAAATTTAACTGGGGTAACAGTCAGTACAAAAAAGCCATTGATTGAGCAAAAGATTGACAGAACCATTGTGAATGTAGATGCAGCTGTAACTAATGTAGGCGCTTCCGCTTTGGAAGTTCTTGAAAAATCGCCTGGTATCTCAATAGATAAAGACGGAAATATCAGTTTGAAAGGGAAACAGGGGGTTCAGATATATATTGACGGACGTCCCACTTACCTTGGAGGCGCTGATCTGACAAATTATTTAAGCAACCTGAACAGCAGCCAGCTTGATTTAATTGAAATCATGACAAACCCGCCTGCTAAATATGATGCAGCTGGAAACAGTGGTATTATAAATATAAAAACAAAGAAAACAAAACAAGTGGGTTATAGTGGAAATATTTCCTCTTCCTACAGCCAGGCACGGTATCCAAGAGTCAATGAATCAATTAACTTCAATTACAGAAAGAATAAAGTAAATTTATTTACTACACTTGGGTATAATAAAAGGCAATCATTTAACGATCTTTCTATTCAAAGAAAATTTATTGAATCAACAACCAAAGAACTGAAATCGCATTTTGATCAGGTATCCAAAATGAGAGAAGGAGGGAAATCATATAATGCAAAAGTGGGTATGGATTTTTATGCTTCAAAGAAAACTACACTGGGTGTAGTATTTACAGGCTTTAATAATCCTAACAATTTCAGAAATAACAGTGATGTTTTTATTTTTGATCCTAATAAGGTTTTATTAAGCAATACACTGGCTGCTACAAGCAATGAAATGAAATGGAAAAATTTCAGCACCAATCTCAATCTGCGGCATGTAATTGACTCCACAGGAAAAGAAATAACAACAGATGTGGATTACCTGACTTACA
>DATDPZ010000214.1:0-14185 GCA_035292525.1 Chitinophagaceae bacterium
GACACCAGTGAGGATGAAAACCAGGGTCCAGTTTTTATTAAAGAAAAAATAACCAATGATAAGATAAAGTGCAAGGCTGCTCAACGACTTCACCCAAACATTTACTCTTACTTTTGGCGCTTCGGGTTCCGGTTTTGGAAACTCGTGCAGGGATGAGTTAGATGCAGGTGATAAATTGTCCATTAATAAAATCTTATTTATAGTAGGGTTCCAGATTTTTTTTCAGGCGTTCCGGAATAGTAGTTTTTTTCCTGGTTTCTTTATCCATAAAAAAGAAACTGATTTTTGCTGTACAAAGCAATTTGTTTTTTTCATTAAATACTTCATGATGAAATTCAATTTTATGACCCGTGGGCAATTCTTTTAAAAATGTTTTTATGGTAAGCAGGTCATCATACAAAGCCGGACGGTGAAAGCTGGCCTGCAATTCCACAACGGGCATCATTATACCCATTTTCTCCATGACCGCATAGGTAAATCCCATTTCCCGGATCGATTCGGCCCTGGCCACTTCAAAATAATAAAAATAATTACTATGGTACACCGTACCCATCTGGTCAGTTTCAGCATACCTTACCCTTACTTTAGTTTCTGATGTAAACATTTTAAATTCCGGTGGAATTTTATTAAAAAAAAAGAAAATTGATCTTGCCTTTAAAATGTATTTTTTTATTTGCCGATTAAATTATCAATACTCCATTTACCCGGGCCGCAGAGCAAAGTAGTTAAAAACACCAAAAGAAACAGAAGAGCAGTTTCTTTTTCCTTTATGGGGTCGTCTTTATGTACCACAAAAAGTATAACTATAAAAAATACTACCAGAACAAAAGAGGCCAGCCTTGATAAAAGTCCGATAGCAAGCAATAGCGTACAGAAAGCTTCAGCAAAAATGGTCAGCATCATACTATTTGTGTTCCCGATATTCAGCGGATCAGAAAAACTGTCTTTTCTCTCTTCAAAATTCATGAGTTTAGATAAACCATGGTTATAAAACAACAATAATCCAAACCCGGCCCGGAGAAGAAACATGGCCAGGTTAAAAGAAAAATCGGCATACCCGGTACTGAATATTTTTTTCATAAAAATATTTTTGCAATATTACCAAATTTACCGTCAACCGGGTTTTCACCAATAAATTGTTAAACCTTTTCTATATCCCCACTTATCCACAGTTGTTTGGAATGATGTTTGGCACAGGTAAAAATAAATTGAATATTTACATCGTTAAACCACCATCGGTTAAAGGACATTCAAATATGAAGAATCAACATATCGTTTTACTGGCCACTATCTTTTTTGTTTCATCCCTTTCTGCTCAACAAACCCGAATTTTCAATGATCCCCATGAAAAATTCAATGAGGCGAAGGATTATTTTCAAAAAGAACAATTTAGCCTGGCTTATCCCTTATTTAAGGAATTGCAGCAATCTTTGATGGAGACCAACCTGATCAATGATGCTTTAGTTTCCAGGGAAATTAATTATTATACAATGGTATGTGCCCTGAAGCAAAATGAAGGCAGGGCAGAAGAAAAAGCCATTGAATTTATCGACCTGGAAAAAAACAATCCCAGGGTACAACAAATGAATTTTCATTTGGGTGAATATTATTTCCGGCATGAAAATTTTACTGCCGCAGTGGAAAGGTATGAAGCGGCTAATATTGCCAACCTCAGTAACCGGGAAATCGCTGATATGAAATTTCACCAGGGTTATTCTTATTTCACTTTACAGCAGTTCAACAGGGCAAAACCACTTTTCAATACCATCCGCCAGCTGAAGGATGATCCGAATTACCTGGAAGCAAATTATTATTATGGATTTCTTGCCTTCCGTGACAAAAACTATGGAGAAGCACTTGAAAGTTTAAAAATTGTAGAAAATGAAAATGCCTATGCCTCAGTAGTGCCTTATTATATAGCACAGATATATTATATACAAGGCCGCAAAGAAGAGGCATTGAAATATGCTGAGAATAAATTAAAAGGAGGTAATGCCCAGTTCTATGACCTGGAAATGAAACTCATGCTGGGTCATGGTTATTTTGAAAGAAAAGAATATGACAAAGCGCTGCCTTACCTGGATGAGTATATAAAACGAACAGAGAAAGTAACCAGGGAAAACCTGTATGAACTGGCCTACAGTCATTACATGACCAATCAATTCCGGAAAGCGATTGAAGGGTTTAAACAATTAGGTGGAAAAGACGATTCATTAAGTCAGCATTCCATGTACCTGCTGGGCGACGCTTATTTAAAAGTAGGAGAAAAAACCAACGCAAGAAATGCTTTTCTTTTTTGTGCATCCAATAGCAGCAATAAAACACAAAAGGAAATTTCCAGGTACCAGTATGCAAAACTTTCTTATGAACTCGGTTACCAGGACGAAGCCCTGAACAGCCTGAGTTCTTTTTTGGCAGATTATCCGAACTCTGCTTATAATACCGAAGCAAAAGATTTGCTCGTTTCTGTTTTGGCTAATACCAATAATTATAAAGATGCTTTGGTATTGCTGGAAGGTTTATCAAATCCTTCTGCTAATTCAAAAAGATTATTTCCGAAGATATTGTTTGGAAGGGCTACTGAACTGATCAATGATGGAAGGCTGCAGGAAGCGGATGTCCTCCTGGATAAAGCACTCAGGGATCCAAACAATGCATCTGTATTACCACTGGTTAATTTCTGGAAAGGTGAAATAGCCTACCGGACCAATAAACTGGATAATGCGATAAAATATTACAACGCTTACCTGGACGCCGGAGCCCCTGCCGGCGGAGAAGCAAATGCAATGACCATTCGTTATAATCTTGGTTATAGTTATCTGCGAAAGGAAAATTACCCGGCTGCTTTGAAATTTTTTGAACAGGTAGTGAAGAATCCTGCCTTGAATTCTGATGCCTTAACACAGGATGCTTATATAAGAAGTGCCGATTGTTATTATATGAACAAGGATTATAACCGGGCAAAATCAATTTATGATAATGTGATCAGGTATTCATGGCCTGCTGAAGACTATGCTACTTTTCAGAATGCCATGATCGCCGGTATCAGGAGCTCATCGGAGAAGATCAACCTGATGAATACGATGCTGAGAAAATTTCCGGCATCCAGCCTGATTGCTGATGCCAATATGGAAATTGCGAATACCCTTTTAGCTGATGAACGTTTTCGTGAATCCATTCCTTATCTTAATAATGTATTGAAGCTGGCTTCTAATAACAGCCTGAAACCAATTGCTAACCTGAATCTCGGGATTGTACACTATAACATGAATAATAACAGGGATGCTATATCCCAGTTTAAAATAGTGGTGGCTCAATATCCAAACAGCCCGGAAGCTGAAGAAGCGCTGGATAATATCAAAAGTATTTATCTGGAAGAGGGACGGCCCGATGAATATTCAACTTATATGCGGCAGATTGGAAAGCCACTTGATGTAAATACAGAAGACCAGCTTTCCTGGTCGGTAGCACTTTCGCAGTATGAAAAAGGAGATGTGAATGCAGCCCTCACGTCTTTTAATAACTATGTACAACGGTTTCCTGCCGGTAGTTTTTTGCTGGATGCAAATTATTATCGGGGAGAAATTTATTATGACAGGAAAGACTGGAACAATGCATTGAGTGGTTTTGAAAAAGTGGCTGAGAGAGCACCGAACAAGTATGCTGAGAAATCTGTTTTGCAGGTGGCAAGGATCTACTTCTTTGAACAAAAAAATTATGCAAAAGCAGAATCCTATTACAACCAGTTAAAACAACTGGCATTCAGTCAGGAAAATAAACTGGAAGCATTGCGTGGATTACTACGCTGCCAGTATCAGCAGGAGAAATGGAATGAAGCGGAGGCAAATGCAAAAGAACTGGTAAAAATGAATGGCAGCAGTTCTGATGATAAAGCACTTGCCAATATGGCGATTGCAAAGGCTTACCAGGTAAATGGACAATATGATCTGGCCATTGCTAATTATAAATCGGTAGTTACGCTGAACAAAGGTGCACTGGCTGCCGAAGCAAGATATGAGATTGCCAATAGCTGGTTTGCTTTAAATAAATTTTCAGATGCAGAAAAAGCCGCCTTTGAAGTGATCAGCAAATCTGGGTCCTACGATTTCTGGGTCACCAAGGCTTATTTATTATTAGGTGATGTTTATTTCAGCCAGAAAGATTATTTCAATGCCAAGGCTACTTTCCAGAGTATAGTGGAAAACAGCATTGTTCCGGAATTTAAAAATGAAGCGCAAACAAAATTGAATAAAGTATTGGAAGAAGAAAGAAAGAGCAGCAGGGTGGGGAGCAATTAATAATTAACAATTAAGATTTAAGAATAATGGAACGAGCAAATTATTTTAAGACAATATTTTTATGTGGAATTGGAATTTTATCTGTTGGAATTTCATATGCTCAGCGGGATACTATTAAAACTGGCAAAGTGGTGGATATCACTTCTGCTTTCAAACCAGTCATCAAAGAATCTGCAAAAATCAATTTCAACGCATCACCTGCAGCAAATGATACAACAAAACCAGGATTAACTTATGATATTCCCAACCAGCAACTTTTATTTGCTTACCAACCTGGCAGTTTGAAGCCACTTGCACTTGATATTGATTCGGGCGGAGTTTGGGATGTCAGCAGTTATATTAAAGCAGGATTTGGAAGTTTGAAAACCCCTTTTGTACAGGCTGGATTTTCTTTTGGTGATGGAGAAACAGCGGGGCTTAATATTTATGCAAAACATGTGTCATCAGAAGGAAAAATAGATTTCCAGGATTACCGGAATACAGGTGTTGACCTCAAAGGTTTTTTAAAAACAACTAAAAACCTGGAATGGAATGCAAGACTGGGCATGAAACAGGAACGGTATTATAAATACGGGTTTCAGCCATCAAGCCTTGTGTTTTTAAAAGATTCATTGCTTCAGCAGTTTCAAACCTGGACAAGCGGAATCGGGGTTCATAATATTGATCGTACCCAGTTTGGTATTTCCTATTCTCCCGAAGTTTTAATTAATGTATTCAGCGATGAAAGAAACAATAACGAGAGTAATACAGTGGTTAATATTCCTATTCAAAAAACGGTTGGAAAAGTATTTGCTGTCAACCTGGATGCCACTTTCGATCTTACAAAATATAAACCGGATAATAATACATCTGTTGATAATACTTTTTATTACTTATCGCCATCCATTCTTTTTAAAACGCCTAAGATAAATGCACAGGCAGGTATTCGTCCATCCTGGGATAATAAAACCTTTAAATTATTTCCCAACGTAACGGCAGAAATCAGTACAGAAGATAAAAGGTTTAATTTCCAGGCCGGATGGTCAGGCTATATCAGGAGAACATCTTACCAGAATCTTGTTTCACAAAATCCATTTATTCAGCAACCGGCAGGTTTACTTAATACCTGGATTGAAGAAAGATATGCCGGATTTAAGGGTTCCGTTGGTGATCATTTTACATATAATACAAAACTGGGTTTTCACAAATACAAAAACCAGCCTTTGTTTATACAGCCGGGATTTGGTGCTGATGGAAAAACTTTTTACGTAGTGTATGAACCACAAATGAAAGCCCTTAACTACAGCGGTGAATTTACTTATACAGAACAGGAAAAATTTTCCTTAATGGCTGGTATTGATTTTTATAAATACACCGGACTTAAAGTGTATGATAAAGCATTCGGTTTAATTCCTCTGGAACTGAAATCAGCCATCCGTGTGCAGGTAATGAAAGATCTTTGGATCAAATCCGACTTGTTTATCTGGGAAGGAGCACAGTATATGACTCAAACAGGCGGTTCTGCCCGGTTGAAAGGTTCAATTGATCTGAATGCCGGGGTTGAATTTCGGGTAACAAAGAATATAAATCTCTGGACCCAATTCAATAATATCTTCAATAAAGAGTACCAGCGATGGAATCAGTACCGTTCTTATGGGTTTAATTTCCTGGGGGGCATTATCTTCGCATTTGATCAAAATGTCAAATAGTGTATTCCGCTTTATATCAGTTTCTGTTACTTAATAAGCAACTTAGTTTGCCGGGAATAGGTATCCTTCATTTGCAAAGAACATCTTCAACTTTTGATTTTGGCAGTAAGACATTCAGTGCTCCCCGGTATTTTTTCAGTTTGGAAAATGCAGATCAAAGTCCATCCAGGAAATTATTTGAGTGGTTGTCACAAGTCATGATGGTATCTGAATGGGAAGCCATCAAAATGATAAATGATTTTTCTTTTGACCTGAAAAATCAGGTGGCAGCATCAGGGGAAGTGATTTGGGAAAAGGTAGGCAAATTTTTCAGAGATGACAATGGGGATATAATTATTGATTCAGCAATTTTAGAATTGGAAAGTGAGCAGCCGGTGATAGCGGATAAAGTGATCAGGGGAAAAGCGGAACATACAGTGATGGTAGGAATTAATGAAAGAACCGCAGTGGAAATGGAAGCGTATAGTTATGAAGCTCCCCCAAAAAAAGATTATGGTTGGATCATTGCTATCATAATTATTGTAATTTCTTTTATGATGGCGGGTATTTATCTTTCAGAAAAAGGACTGGATCCTTCCTCTGTCGGTAACCAGCATATTATTCGTACAAAGTAAAAGTTTAATAAACTTTTTATTTCTTCAATTTCTGTTTACATTGTTTAATAATGGCCAGCCTGATCAATTATACTTCCTGCCCGGTTTGCGGAGCTGCCGGTATTTCAAAAGTGGTTGCTGCAAAAGATAATACGGTAAGTCAGGAGGAGTTTGATATTTTTCAATGTTCCAATTGTCAGCTTCGGTTTACACAAAATGTACCGGATGCTTCCTCAATTGGTAATTATTACAAATCCGAAAATTATATTTCACATAGCAATACTTCAAAGGGCATGGTGAACCGTGCTTACCAACTGGTCCGGAAGATTGCCAACAGGCAAAAAAGAAACCTGGTGGAAAAAACGACTGGATTAAAGAATGGTAACCTGTTAGATATGGGTAGCGGAACCGGTTATTTTTTGGCAGAAATGAAAAAAGCCAACTGGGAAATTTCGGGGTTGGAACCGGATGCCGGTGCAAGAAAAATGGCACAGGGATTAAATAATATCAGCTTAGCTGCAGCCGAAACTTTTTTCCGGTTACCGGTTAATCATTTTGATGTGATTACTTTGTGGCATGTGTTGGAACATATGCATGAGCTGAAAAAATATGTTGCTCATTTTAAATTACTTTTAAAAGAAAAAGGATTTTTGTTTATTGCTGTTCCTAATTATAAAAGCCTGGATGCGGAAATTTATAAAGAACATTGGGCAGCATATGATGTTCCCAGGCACCTTTATCATTTTTCGCCACAAGCCATGAAGCACCTGATGGAAGCAGAAGAATTTAAAATTGTTGATATGAAGCCGATGTGGTTTGATAGCTTTTATGTGAGCCTGCTCAGCAGTAAATACAAGAACGGAAGTATAAACTGGATGGGTGCTGTGTTGACAGCAATAAGATCAAATATGAATGCAATGAAAGACAAAACAAAATGTAGTTCAGTAATCTATATTATATCTCCGAAGGTCACAGAGAACTCTTTAAGAGAGCCCTGAAGCCAATATGAATTATTGTCCCAGTTGAATTTCATATAATTCAGGCCAATATTTTCCGGTGACATATATTTTCTTTGTTATTTCATTATAAGCAATACCATTTGGCACTTCGGCTTCCGGAAAAATTGCTTTTACTCTTTTCCATATATCTGTCAGGTCATATTTGGCCACTACTTTACCTGCAACAGGGTCTATTTTTAAAATATAGGGATATTCATATTGATTGGCATAAACAAACCCATCAATATATTCCAGTTCATTCAGGTTAAAGGCAAGGTTTTGTCCTTCGATAATTCCGGATTTGCTCAGCAACCTGAAAGTGGAAGGATCATAAAAATAAAGTTCTCCGCTACCGGTACTGACAATAAGCCGGGTTCCATCATGCGTAATTCCCCAGCCTTGGGTACTGATCGGAAACTCTTTTACTTTTTTAAAATCTTTTAAAGTGTAAACAAAAACCACATTGTTCCGCCAGGTCAACTGGTAGATCGTGTCCCGGAGAATCGTGATGCCTTCACCAAATATATTTTTTGCAAGGACTGTTTGTTTGATCACTTTTCCTGTTGTAAGATCCACTTTCATCAATTTAGAATGTCCTTCAAGTCCGGTTCCTTCATACAGTTCATTATTATAAAAAGTAAGCCCCTGTGTATAGGAACTGGTATCATGCGGGTAAGCATTAATGATGGAATGGCTCAGGATTTTCGGACCAACCAACTCTTTTGATGTTGAATCTTCTGAGTTATTGTTAACTCCATTATTGCAGGACACAATAAAACTTCCGGTTAAAAGGAAACAAAATATTCCAGGATGGGATAAAATAAATTTTAGTTTGTGATGGATCATAATTAAGTACAGGTTAGTAAATGTACGATTCGAAAAAGATTTTGTGATACAAAGTTGTAAATTAAAATGTTAATGATCTATATTTGATCTTCATACCTGTTACTGCCTTTATCCTTTTTCAATAGTAAATGTCTGGAAAATTCACAATCCACATCCCTTGTATTTCCGCACTTATACTTTTTAGAATCCTGACTCCCTGAGCTACCTGATTATTTACAGTAATTATTTGCTTAAAGAAAAATGAGGAAGAATTTTATATTATTCATTCTTGTAATGGCTATTGTTCAGCTGCAAGCCCAAACTAAATGCTATTCATCTGAATACATGGAGCAGGAAATAAAGAACAGTGCTTTATTAAAAACCAGGTTAGCTGCTATAGAAGCTTTTATGCAGCAGGTTTTGGTATCAGATTTTTCAAACCAGAGAACTGATGGCAGTCCTTCAATAATCAAGATACCGGTAGTATTTCATATTTTATATCGTACTCCGGAAGAAAATATAAGTGCAGAAAGAGTTATCATGCAGTTAAATGCCCTGAACCGGGATTTCAGAAGAAAAAATGCAGACTCCGTAAAAACTCCGCTGGCTTTTTTACCCTTTGCTGCGGATATGGAAATTGAATTTTTCCTTGCTAACAGGGATCCACTCGGAAGAAGCACAACCGGGATTGAAAGAAAATATACACCTGTGAAATACTGGATGGCTGATGACAAAATGAAATTTAATGTCAATACTGGCGCAGATGCGTGGGATACCAAAAGTTATCTGAATATATGGATATGTAACATGCTGGATGTATTGGGCTATTCCACCTTGCCCGGAACAGACATTACAAAAGATGGCGTTGTACTTTCCTTTTCATCTGTTTCCGGTAATGCGAATATTCAAAGTAAAGTCGGAAGAACGCTGATCCATGAGGTAGGCCATTGGCTAAACCTCAGGCATATCTGGGGAGATACTTATTGTGGTGACGATTTTGTAAATGATACTCCCAGGCAAAGTACTTATACCGTGGGTTGCTTTACAGAAATCAGGCGTACCTGCGGAAATACAGAAGCAGGTGATATGTATATGAATTATATGGATTTCACAGACGATGGTTGTATGAATTTATTTACAAAGGGCCAGAAACAAAGAGCAAGATCCCTGTTTGAAACAGGCGGCTACCGGCAATCTATATTATTTTCAAAAGCATTTGATGAACCAGAAGTTTTCAGTTCTTCCTTACCAGAAAAATTTCCTCAATGGCTGGAAATAAGGCTATACCCTAATCCTGCAAACAGTTCTATACACATTAACCTGGAATATGATGAAAGGTGGATAGGAAAAGAAATCCAGGTGCTGGACATGACGGGTAAAATAATGCTGAGAAAAATAATTACATCAACCAATCAGCAGATGGATGTACAAACATTACCGGCGGGTATTTACTTTATCCGTTTACAAAAAGAGGGAGAAAAGATTATTAAAAAGTTTTTCAAACAATAAGCGACCATGTTAACTGTAAGAAAGAGGCTGTCTCAAAAGTCTGAAGTAACACTAAGAACACAAAGAAAGCACGACGGGCACAAAGAATTTGGAATTTATTTTCAACACGTTGTGTTCTTTGTGTAATATTTCGTGAACGTTGTGTTACTAAACTCATTGCTTTTGAGACAGCCTCTTTTATTTAGTTTTTACTTTCTTATAAATGTATTGCCTCACCATAGGCAACTTCAATAGCATCTTTTACTCCTTCACTAATGGTGGGGTGTGGATGAATACTGTTCAGTACTTCGTGATAAGTAGTTTCCAGTTTTCTGGCTGTCACTGTTTGAGCGATCAGCTCGGTTACATTATAACCAATCATGTGAGTGCCTAACCATTCTCCGTATTTAGCATCAAAAATCACTTTAATAAATCCTTCCGTATGCCCGGCAGCCGATGCTTTGCCACTTGCACTAAGGGGAAACTTACCCACTTTAATCTCATAGCCGGCATCTTTTGCCTGCTTTTCAGTGTAACCAACAGATGCAATTTCCGGGTAACAGTATGTACAGCCCGGTACATTGTTGTAATCAATAGGCTCCGGTTTGTGATTATATTTTTTTTCATTGAACCCAATGTGCTCTACACAAATAATTCCTTCTTTGCTGGCAACATGTGCCAAAGCCTGTCCCGGTGTACAATCCCCTATGGCGTAAATTCCGGGAATATTGGTTTGCCCGAATTTATCAACCAGAATTTTTCCTTTATCAGTTTTGATGCCTGACTCTTCCAGGCCGATACCTTCAATATTGGCAGCAACACCTACGGCACTTAATACCACATCTGCCTCCAATACAATTTCACCGGTTGGTGTTTTCACTTTTGCTTTTACAGCTATTCCGGATGTATCTACTGAAATGACCTCGCTGCTGGTCATAATATCAATACCACTTTTTTTGAAATTCTTTTCCAGTTCTTTTGAAACTTCTTCATCCTCTACCGGGACTACGCTGGGAAGAAATTCTACAATCGTAACTTTTGTACCCATGCTGTTATAGAAATAACCAAATTCCACACCGATAGCACCACTACCCACTACGATCATTGATTTTGGCAACTGAGGTAATACCATTGCTTCGCGATAGCCGATGATCTTTTTACCATCAATTTTCAAACTGGGCAATTCACGACTGCGGCCTCCTGTGGCAATAATAGTATGCTTACCCTCCACTATTTTTTTTGAACCATCAGCTGCGGTAATTTCCAGCTGGCCTTTTGCTTTGAGCTTGCCATAACCCAAATGCACATCAATCTTATTTTTTTTCATCAGGAACTGCACCCCCTTACTCATTTTGTCAGCAACCGACCGGCTTCTTTTTATAATGGCTTCAAAATTTGGAGTGCCGCTGGCTTCAATACCGAAACTTTTTGCATGCCTGATGTATTCATTTACCTGTGCACTTTTCAATAATGCTTTAGTAGGAATGCAACCCCAGTTTAGACAGATGCCACCCAGGCTTTCTTTTTCAATAATGGCTGTTTTAAAACCTAATTGTGAAGCACGGATTGCCGCAACATAACCGCCGGGGCCACTTCCAAGTACAACTATATCATATGCCATGGTAGAATTTTAGATTTTAGATGTTTATATTTCTTAGTTATTTAAATCAAATGAGTCATATTGGTCTGTAAAAAGAAACTTTTCTTTGATTTTATGATTTTCTGACTGCAATGACTTAGGGCTGCGAAGCTACTGGAAAACAGTCATTCAGCAAAAGATGAACAAGGTACAGAACCCGGGATAGCATCCAATTGAATGCTGGATGCTTAGGTTTTACAGGTTTATAAAGCTGGTAAACAGAAACCTGTTACCTTTTGTAAACCAATGCAGATGTGGTTTCCACATGCTGTTAGGAATTTTGTTAAAAAAAGCTGATTTAATCCTATTTAATTGGCCCTCAAACCCTACCTTTGCCTCCCGAATTTTTCGGGACTAAATTTTTTGAAAGTTATGGCCAGAGTATGTCAGGTTACTGGAAAAGTGCCCATTACAGGAAACAAGGTTTCCCATTCGAACATTAAAACAAAACGTCGTTTTCTGCCCAATTTACAAACCAAGCGGTTTTTCCTGGCAGAAGAAGATAAATGGATAACGCTGAAGTTATCAGCAGAAGGAATCCGCACTATTAATAAGAACGGTCTTTATACAATAGTAAAAGGTCTTAGAAAAAAGGGTCAACACATTTAAATAATTAAACAATGGCAAAGAAAGGAAACCGTGTACAGGTAATACTGGAATGCACCGAGCATAAAGCAAGCGGGCAACCTGGTACCAGCCGATACATCACAAAAAAGAATAAGAAGAACAACCCTGAAAGAATGGAGTTGAAAAAATTCAATCCGATCCTCAAAAAGGTAACACTTCATAAAGAGATAAAATAAGTTTATGGTTTATCGTTTTAAGTTGACATAAAACCCT
This sequence comes from Chitinophagaceae bacterium, assembly GCA_035292525.1. Classification (GTDB taxonomy): domain Bacteria; phylum Bacteroidota; class Bacteroidia; order Chitinophagales; family Chitinophagaceae; genus VBAS01. The sequence continues at coordinate 12,370 of DATDPZ010000214.1, forward strand.
CTTAACGATAAACGAATAAAGCAAAAACGATAAACATAAGAACATGGCAAAAGCAGCAAAAACCGCGATCAAGACAAAAGACCAGAAAACAGCTTCTGAAGCAAAAAACTGGAGTAAAGTCATCAAGCCGGTACGTAGTCCCCAAACAGGAGCCTATACGTTTAAAGAAGCAATTGTACACAAGGATAAAGTAAAAGAATTCCTTGCGCAGAAATAATAACTCCCAACCCCTGAAGGGGAGCATAAGTTATAGCTGTCACTCCTTGTGATGGCTTTTTTTATTGGTTTGTTTATTTTATCTGGATTTTGGAATTTGTCATTTGTTATTTTAATGATATGGGATTTTTTAATAAACTATTCGGGAAAAAAGAAAAAGAAAGTCTGGATCAGGGTTTGCAAAAAACCAAGGCAGGTTTTCTTTCTAAAGTTTCTAAAGCTATAGCCGGTAAAAGCACGATTGATGAAGAAGTGCTGGACAACCTGGAAGAAGCCCTGGTGTCTGCTGATGTGGGAGTAGATACCACTATAAAAATTATTGAAAAAATAGAAGCAAGAGTAGCCCGGGACAAATACCTTGGTTCAGCAGAATTAAATAAAATCCTTCAGGAAGAAATTGAAGGAATACTGGTAGATGCTCCATCTGCAAATGCTTATGCCTTTGATACAGACCTGCCGGCGAAACCTTATATTATCCTGGTGGTAGGTGTGAACGGGGTGGGTAAAACAACCACCATCGGCAAGTTGGCATATAATTTTAAAAAAGCAGGTAAAGAAGTACTACTGGGTGCAGCAGATACTTTTCGGGCTGCCGCCGTGGATCAGTTGACAATCTGGAGCGAAAGAACAGGAGTGCCCATTGTAAAACAGGGTATGGGAAGCGACCCGGCAGCTGTAGCTTTTGATACGGTGCAAAGTGCAGTGGCAAAAGGAAGCGATGTTGTATTGATAGATACAGCAGGGAGGTTACACAACAAGGCGCATTTGATGGATGAACTGGCTAAGATCAAAAGAGCAATTCAGAAAGTAATACCCAACGCACCCCAGGAAGTACTATTGGTGCTGGATGGAAGTACCGGGCAAAATGCGCTGGAACAGGCAAAACATTTTACAGCGACTACTGAAGTTACCGCCCTGGCCATTACAAAATTGGATGGTACAGCAAAAGGCGGTGTAGTTTTAGCCATTGCCAGCCAGTTTAAAATCCCTGTAAAATTTATTGGTGTTGGTGAAAAAATGGAAGACCTGCTTGTTTTTGATAAGCATGAGTTTGCGGATAGTCTTTTCAATTCTAACCTTTGATCCCTTAGTTTCTCCGGATACAATTTGGGTTCTTAATTACAATATTCGTAATTTTTTAGCAAAATCTGATTTATTAGATTTAAATTATACATTCAATATGGCTGATTTTTTTAATCAAAAATTTCGTCATAAATATGTAATTCAATTTTTTAACCAAACGAATGTTTATGAAATTTAAAATCAATTTGAGGATTATTGTGCCACTGCTGGCAATAATTTCCTCCACAATGGCTTTAGCTCAAAATGCAGTCAGCGGAAAAGTTTCGGATAATTCAGGAAAAGGAATTCAAGGCGCTTCAGTTACTACAGGAAGCGGACGGGGTACACAAACAAATACAGATGGTTACTATTCTCTTTCTCTTCCTAACGGATCAGTTACAATTACAGTTTCATTTGTAGGCTTCGTCAGCGTATCAAAAACTGTTACTGTAACCGGAAGTATGACTGTTGATTTTGATCTGCAGGAAGCAACCGGTGAGTTGGGTGAAGTAATCATGAATACGGGTTCCCGGTCTTT
>DATDPZ010000215.1:0-10959 GCA_035292525.1 Chitinophagaceae bacterium
TCACCTGGTGAAAAACCAGGCCTTTGTAATTCCAAATTATAAATGGTGGGAAAATCCTTTTTACGGAATTGGATTGAAAGTGTATGACTGGATGGCCGGCAGCCTGGGATTGGGGCCATCACAATTTTTATCAAAAGAGGAAACGCTTGACCTTGTGCCTAACCTGGATCCCGAAGGATTACGTGGCGGAGTACTGTACCATGACGGGCAGTTTGATGATGCAAGGCTGGCTATCCATTTAGCCATGACGGCTGCAGATCATGGGGCAGTTGTTATCAACTATATGGGTGTGGAGGAGTTGATGAAATCAAATGGAAATGTTTGCGGAGTAAAAGCCAAAGACAATCTTGCTAATAAAGAATATGAAATAAAAGCGAAAGCAGTAATTAATGCAACCGGTGTTTTTACAGACAGTATTTTAAAAATGGATGATATCAAAGTTGAAAATATGCTAACCATCAGCCAGGGCATTCACCTGGTTTTTGATAAAGAATTTCTTCCTTTGGGAAATGCAGTCATGATACCAAAAACAGATGATGGCAGAGTGTTATTTGCAGTACCCTGGCACAATAAAGTAATCGTAGGCACAACAGATACGGCAGTTGAAAAAGCAAATGAAGAGCCGGTTGCCCTGCAGGAAGAAATCAATTTTATCCTTTCACATATTTCACGTTATCTTTCTAAAGATCCAACCTATGAAGACATCAGAAGTGTTTTTGCCGGTTTGCGGCCATTGGTAAAAGGAAACAGCAGTAAAGACATAAAATCTTACGTAGCTACTGCTACTTTATCCAGAGATCATCTTATCTCCGTTTCCGAATCTGAACTGATCACCATCACTGGTGGTAAATGGACCACCTACAGGAAAATGGCAGAAGATGTAATGGAGATTGCCATACATAAAGCCGGTTTGAAGGAAATGGAATGTAAAACAAAAAACCTGCCTATACACGGATATAAAGAAACGGCCGATTTCAATGAACCGTTTTACTATTATGGTACTGATAAAGAAAAAATGTTATCCTCTATTGAAAATTTTAAGGGAATGGCTACTCCCATTCATCCCCGGCTACCCTATATCAATGCCGAAATATTATGGGCAGTAGAAAACGAAATGTGTATGACCGTGGAGGATGCACTGGCAAGAAGAACCAGGGCCCTGTTGCTGGATGCCAAAGCAGCCATGGAAGCGGCTCCGTTAGTTGCTTCCATCATGGCTAAAGAAATGCAGAAAGACCAGGCCTGGATGAAAAATCAGATTAATGATTTTAATTTGATAGCAAAGAATTATCTTCCAACCATAAACTAAAATCTTAAAATCATAAACTATTTTATTATGTCTCCATTTATCGGTGAATTTATTGGTACAGCCCTGTTAATCATTCTGGGAGACGGTGTGGTAGCAAATGTAGTCCTCAATAAAACAAAAGGAAATAACAGCGGATGGATTGTAATTGCCTTTGGTTGGGCCATGGCTGTCTTCATTGGTGTGTACGCCTCTACCAAACTTGGCGGAAGCGGACATCTGAATCCGGCAGTAACAATTGCCATGGCTGCCTTTAATAATTTTGATACTTCTTTAATCATTACTTATTTAATAGCTCAGTTCGGTGGCGCTATTTTAGGTGGAATAATTGTTTGGCTGGCTTACAAACAACATTTTGATACAACAACTGATGCTGATGCAAAACTGGCGGTCTTCTGTAATGCCCCTGCAATCCGGAACTCAGGTTATAATCTGATTACTGAGATCATTGCCACATTCGTTTTAGTATTTGGCGCAATGGCTATGTCAAATCCAACTACCAGCTTGGGTACATTGGATGCTTTGCCGGTGGGGTTATTGGTATTAGCAATTGGTTTGTCACTTGGCGGACCTACAGGATATGCCATCAATCCTGCAAGAGATCTGGGTCCGCGTATTGCGCATTTTATTTTACCCATAAAAAATAAAAGAGACAGCGATTGGGGTTATTCCTGGATCCCGGTTGCAGGTCCGGTAGCTGGTGGCTGTTTAGCTGCATTTATTTATTCAATGATTTAAAATAATTTTTATGAAAAAGTATTGGTGGGTTTTATTTATTCTTTCTTCATCTAATTTATTATTTGCCCAATCACCTGAAGAAAAATTAAAAGCCAAAGGAATTGAGTTAACAACTCCCGGTAAACCTGTCGCCAACTATGTAAATGCAGTGAGGGTTGGCAACCTGATTTACTTAGCCGGTAAAGGACCATCAAAACCGGATGGCACTTATATAACCGGAAAGGTTGGAAAAGACCTGACCATTGAACAAGGTTATGAAGCAGCCAGGCTAACGGCTATTGCACATCTGTCTGTTTTGAAAGCAGAGCTGGGTGATCTGAGCAAAGTGAAACGGATAGTCAAAGTATTGGGTATGGTGAATTGTACGGAAGATTTTAAAGAGCAGCCAAAAGTAGTAAACGGCTATTCGGATTTAATGGTAGAAATTTTTGGTGAAAAAGGAAAACATGCCAGGTCTGCGGTGGGTATGTATGCTTTACCCTCTGGTATTGCTGTGGAAGTGGAAGTAATTGTGGAGGTGGAGAACTGAAATTATTTAATATAGTTTTTGAATTATCTGGTACAGATTCCTGCTGCTAATCAATATAAATTTGTATTACGTGTTACATATATTTAATACTTAGCGAAAATACAACGACATCATGAAAGGTCCTGAGTTTTTGAAATACATAAATCCAGTTTTGACAACACTTCAAGCAAATGGTGGAGCAGGAAATTCATCAAATGTAATTGAACAAATTATAGAAAATCTTGGTATTACTGATGAAGAATTGGAAGAAACAACTTCTAACGGACAATCTAGAGTTAGGAATCAAATTCAGTGGGCTAGGTTTTATCTTTTTAAGGCAGGGATAATAGACAATGCACAAAGAGGAATTTGGAGATTAACTAATGAAGGATTGGAAAAGCGTCTTACAGACGAAGATATATATGCTTTGTTTAAAGGAGTTCAAGAGAGTGTAAAAAAATCGCCTACAGTTATTCCTAAAAAGTTAGAGTTAAAATTTGAGGATATTGCAACCGAAGATGAAGAACATTCTTTTAGATTATTAAATCTAATTCAAGACCTATCTGCTGCTGGGTTTGAGAAATTATGTAAACGGCTATTAACTGAAATAGGAATAAATGATATAACAATTACTGGAGGTTCAGGAGACCAGGGAATTGATGGGAAGGGAATTGTAAAATTAAATGATGTAGTTAGTTTAAATATAGTTTTTCAATGCAAGAGATATAAGGAAACTGTTTCCCCCCACCATGTTCGTGATTTTAGAGGTGCTATGCAAGGAAGAGGAGAAAAAGGTCTAATAATTACTACTGGAAGATTTACCAAAGAAGCTAAAAATGAAGCGAGCCGTGATGGTGTGACACCTATTGAATTAATTGACGGTGATAGGTTAGTCGAATTATTTGAGAAGCATCACTTGGGACTTAAACCTGTAATAGTTTTTGAAATAGATTATGAATTTTTCAAAGGATTCAACTAAAATTTTTCTGCAAGTTGTAGACGTCAGCGAATACAAGCCAACATAACATTATCACAGGCTTTTCTTATCTGCTCTTCCGTAATCATCAACGGCGGTGAAATACGCAAACAGTTTGTTGAAAATAAAAACCAGTCAGTCATCACCCCGGTTTCTATACAGTCATCAATGATTTTTTTATTCGTTTCAAAACTATCAAACTCTACAGCCATCCATAAACCAAATGAACGGATCATTTGTATTTTGGGGTGAACAAGTAATGACCTGAATAATTCATTCTTTTGCTTTACTGCATTTATCATTCCTTCACTAAGCAGGATATTGAATGCTGCCATGCCTGCTGCACAGCAAACGGGGTGACCGCCAAAAGTGGTGATATGTCCAAGTACCGGATTTTCGGCAAGTGTGCTCATCAGTTTTTTATCGGCTATAAAAGCTCCCATTGGCATGCCGCCTCCAAGTGCTTTACCCAATAGTAATACGTCTGGGATGATACCGAAGTTTTCAAAACCCCAGAGCTTGCCGGTTCTTCCGAACCCGGTTTGTATTTCATCAAGAATTAACAATGCACCAGACTCTGTACATTTTTTTCTCAATGCCTGCATCCATTCTTTTGAAGGAACAATGATACCTGCTTCTGCCTGTATCGTTTCTGCTATCACACAGGCAGTTCTTTCTGTTATTTCATTTAAGGATTCAAAAGAATTGTATTCAAGATGCTGCACATCTGGTAATAAAGGACGAAAAGCATTGCGCCAGTACTCATCTCCCATTACACTTAATGCCCCCTGCGTAGAACCATGATAAGAATATTTAAAAGCAATGATCTGAGTTCTGCCTGTTACTCTTTTTGCCAGTTTCATAGCTCCTTCTGTTGCTTCAGAGCCTGAATTAGTGAAATAAACTGAGTTGAGTGTTTCGGGTAAATGATCAGTAAGAAGTTTGGCATACTGTACTTGTGGCGATTCTATAAATTCTCCATAGACCATTACATGCAGGTAAGCATCCAGTTGTTTATTGATGGCATCTATAACTTTGGGATGCCGGTGCCCCACATTGGCCACACAGATACCACCAATGAGATCAATATATTCTTTTCCGTTTACATCATAGAGGATGCTGCCTTCTGCTTTTGCAATTTCAAATGCAAGTGGAGATGGGGAAGTTTGTGCTATATGTTTTAAGAAAAGCTCCCTTTCGGTCATTAATGGAAAATATTTCACGCAAAGAACGTAAAGAATTTTTATAATTTGCAGTGATCACCACGGAGGTACGCCTGCCCGACTGAGTCATTCAGGCGGGGAATGCACTGAAGTGCTGTATAGAATTATTGCAGTACAAGAGTGCGACCAAGGGACGGCGAAAAGAATTACTGATGCTGGTAACCAAAAACTACAAACCCCGTCCGAACGGATCATCCGGGCGGGCACAAACTAAAAACTAATTATGCCTTTAATACTTCCGGTAGAAGATAAATATCCGCAGTTTGGAGAAAATTGTTTTTTAGCGCCGAATGCCACTGTGGTTGGCGATGTGCTGATGGGAAATGATTGCAGTGTCTGGTTCAATGCAGTTGTGAGAGGCGATGTGAATTTTATTAAAATAGGCAACAAAGTGAATGTGCAGGATGGCGCCTGTATTCATTGTACTTACCAGCAATTCGGAACAACGATTGGTAATAATGTTTCGATCGGACATAACGCTATAGTACATGGATGTACAGTGCATGACAACGTATTGATCGGGATGGGAGCTATTGTAATGGATGGCGCCGTAGTGAACAGTAATACCATCATTGCCGCCGGTGCAGTGGTACTGGAAGGAACGAATTGTGAAAAAGGAAGTATTTATGCCGGAGTGCCGGCCAAAAAAGTGAAAAATATTCCTGAGGAAATGATCAGTGGTGAAATTGGCCGCATTGCCAGCAATTATGTAGGATATGCTGATTGGTTCAGGAAACCGGATCCCTGAAATTAAATTGAACCCCAGGCTTTTGATTCCAGAATAACGGGTTCATGACTGCATCGTATTTTTACCCTGTTAAATGCAATTATTCCTTGTTAATTTCGTTGTATAAAAAAAGAATTGATGAAAATTGTGAGGATGCTGGTTATAGGCTTCAGTTTAATGATTATATTATCATCCTGTAAGCTTTGGAGTAATTTATTTCCTGCGAAGTATGGATGTAAAACGGATGGCAAAAATATAGGAGCAGAAAAACTGGCCAGTGGAGATCCAGCGGCAGTTAAAGCAGCAAGAAAAGCAAAAAAGTTTAAGTCATAGGGAAAGCCCGGTACATTAAACTTTAGTCACATATCCTGATCGAAAAACTTTAAAACTCCGAACTATGAGCCTTACCCTACGTATTGCACTTGGTTGCACAGAAGTCATCATTGATGATGACGGTGGCCTGAAACGCTTCTACCAGGTTGCTGATATTCTAAGTAAATATTTTCATATTGACTTTCGCAGTAAAGAAGATGATTTTGACAGCATTGACTGGGACTTTAATTTTCATGGCAATAATCTTACTTTACATTATAATATCTACACCGGTGTTTCGCTTTATCCCACTCATACAAAAAATGCAAGGAAAAATGAAAACAAAGCAGTGGTGGAGCTGGCCAATGTGCTGGAAGGAAAGCTGATTAATTTTGATATGAAAAAAATTTCTGTTTAATAATTGTCCATTCACCCGGAAACAATTTATTGATTATTGCCCCTGTGCTAATGAATAGGCTTTTTTATCTCCCCAGGTATTCAGCAGTTCAAGCGAACAGATCTTAAAGTTTCCGCTAAGACTTACATATAAGCCAATAACATCCTGCTGAAATAACGGTTCTCCGTCCAATGATTCAAAACGGGCATTGTACTGATTTACGAGGTTGGTATAAATAGAACCCGTGGGCCAAACCTGGGTACCACGATTGCTGATACTTATCAGTTTGAATTTTACCCCGGCATGCCGTTCACATTTTTTGGCAATGATTAATGGTTGTTCGGCGCTTTCAATAAACATATCCACACCAATAATTTTTTCTTCCTGCATTTCTTCTGACACCAGCATTGGATTTTTTTCTAATTTAAAATTAGTAGGAGTCATCGTCATATTGGGCAGCATTGGTTTTGCACCCTGCACCGGTTGCATCCCAAAATTACTGATGATGGTTTCAGCAAATTGAGTGGTGTTTACGGTTGTAATTTTCTTATTCCCAAAATCACCTGTATGCACTCCGCTTTCTAATGTATAAAGCAAGGCATTTTCAATAATGGCAGCATATTGCATAAACCCAAGGTGACGAAGCATAGCCAGGCCGCTTAATAAAAGTGCAGTTGGGTTGGCAATATTTTTTCCTGCTATATCCGGTGCGGTGCCATGTACCGCTTCAAAGATGCAGATATGATCACCAATATTGGCAGAAGGAGCAAAACCCAATCCTCCTACTAATCCTGCACACAAATCAGATACAATATCTCCCTGCAGGTTAGTTAATACTACAACATCAAAGAGGTCTGGCCTTGTTACCAGTTTCATACAAAGGTCATCTACAATCACGTCATCTGCTTTTAGTTCAGGAAATTCTTTGGCCACTTCATAAAAACAATCCAGGAAAAGCCCATCGGTGATCTTCATGATATTGGCTTTGTGGCTACAGGTAATTCTCCTGGCTTTTTTCTTTTTAGCCATTTCAAAGGCATAACGGATTAGCTGCAGGCTTCCCGGGCGGGTGATGAAACGGCGACTTAGAGCAACATCATGCGTAAGCATATGTTCAATTCCGCCATAAGTATCTTCAATATTTTCTCTTACTACTGTTATGTCAATAGGAATCCCTGCTTTGCTGAAAACAGTATCCACACCATGTAATGTCTGAAAGACCCGGTTATTGGCGTAGGTGTTCCAGGTTTTACGGGCGGTTACATTTACACTTTTAACTCCTTTTCCTTTTGGTGTTTCCATCGGGCCTTTAAACAAGATACCGAATTCTTCAATTTTGTTTTGAGCGTCGGGAGTCATTCCATTGGAAAATCCCTTGTCAAAAACCCATTTACCCATCTCCACAAATTCATATTCCAGTGGTACCTTAGCTGCACTAAAAATATTAATCACCGCATTCATTATCTCCGGTCCTATTCCATCTCCTTTTGCTACTGCAATTTTCATAATTTGAATCAGATTTTGTTTTGTGCCGCAAAATTAGGGCTTGTCAACAAAAAACATCATAATATAATAGCCCATGATTGATGCAATTATATTTTTGTACATTTACGAAAACAGAAACAAATGGTAAGCCTTATTTCCGAAGGAGTTGAGATTTCCGTTGAAACATTTTACCAGCAGGATTACAGTAATCCGCTTCAATCGGAGTATATGTTTGCTTACCGGATTGCCATCGAAAATCATAATTCATTCCCTGTAAAACTTCACCGCAGGCACTGGCATATTTTCGACAGCAACGGTATTTACCGGGAAGTAGAAGGTGAAGGAGTTATTGGCATACAGCCGGTGCTGGCACCCGGAGAAAAATACCAGTATGTAAGCGGTTGCAATTTGCGAACAGAAATGGGAAAAATGTCCGGTACTTATCAAATGGAAAATTTACACAGCAAGCAATTATTCAGCGTCAATATTCCTGCTTTTGAAATGATTGTTCCGCTAAAGTATAATTAAAACCCCCTGAATCCCCCAACGGGGGACTTAGCATCTGCACAGCACCTTAAAGCTGAACAGCCCCTTATCAAATTAAGAACTCAGAAGCAGGAAATTTGTCTTGACAACCTTCATCATTATAATTGTCTATACATTGTAAATTCAATAAAAGAGAAAATTGTTTTAATCAGAATTTTCGTGAAGCAGGGTTTGTGAATTGGCAAGTCCCCGTTGGGGGATTCAGGGGGCTTGGTTTTTTATTTCGGTTTGTACTTAGCTTCTTCAAAAATTTTCTGGGGCTCTGTATTCATCACTTCTTCCATGCTGAGTGAAGAATTTTTTTCTGTAAATTTTTTTACAATCTGCCAACCCACCCATTGCCCGATATTACCGGGGGATGCCTGCGGCATTACTTGTGTATAGGGTGCTTCTCCCAGGTAAGTTTGAAGGGATGCAGGATCAGTAGTGTTTATATTTTTTTCATTGATGATGATATTATTCCAGATCAGGCCTTCATTAGTACTGCACCATGCAAGCTGCACTCCTGTATATCCGGTTTTTATTGAATCCGGAGTTGAAGGCATCAACTTATCCAGCAGCCACCATTGTTTTCCTTTTTCTATCATTTGATCTATTAAACCTTTGCCCCTGCTTTTCTCGGAGAAAATATCATCTGCCACCAGTTTCATGGCATCGGCAACTATGTATTTCTGATCAAAGCGGCGGCTACGGTATTCGGGAGCTACGTTTGTTATGAAGTACTCATCTTTATAAAGCGAAAAATTTTTTCCCAAATAAAACTGAAGACTGATCCCTAAAAAATCAGGACCGAGAAAATTTGGAGTCAGGTCTCCTGAGCTGGTTTGTGCTAACAGGTCAATGGGTCCTATAATCGTAATAAGCCTGGGAATCTTATAACCGGGTTTGTAATATTTAACATGTTTGAAAGCCTGTTCAAATTCTTTTTTTATCGGATCAACGCTTTTAAACCGCTTATTTACTGAATCCAGAATAAATTTATTCTGCCTGATAAATCTTTTGATGCCTGTGTAAATATTTGAATCCTGAAGGCCCAGGATATTTTCTATAAAAATGGGCAATAAGTCCGGGTATTTTTTTTGCAGATCAGTTAAAGAATTTTCCGGGTTAAGTGTATCTATTGAGAAAAAATGCTGCTCAAACCTGTCCAGCTGTATTTCTGCTTTTATACCGGAAACATCGGGTCCCTTATCCTTACTATTACAGGCATTAATTAATACAAACAACAGGAAAATAAACAGGATTCTTTTCATAACCATAATAAACGGTTCAGCATAATAAATCTGGCATACGAAGATAAAGGAAACAAGTTTTTATCCTCTTTAAATGCGGGGGTTGTAAATTAGCAGCATGAAGATCGCTTTAGCCCAACAGAATTATCACATCGGCAATTTTGAGTACAATTCCGGGAAGATCATTGAAGGAATTAACCAGGCCAAAAAACAAGGCGCAGACCTGGTTGTATTTTCAGAATTATGTGTGTGCGGTTATGCCCCTGGCGATTTTCTTGAGTTCAATGATTTTATAAATAAATGTTATGAAACAATTGACCAGATAAAAGTACATGCCGATACGATTGCTGTACTGATCGGCTCCCCTGCAAGAAATCCGCAAATTGAAGGAAAAGACCTTTTTAACGCAGTATTTCTTTTATATGAAAAAGAAATTAAAGGAGAAATACATAAAACACTTTTGCCCAATTATGATGTTTTTGATGAGTACCGCTATTTTGAACCTGCTTATGACTGGAAAGTTTTAGAATTCAAAGGGAAAAAACTGGCCGTCACAATTTGTGAAGACATCTGGAACCTGGGCGATAACCCCATGTATCGCATAACTCCCATGGAAATGCTGATGCCCTTTCGCCCGGATGTTATGATCAATCTTTCTGCTTCACCCTATAACTATGCACAGGATGTAGTACGAAACAGCATTATGAAAGCACATACCCAAAAGTATAAAATGCCGATACTTTACTGCAATGCGGTGGGCTCTCAGACAGAAATTGTTTTTGATGGAGGCAGCCTGGTCTATGATATAAATGGCCGGAAGATAAAGGAGATGAATTATTTTGAAGAAGATTTTCAATTGTTTGATCTTGAAAAACTTTGTAAAAAAGACGGCTCCATTAAACAACCAAAAAATGAAAAATATTTTTATTCGGCTAAAGAAGTGGGAACCGGTGAAGACACACTGGTTTATTTAACCAATGAAAAAAACATAGAAGAGATCTATCATGCACTGGTTTTGGGGATCAGGGATTATTTTAAAAAACCCGGATTTAAAAATGCAATACTAGGGGCCAGTGGCGGTATTGACAGTGCGGTAACACAGGCACTGGCAGTACAGGCGCTGGGTAAAAAAAATGTAAAAGCCGTACTGATGCCATCTCCATTCTCCTCGGATCATTCTGTAGCTGATGCAGAACTGCTTTGCAAAAGCCTGGGCAATGAGTATGAAAAAATTTCCATTAAAAATATTTTTGAAAGTTTCAATTTGGAACTGCAACCGGTTTTTAAGAATCTTCCATTCGGGTTAGCAGAAGAAAATATACAGGCAAGAATAAGAGGTAACTTACTGATGGCGATGGCCAACAAATTCGGATATATTCTTCTTAACACTTCCAACAAAAGCGAACTGGCAACCGGGTATGGAACACTTTACGGAGATATGGCAGGAGGCCTTAGTGTATTGGGTGATGCTTATAAATCACAGGTATATGCTTTGGCAAAATATATAAA
>DATDPZ010000216.1:0-2330 GCA_035292525.1 Chitinophagaceae bacterium
AGCGTCAGCAAAACATGAATACTTCTCCATTGAAACGAAATAAATACAATATTACAGATATCAAAATGAGCTTTTCCCAAACCAGTAAACCCGTTCATTGATTTTATAATAGATTTGCGACCGGAAATGAAAATCACAAATAGATGTACACGATTAAATTTAATTTTGAACAGAAAGGACTGGAACCATTAATCTTTGAAAATGTTGAAGCCGGGCAAACACTGCTGGAAATTGCGTTGAAAAATGATATTGAGCTTCATCATAACTGTGGCGGTGTTTGCGCCTGTACCACCTGTCATTTGTATATTGAAAAAGGAATGGATTTTATTGATGAAATCAGTGACAAGGAAGAAGATTTTATTGACCGTGCTGTGAATCCAAGATTGAATTCAAGACTGGGCTGCCAGTCCCTGCTGCTGGAAGGCAGTGGTGAAGTAGAAGTAACAATTCCCGATCAGACACAATTTTTAGGAGAATAACTAAACCCGGGAGGTCAGAAATAAGAAATCTGAATGCTGACCTCAGGTATCATATTTCAAACTACTTTTTATTATGAAACATTTTGAACCACCAATAGAATGGAACGACCATGAAGATATTGCCCAAAAACTTTATGAACGTTTCGGCGATGAATTTAATGAAGGAAAAATATACCGCATCCGGTTCACAGACCTGCTGGAATGGGTATTACAGATCCAGAATTTCCAGGGAAAAAGAGAAGAAAGCAACGAAGGACACCTGGAAAAAATTCAAAGTGCCTGGGTATATGAATGGAGAGATAATCAAAAGTAAAATCCTTTTCATCTAAGATGAGTTTAATGGCATTTACTATATTTGAAATAAAACAACCATTTTTAAACCAAAAAATCCTTTGGGAATCGGTACATGAACCTGCTGGAACAATTTAAACCCATCACCACTTTTGTTTTCGATATAGATGGTGTGCTCACGGATGGCAGCTTACTTGTTTTCCATGACCATCTCCTGGCCAGGCAAATGCATGTTAAGGACGGATTCGGATTACAAATGGCATTGAAAAAAGAATACCAGCTCTTTATTATATCCGGTGGTGATTCTGTAGAAGTAAAATCAAGATTGGAAAAACTGGGAGTGAAAAATATTTACCTTTCAGTAGGAGATAAGTTAGCGTTGATTTCCTCTTTACTTGATAAAAATAAAATTAAATGGGAACAGGTTTTGTATATGGGTGATGATCTGCCGGATTTGCCTTCACTTAGAAAAGCGGGGTTGCCCTGCTGTCCGGCAGATGCTGTTCATGAAGTAAAAAGTGAAGTAAAGTATATTTCTCCTGTAAAAGGTGGCTGGGGCTGTGCAAGAGATGTAATAGAAAAAGTTTTAAAAGTAAACGGCCATTGGGAATTTGATTCTCAAGTTACCTCCGGGTAAAACGTTATCACCTGCCGGATTTTTCACAAATTTACTTTCAGCATCTCTTGTTATCTTTCCGGAAATTTTTTAATAATGAAACTGGTACTGGCTTTTTTAAAACTGATCCGTGTGCCCAACTTGTTTTTTATTGGCCTTACCCAGGTTTTATTTCACTTTTGTATCATCCTGCCCATTTTTAAAAAAGGAGCTGCAGAACCGGTATTCAACAACTTTTATTTACTCTTACTGATCCTCTCTTCTATTTTAATTGCTGCTGCCGGTTATATAATTAATGATTATTTCGACATCAACATTGACCAGGTAAATAAACCACAAAAGAATGTGGTGGACAAAATTATCTCCCGGCGATGGGCTATGCTTTGGCATTCCCTGTTTTCATTTTTTGCTGTAGCCACGGGATTTTATATTGGCTGGAAACTGAATGTTTTCTGGCTGGGGCTGTTGTTTTTTTTCTGCTCTGTATTGCTTTTTTTTTATTCCACTACATTTAAAAAAAAATTACTCTCCGGCAATCTCATCATTTCCATTCTCACAGCCTGGTCTGTATCCGTTTTGGGCTTAGCAACTTTTTATATCGTACTAAAAAACCCGGATGCATATACAACCATGGAAAACAGCAAGATTTTACGATTTACTATTTTATACGGAGCCTTTGCATTTATCATTTCTTTAATCCTGGAAGCAATCAAAGACATGGAAGATTTACCCGGTGATGCAAAGTATGGATGCCGGACCATGCCCATCGTATGGGGAATAAATGCCACTAAAATTTATACCGCAGTCTGGCTTTGTGTACTGATCTGTGCTTTGCTTATCATCCAGGTTTACCTGTTACAATACAAATGGTGGTGGCCGGTATTATATAGCATTGTTTTTATTACTTCCATATGCCTGCTCATCCTCCGGAATCTTTTCAAAGC
>DATDPZ010000217.1:0-15297 GCA_035292525.1 Chitinophagaceae bacterium
AACATTCTGTACAACTACCATTTCCTTTACCACTTGAACCAAGGTTACCTTCAATTTCTATTTCAAATTTTCCAGCTTTGACTTTTACTTTTTTAAACCCACATGCCCATCCATAACTCCAGGAAAGCTTACAGCAATTGCCTATTGCTTCAGCTTTACAATTAATCTTTGCTTGTCCCAGCGTCATATATGCATCACATTTGTGATCACAGATTGGAGGAGGAGGGCATTTGATGAAAAGCTCAGCTTTTATTTCACCACGGGTCATATCAGCATATTTTCGTTGCCATATCCAGCCTAATCGGATATCCAGGCAGATACTGTTATGATCCATTAATAAGGCATTAGAAAGCATATTGTCATAAACAATACTGGTCTCATCTGTAATACAGACAGATGTAAAAGCCACACCCCCTTTTGTCCAATTCAATCTTGCGATATGTTGCCCGATCTTAATCATCCCCTGTATCCCTGCTTTCCAATTTGAGATATCCGTATTTGTTATGGATGGATCATCAGATATCCTTAGCGCAGTCATTTCAACCGGCCTTCCAACATCGCCGCTGGGGAACCAGGCTTTTTGCGGATCCGTTATCTCATTCAAAACCTGGTTACGTTTTGCTTCGTTAGTTATTTGTCCTTCATAAGACCAATTAATCGCTTTTACAGTTATTCCATACACTTCGTTCCAGTTTTGAAAAGATTTATCAATTAAGTTTTTTGGGGTGGAGGGTAAATTCTGCCCTATGCCCTCTCCGTTTAATAACATAATTAATGCCATCAGGACGGAGGTTGTAATTCTGTAAAATTTGAATGGAGAAAAAAATGTTCGTTTCATAACAAATAGTTTAAGTGAAGAAATAGTTTCTTGTTATGTTAATGGATAAAAGTCTGCCGCAAACTTTCATTTTTTGTTTTCCTGAAATATGCTGAAGAGAAAACTTTGCTATGCCCAGGTTATTGATGCGGGTACAAGCAGGAATAAAGAGAGCACAGTAAGCAGTTGGCTCTTTCCTATAACTGTGCTTTTGTGAAAGTTAAAGAAATTAATAGAAACCATCAAGACTTTTATCAGAAAGATATAAAAGAAAGCCATCGCAGGTTATCTTCGCTGACTATAACCCATTCTAAATGCTTTCATCAGAAACAAGACGGGGCATCAACATTGGTATAAGTATGGCAGTACTGGCCACTCTTATTTGGTCGGGGAACTTTATTATAGCAAGGGGAGTGATAAAAGATATTCAACCCGTAAGTCTTGCTTTTTATCGTTGGTTAACTGCTACTGTTATTATTTTACCATTTGCCTGGAAATATTTTTTTCCTGAATTAAAAGTATTTAAAAACAATTTCCTCTACTTCCTGGTGACTGCTGTTACAGGTGTCAGCATGTTTAACACTTTTGTTTATATAGCCGGTCATTATTCCACTGCCATTAATATGGCCTTATTGGGAACCTGTACTTCTCCTGTTATCTCAGTTATACTCGCCAGATTTTTTTTGAAAGAAAGAATAACCCGGCTGCGAATTACAGGAATGACGGTTTGTATTGCCGGTATTCTTTTATTGCTCAGCAAAGGGAGCATCGAAAACCTGGTTAATTTTTCTTTCACAAAAGGCGACTGGTGGGTATTGGCTGCGGCTCTTTCCTTTGCCATTTATAATATTATGGTAAAAAAGAAACCGGTTACGATGAACCCCACTAATTTTCTTTTTATCATATTTCTTATTGGTACAATTATTCTTCTTCCCGTTTATTTATATGAATTAAAAAACAAGGGCGGATTTGCTTTCAATATTCCTAACCTGTCTTCCATTCTCTATCTTGGTCTTGGTGCATCAGTAATTTGTTTTCTTATCTGGAACAAAGCCATAGCCAGACTTGGAGCAGGAAGAACGGCTTTGTTTGGCAACCTCATACCTGTTTTCAGCAGTATCGAAGCCGTTTTATTTTTGAACGAAAAGATCTCAGTCATACATTTGGTAAGTTTTACTTTGGTCGTGGCGGGTTTGATGATCGCTAATTTGCAAAAAAAGAAAATCATCATTTAACTTTTAAATAAAGACATCTGGAAACAGCAATTCAAAAAAGAATACTTCCCATCATTGTGCTGTCGCAATTTGCAGGCACCTCACTTTGGTTTGTAGGTAATGCTGTGTTACCGGAGTTAAAGCAAACTCTAAATCTTTCACAGTATGCTTTAAGTCATGTTACCTCTGCTGTGATGCTCGGTTTTATTGCCGGCACACTTGTATTTGCATTTTTTTCTTTAGCAGATCGCTTTTCACCGGTAAAATTATTTTTCATCAGCTCCTTATTAGGAGCATTAGCGAATTCTTCTGTTGCCTGGTTGGCAACTGATGCCACTTCGCTTTTTGCACTGCGGTTTCTTACAGGAGTTTTTATAGCCGGCATTTATCCTGTTGGGATGAAAATAGCGGCCGACTGGTATGAAAAAGGATTAGGTAAGGCTTTAGGATTTTTATTAGGTGCCCTGATACTCGGTACCGCATTCCCGCATCTTTTGAAAAACAGGGATTTTGAATTGCCATGGGAATCGGTTTTGTATTTCACTTCTTTGTTTGCAATTAGTGGCGGCATATTGATGCTTTTGTTTGTTGGAGATGGACCCTACAGGAAAAAATCCGGAGGATTTCAATGGAATGCTTTTGGAAAAATTTTTGGTTCTAAAAAATGGCGACAGGCTGCATTCGGTTATTTTGGACATATGTGGGAGTTGTACACTTTCTGGGGATTTCTCCCGGTGATCCTTGCCTTATATTCAAAAAAGAATGGTATCGAAATAAATATTCCTCTATACAGTTTTCTGATGATCGCCATTGGAAGTATTGGTTCTATCAGTGGTGGTTATCTTTCCAGGCATTGGGGCAGCGCCAAAGTTGCATCACTTGCTTTATTTATTTCAGGCCTTTGTTGTTTTTTGTCTCCCTTTTTTTACCAGCTGTCACTTCCATTTTTTTTGTTTATGCTTTTTTTATGGGGATTAACTGTAAGCCCCGACTCTCCACAGTTTTCTTCTTTAATTGCAATTTATGCCCCCGATCAACTGAGGGGTACTGCATTGACCATTTACAATTCAATTGGGTTTTCTATTTCTACCATCAGTTTAATTGTGACAGACAGAATATTTTATTCTGATGGTTTTTTTGCTCAGGAAAATACCATGCTGCTTTTGGGAATTGGTGCATTGGTTGGATTGCCTTCCATGTTAAAATTAATAAAATCAAATTAAGGTTTATGAAATCAGGGTTGAAAATTATCATCGTCGGTGCCACTTCAGGTATTGGAAGAAAATTAGCTGAAATTTATGCTGAACAAGGATACAAAGTGGGCATTACCGGAAGAAGAAAAGAATTACTCGATGAAATACAAAAAGCTTTCCCGGACAGGATTGAAACAGCCTGCTTTGATGTTACTGAAAATGAAAATATAATTCATCTCAGTTCATTGGTAAATAAACTCGGTGGACTGGATATTCTTGTTTATAGTTCCGGCATCGGCGAACCCAGCAAACTACTGGACTGGCAAATGGATAAGCTGACGACGGAAACCAACGTCAACGGGTTTATAGAAATCTGCAACTGGGCTTTCAATTATTTTATCAAACAGGGAGATGGCAGATTAGCCACAATTTCATCTGTTGCATCTCACCGGGGAAATAGCTGGGCGCCTGCATACAGTGCCTCAAAGGCTTTTCAAAGCAACTACTTTGAAGCATTGATGATCAAAGCTTATCGAATGAAAAAAAATATTGGAGTTACTTGCATTGAACCAGGGTTTATTGAAACCAAAATGGCCAAAGGAAATAAATTGTTTATGGTGATGCCCCTGGAAAAAACCTGCCGCAGAATAATTACTGCCATAGAAAATAAAAAAAGAAAAACATACCTGAGTATGCGTTGGTGGCTGGTGGCTAAAACACTCAAATTGCTTCCTTTCTTTATCATCAAAAGGATAATTTGATTCCTTCTGAATGGAGAAAGAAAACTTTAACATTTCTTCGCAGCATCTGCATACAAGTTGCACAGGCTTTGCATCGTTTAATCAACAGCTGTGTAAAACAATCCACTGAACGAAAAAAACATCTGTTTACATTTGTATGAATTATTCAAAACTAATGATCCAATCTTTTGAGAAAGAAAAGAACAGGCAGGCTTCCCTGATTACATTCACCATTGGGATCATCATGATCCTCCTGTTTATTTTTTTAAAATGGCCTTTGCCAACTTTTGAATTGCCGGCACAGGAAGCATTTATTGATGTGGAATTGAGCCAGCCTGAGGATTTCAGAGCCGGTGGAGGAGGCGGTGGTGGCAACCCGGTACAGGCAATTGGTGCAGCAGGAACAGCTTATTCACCACCACAGCCCGGTACACCCGATGAAACTAAAGATTTTGAAACTAATGAAAACGATGCAACGAACCCCGCGGTTATAAAACCAGACAGGCCCAAACCGGAAGTAACCAAAGTAAATACGAATACTTCTACCGTAAAAACTACCACACCTGTGATAACAACCCCGGCTCCTCCAATACCGAAAGCAGTAGTTGGAAAAACCTTGACTGGTAATGGCACGGGTGGAGGTACTGCAGAAAATTATGACAGAAGTGGGGGCAGTGGTACCGGAAGTGGAGTGGGTACAGGTAGTGGTAGCGGCGGTGGTACAGGATCTGGTGTTGGCGGTGGAAACGGATCAGGAGCCGGTACAGGAACAGGGCCAAGAAGAGTAATTGGAAACAGGGTGGTCATAAATGCAAAATCTATGAATGCAGGAGAGAATTTAAAAGGGAAAGTTTTTGCTGAGATAAGCGTCTCACCTGATGGTATTGGCACTTTTGTTAAAACCATCAGAGGTTCTACCTATACCGGCGGTGAAGCCATAGATATCATCAGGGAGTGGCTGCGCCGAAACCGTTTTAATAAAACAGACGAAGTATCTACAGTAGTATATGAATTTAATTTCCTCCTTGGCGGATAATTATAGTTTGATCTTTTTTGAATGCCACCATTAATTAAAGGTGGCATTCTTATTTTTGCCACCTGCAAATGAATTACCAGGAAACCATTCAGTACTTGTTCAGTCGCCTGCCCATGTTCAGCCGGATTGGCGCTGCTGCTTACAAAGAAGACCTGGCAAATACAATCAGGCTTTGCGAACACCTTGGAAATCCACAGAAAAAATTTAAAAGTATTCATGTGGCCGGCACTAACGGAAAAGGAAGTGTAAGTCATATGCTGGCAGCCATTCTGCAAACTGCCGGGTATAAAACAGGATTATACACTTCTCCGCACCTGAAAGATTTCAGGGAAAGAATTAAATTGAACTTTGCTTCCGGACATGCAGTCGGAAAAATGATTGACGAAGACTTTGTCATTTCTTTTACGAAAAAAATAAAACCACTGATTGAAGAAATTGAACCCAGTTTTTTTGAAATCACAGTGGCCATGGCATTTGACTTTTTTGCCGGACAGGGAGTGGATATTGCTGTTATAGAAGTAGGTCTGGGCGGACGGCTGGACAGCACCAATATCATTACACCTGAATTGTCAGTAATCACCAATATAGGCTGGGATCATATGAATTTCCTGGGAAACACGTTGGAAAAGATTGCTTTTGAAAAAGCAGGAATTATTAAGCCGGGAGTTCCGGTAGTTATCGGAGAATATTTACCTGAAACTAAACCGGTGTTTGAAAAAATTGCAGCAGAAAAAAATGCAGCATTGCATTTTGCCTCACAGAAAAGATTTTTATCAGCATGGGAGTGGCAACGTAATGAATTAATAGTTACTGTTGAAGAACAAAACAAAACTGATCACCGGGTTTTCCGCCTGGATCTTCCCGGCATTTACCAGGCAAAAAACCTGATTACCGTACTGGAAGTCGTTTCCGTACTAAAGCAATTAAATTTCAATCTGCCAGACCTTGCAGTTCAAACCGGGCTACAAAAAACCAAAAAACTTACCGGTCTTCATGGACGCTGGGAAATCATACAGCAACATCCGGCTATCGTACTGGATGTTGGACATAACGAAGAAGGCTTCAGACAGATTGTTCAGCAAATTGAATTGACCGATCATCACCGGTTGCATCTTATAATAGGAATGGTAAAAGATAAAGAGGTGGAAAAAATGCTGGCCTGCCTGCCACAGACTGCTCATTATTATTTTACCCAATCAAATATTCCAAGAGCTTTGCCTGCAATGGAACTGAATGAAAAAGCAGCAAAATTAAATTTAGAAGGAACAATTTATCCAGATGTAAACACTGCCATCAAAGTAGCAAAATCAAATGCTGCTAAAAACGATCTGATCGTTGTTTGCGGGAGTGTGTTCCTGGTGGGTGAAGTCAGTACTTCAATTCATTGATTTTTTCCAACGCATAAAGGATGCAGGTAACATGCATTGATTGGATGATCTTTCTTTCTCTGAGCATTTGTTTCAATTCATCAAGTTCATATAGCTCCACAACTATTTCTTCATTGCTGTCAAGATTTTGCTCACTTACCTTTTTTCCTCCTTTTGCAAGAAACAGGTGCATCCAGTTATTGTTGGTAGAAGGGTTAGCTGAAATTTTTCCCAGGTAATCATAAGATGAAAATGCAAAACCGGTTTCTTCCATTAACTCCCTGGCTATTGCAGCTTCCAGGTTTTTGTCCGATGCATCCACACAGCCACCGGGTAGTTCAATACAAACTTCTCCTGCTGCATGCCTGTACTGACGGACCATCACCACTTTATTTTCTTCAGTCAGTGCAACAGCTGTTGCCCAATCCGGAAATTCATATACATAATAGGGGTCAATGATTTTTCCTTCCGGAGATTCACATATGTCTTTTCTTACTTTAAACCAGTGGTCGTTAAAAAGATATTCTGAAGAAAGTATTTTCCATTTAAGATTTCTCATGAACTAAATGTTTCATGCACAATATTCAATTGAGCATTGTTTGTTACGCATTGAATATTGAAAATTTATTATTACCACTTCATACGTTCCCTGAGTGAAGTGATATGCGCCACATGGTGTTTCCCATGCCATGCATACATACCCAGCAAGGTCCACAAACGGATCGTCTTTTTTTGTTCAGGATGAAAAACAGTTTTGTTATTCCATTGCTCATCTGAAATGTATTTCATGGTTTCGTGCCAACGTAAGTGAAGAGCATGTAAAAGGGTAAGAGAAATATTGATTGGCAACTTATTCACATCATTGAGTTCGGCCCACAATTTTTCTGTATACGGTTTTATAACCGGATTATCCTCCGTTAAGGCCAGTTTAAACCGGCAATAAGCATTGATATGGCTGTCCGCCACATGATGTACTACCTGTTGAATTGTCCATCCTCCTTCACGATAAGGAGTGAAAAGCTGCGCTTCATCAAGATTCAAAACAGCATTTTCTAACTGTAAAGGCAAAAACTTAATATCTGCCATCCATTCCACTTTCTGATCTATTGAAAAGGGTTGTTGCCGGTACTCTCCAATCGGGTAACGGGGATCTGTTTCAGTCAAATTCGTCATATCAATTTGTTTTTAATTTGGGAAAATCAATAGTTCATAAAAGTAAAATTAGTCATGCCATTCTGAATTGACATCATTCCTTTTTTTGCGAATGCCCTGTCAGGTTATTAAAAATATCTTCCAGGTTTGCCAGCTTTAATCCTTTTGGACTTTCAAATCTGGTTGCCACCATTTGTTCAATCAGTTTTTCAGAAACACCGGTTGTAAATTTTTCCTGAATCAATGAAGTAAACTCTGCTAAAGAGTACTTCTGCATCGGCCATATAGCCTTTAAAGGCCCGGAAATTTCCTTAGTTCTTTACCATATTTTTTTCAGAAATAATTATTTCACTCATATAAATAAACTAAAGGTGAAGTTCCATTTTTACATCGGCAGTGGCAAAAGGAGAATCCAGCACTTCTACCTGCTGAAAACCGGATTTCATGTACAAACTTAAAGCAGTTTGCAACTGATGGTTTGAAAACAATGTTATTTTCTTTCCTCCCACTTCTTTTGCTTTATGCAAACAAGTTTCTAACAGCATTTTACTGATCCCTTTTCCCTGCCATTTTTCTGTCACTCTCATTTTTGCTAATTCAAATACACCCTTTCCTTCATTTATCAGGGCAGCAGATCCCACAATCTCATCATTAACTTTTGCCAGCCAGATAAATCCTCCAGAATTAAGTATCGTTCCGGAGGGATCATTTAAAACCTTCAGATCGTGGCTTTCGGTCAGGTTGTATTTATCCAACCATTCCAGGTTCAATTTTTTAAAGTCAGCATGGTATTCATCTTTATATGAAATGATTTCAATCATTGCATGAAGACTTTATATAAAAAAGTTTTATTTATTTCAAACAATCCTCCAGTTCATCCATCATTAATTTGCTGCCGATAAAAAACGGGGTTCGCTGATGCAAAGCTGTGGGTTGAATATCTAAAATTCTTTCTTTGCCATTTGTAGCTTTTCCACCGGCTATTTCCACTATAAATGCAAAAGGATTACACTCATATAATAATCTCAGTTTGCCATTGGGTTTGTCAAGAGTACCCGGATACATGAAAATGCCTCCCTTTATCAGGTTCCGGTGTACATCTGATACCATGCTGCCAATGTATCGTTGTGTATAAGGTCCACCCACTTCCATTGTTTTCTTTTGACAACGGTCAATATATTTTTTTACTTTTTCATCATACTGGAAAAAATTACCATGATTCACCGAATACATTTTCCCTTTATCAGGACATTTAATATCCTGGTGGCTCAGGGTAAACTCACCGATGGAAGGATCCAGTGTAAATCCATTCACGCCTCTTCTGGTGGCATAAACCATCATGGTGCTGGATCCATAAATAATATAACCAGCCGCCACCATGTTGATCCCTTTCTGTAAAAAATCTTCAAGGCCGCAAGGTTTCCCCAATTCAGTTACCCTTGGATAAACTGCGAAAATAGTTCCGATAGAAACATTCACATCAATATTTGCACTTCCATCCAGGGGATCATACATACATACATATTTCGATTTATTGCTTATATCATCATCAAATACTACAATGTCATCCAGCTCTTCACTGGGAATTCCTGCACAACTGATCCCATGTTTCAAGACACCGGTCAGTTGGTCATTGGCAAACACATCCAGTTTCTTAACTTCTTCACCCTGTACATTCATCTTGCCAGCATCACCCAATATATCCACCAGCCCTGCTTTATTCACTTCTACATTTACCCGTTTTGCTGCAAGGCCAATATCCCTTAACAGGCTGCTAAGTTCCCCGGTTGCTTTTGGGAAATTGCGCATTTGTTTGATGGTAAATTCATCCAGTGTAAGAATCTCCCTGTTTACATTCATATTTGAATTAATTGAAGCGTTTAATGCAGACAAAAGTAAGGGATAATCAGAATTCAGAAGGGTAAGAAAAATTTAAGGGTGCCAACTTTGGAATCGGGTTTTCAAATAATGATTGTCTGGTGAAATTTGGCAACCCTATGCCAATATGGAATGAACCAAAAGTAAAGAGAAAGACTTATAAATTTAACCGGTAAAATTGCTTCACCGTTTCATCTATTATCTTTGCGCACCAAAATAAATTAGCCATGCAGGTTTTCAAATTCGGCGGTGCTTCTGTCAATAGTGTAGATAGAGTAAAGAATGTTGCAGTGATTCTCAGGCTTTATCCCGGTGAAAAAATAATGCTGGTTATTTCTGCCATGGGGAAAACCACAAATGCTTTAGAAAAAGTAACTGAAACTTTTTTTGCAGGAAAAAAAGAAGAAGCTCTTCAACTATTTTACCAGGTAAAGCAGCAACACCTTACTTATGCAAAATATTTACTGGTCACGAATTACCAGGCTTGTGAAGAGCAGCTTTTGAATTTTTTCACCGAGGCTGAATGGTTATTATATGATAAACCGGTAAGAGAGTATGATTATTATTATGACCAGATTGTATGTATAGGAGAGCTTCTTTCTACATCTATTATAAGCCACTACCTGAACGAGGCAGGACTGAAAAATAAATGGATCGATGTTAGGGATATTATCAGAACAGATGATAATTTCAGGGATGCAGTAATTGATTGGAAGTTTACCAGTTCACAAGTTCACAGTTCGATAGTCCCGTTGTTTACAAATTCAAATATTGTATTAACACAAGGATTTATCGGAGCAACGGATGAAAATGAAAGTACAACTCTGGGACGTGAAGGAAGTGACTTTTCAGCTGCGGTCTTTGCTAATTTACTGAACGCACAAAGCCTGATTATATGGAAAGATGTTCCCGGTATAATGAATGCTGACCCGAAAATATTCCCGGATGCCGAAACCATCCCGGAACTTAATTATACGGAAGTGATAGAAATGGCCTATTACGGGGCCCGGGTTATTCATCCCAAAACCATCAAACCTTTACAGAATAAAAATATTCCGATGTATGTAAAATGTTTTATGGATCACGTCTTACCCGGTACAGTCATACACCTGAAAAGAGTGAAAGAATTACCTCCCATCATTGTGGTAAAAGAAAACCAGGTGCTGCTGGAATTAAAATCCAAAGATTTTTCATTCGTGGAGGAAAAACCTATTACTACCTTATTTCAATTTTTTGTAAAACTGAAAATAAAACCCAACCTCACTCAAAATGCAGCAATCAGTTTCATCTGTGTATTAGATGACCGTCCTGAAAAAATTGAAAAACTTGCCCTGGAAGCTGCTGCTGATTTTGATGTACTGCTGATGAAAGGCCTGACTCTGCTTTCGATAAGACATTACAACAAAGAAATTTTTAATAAGCTCACGAAAGATAAAACCATTCTTCTGCGGCAACAGACACCAGAAACGATACAAGTGTTGATGAAATAATAGTATCCATTATGTCAAAATTTCATGGGTTCAGGAATTTCAATAGTAACAGTTTGTATCATTTTTTTGGCAACAGGTGTACTACTCAATAAAGCAGGTTCCCAATTGACCATTGTTTTTTCAAGTTGAGTAACTAACTCTTCATCAAAATCTTCATTCACTCCACCTTTAATGATTTTGAAATTAACGGGTGTACCATCTTTATCAATGATAAATTCAACCTGCACAAATGCTTTTCTTAAATTTTCCGGCATCAGGTCTCTCATCTCATTACCCAGTTTATCCAGGTATTTCAGAAAGGCCTGTCCGCCTCCGGGATATGCGGGCCATTGTGTAACTGATTCGGCAAGGAAAGAAATATTTCTTGTACGACGGGGTATCACTTTTCTTTTAACAGGCTCTTCAACTTTTATAAAATCAATTTTCGTAGGGGCATCATTAATAATATAATCCCCCCTGGCCGATACCATGACTACAGGCAATTGTTTATACATTTCAAAATAGTTGAAAGCATCTTCCAGGTTTGATGAAAACTTTTTCAGTAACTTATCCTCTTGTAATGTTCTGTCAAGGTAGTCCACACTTTTTTTTACATTGAAGCGAATGGGATAAATATGCACCGGGATAAAATCCTGTCCCTTGTCTTTGGCATGTGCCGATATGATATATAATTCTTCAATCATAGGATCTGTGAGGGGTATGCAGCCTACTGTTACGCAACTGCCGTGAATATAAATTTCTCCGCCTGGCCTGTTTGCATCACTTAATATTTTATCTGAAGCATTTGGATAGTTTAATCCCAAGGATAGATGATATGTGCTTTTCGGATTGAATTCATTAATATAATAAAATCCTTCGGGCACCTGGTAATCTCCTTCCATTCTTTTGGGACCCAGCGTACCAGCTAAAGCACAAACCTTATAAGTTTTAAAAAGTTTATATTTTTCGTTTCTGTCATTTTTTACCCATACTTCAAGCTGGCTGTCATATTTAAATGAACGGATGTAAACATATTTTGCCGGCCACTTCAGTCCTTTCGAATCAAATTCTTTTTTAATAATATCTTCTTTTCTCTTCATTGCATCCGAAGGACGCTGAAGTGTTTTCTGAAAGTTAATAAATGAAGGCATGGAGCTACCCATATAATCTAACTCATTTCCCTGGGAAATGGATTGAAGACTGATTGCCATTAAAAAGAAAAAGAATTGGTTTCTCATAATTGATGCTGATGCTGAAAAATAATTAATCTGTCTGATAGAGATATTAAGCGTTCTTATTGATTCGTAAATGTACATTAAAAAGGAAAAAGCTCCTAGTTTACAGGAGCTTTAACATTTTATAAATTACCTCTCTCACCCTGTTCTCTCTCAATGGCTTCGAACAAAGCCTTGAAATTTCCTTTGCCAAAACTTTTTGCGCCTTTACGCTGAATGATCTCGAAAAACAACGTGGGCCTGTCTTCAACCGGTTTGGTAAATAACTGAAGTAAATATCCTTCATGGTCCCGGTCAACCAGGATGCCTAATTCTTTTAAAGGTTCCAGGTCTTCATCAATATGGCCTACCCTGGCCAGGAGATCATCATAATATGAATTGGGCACTTTTAAAAACTCCACGCCATTATTTCTTAAGGCCGTCACCGTTTTCACAATATTGTTTGTAGCCATTGCCACATGCTGTACCCCTTCTCCATTATAAAATTCAAGGTATTCTTCTACCTGGCTTTTCTTTTTTCCTTCTGCCGGTTCATTGATGGGAAATTTTACAAATCCATTACCGCTACTCATCACCTTACTCATCAGGGCAGAATACTCAGTAGAAATATCCTTATCATCAAACGTAAGAATATTATTGAAGCCCATCACTTCTTCATAAAATTTTACCCAGGTATTCATCTGGTTCCAACCCACATTGCCCACACAATGATCTACATACTGCAGCCCTGTTTCAGCAGTTTGAAAAAATTCCTTTTCCCATTTACGGAAACCGGGCATAAATACACCACTATAATTTTTTCTTTCTACAAAAACATGCACCGTGTCGCCATAAGTATGAATACCGCTCAGTACTATTTCTCCATCATTATCTTTTAAAATTTTGGGTTCTGAATAACTTTTTGCGCCCCGTTTAGTAGTTTCTTTCCATGCGACAGTTGCATCATCCACTTTGAGGGCAAGTACCTTCACTCCATCGCCGTGTTTGTACACATGGCTGGCAATTTCATTATCACTTCTGATAGCTGTGGTTAAAACAAAAGTTAACTTGTTTTGCCTGATGGCATAGCTGGCCCTGTCTTTCATGCCGGTTTCCGGACCTGCATAAGCAAGGGGCTGAAATCCAAAAGCAGTCATATAATAATGCGCAGCTTGTTTTGCATTACCCACATAAAATTCGACATAGTCTGTTCCGTGCAGCGGAAGAAAATCGGATGGAGTAGCATGTTTTGTATTTGAAGCAGTAACTGTTGACATGATTTTAAAATTTTGTTTCAAAGAAACTCCTTCGGAGTAATTGGGAGATTGTGAGATGTTCGGGAAGGCAATTTCACTCCCGATAGCTATCGGGACGAAATTACCCTTTTCGAAATTTATCTTCATCCATGGCAAGAGTCTCCATGAGCAAGCTAAAGCTGCAACGTTCATCAGAAAATAATTTATGTGGATAATCTGGAATCATGCTGTAAAAATAAACAAATTTAATACTTGAAGTGGTAAACAATAAACCACAAACCACTTCTCTTATCTTTGCCTTCATGAAAAAAATCGGCATCCTTGGTGGCGGTCAATTAGGAAGAATGCTTTTACAGGCGGCAGCCAATTACCCGGTAGAAACATTTGTGCTTGAAAACGACCAGGATTGTCCGGCTGCTCATCTTTGTCATCATTTTACCAAAGGCGACATCAAAGATTTTGGCACTGTTTACAATTTTGGAAAAAAACTTGATGCCATCACCATCGAAATTGAAAACGTAAATGTGGAAGCATTAGAAAAATTAGAAACTAAAGGGATAAAAATATTTCCCAAACCTTCAGTAATCAAAACCATCAGGAATAAAATTTTACAAAAACAATATTACCGGCAGCAACAGATTCCCACAGCAGATTTTATCATCACACATGATCAGGCAGAATTATTAAGGCAGGAAAAATTTTTACCGGCAGTGCACAAACTGGGTGAAGGGGGTTATGATGGCCGTGGCGTAGAGATTATCAAAACTACAGTTGATTTAAGAAAAGGATTTGATGAACCTGCTGTTTTAGAAAAACTGATTCCAATTCAAAAGGAAATTGCCCAGCTTGTAGCTATTAATGAGAAAGGGGAAACAGCTTTGTACCCCCCGGTAGAAATGTTATTTGATCCACAATTAAACCAACTGGACTACCAGCTTTGTCCGGCTGATATAAGTACAAAAATTTTATACAAAGCAGAAGCCATTGCCCTGGCTGTTGTCCGGAATTTTAAATCACCCGGCATTTTTGCTGTTGAATTATTTGTAGATAAAAATGAAAATGTATTTGTAAATGAAACAGCTCCCCGTGTACATAACAGCGGGCACCATACTATAGAGGCAAATTACAGCAGCCAGTTCGATATGCTCTGGAGAATAATGCTGGACTATCCTTTGGGCAATACAGCCATTATTCTGCCTTCTGTTATGATAAATATTACCGGAACTCCGGGATTTTCCGGCCCGGTAATTTATGAAGGGCTGGACGAAGTTTTAAAAATAGAAAATGCCTTTGTACACCTGTATGGAAAAAAAGAAACAAGACCCGGAAGAAAAATGGGTCATGTAACGATCCTGAGCAATGAAAAACAAGATTTAATACATAATTCTATTAAAATAAAAAAAATTTTTCTTCCAAAATGTTGAGTGCATTCCTTTCATCAATTACAATTGCCTTCCTTCATGTAAATGCAAAGGTTTTTTATTTTTCTATCGTCTAAACCTCAGCCAGTTGACGATAACTGCTTATTTTTAAATCTTAAACTACAATTCCCATATCGTGAACACATCAAAATTATTCAACTGGATTTTTATAATTCCTTTCCTCTCCGTTTTCATTTCTTGTCATGAAAAAAAAGCCAGCCAATCCCAGCTATCAGGCGGGCAGGATAAGCAACCGGCCCTGAATGTAAATGTGTTGCTGGTAACTACCGATATTCTTAGTGCAGATATTGAAGTTCCGGGTACCATTTTAGCAAATGAATCCACAGCCATTTATCCCGAGGTATCGGGGCGGCTGGTGCAACTGAATATCAGAGAAGGAGCCATGGTGTCCAGGGGAGCTTTGCTGGCAAAACTTTATGATGGTGACCTGCAGGCTCAAAAAAGAAAACTGGAGGTGCAACTGAAAATTGCAGAACAAACTGAAAACCGACAGGCACAGCTATTAAAGATCCAGGGAAT
>DATDPZ010000218.1:0-3315 GCA_035292525.1 Chitinophagaceae bacterium
GTTGTAGTTTTTGAAAAATCATATGCAGATATTCTTCCGGATTCAATGACGGGGAAAGAGTTTATTGAAAAGTTTGGGGTTTCAATAGACATTGTTACTTCCATCAATCCGGAAAAAAAATATTTTTTAAAAGCATGTGCCGCACATCCGGTTTATGAAAATTTAAGAGTGAATAAATTCAGGAATCTGTTACAAGAATTTTCAAAACAAAAAGATAAGCAGGGTGCTTTGAAAAAAATGGGTGAATTGATGCTGGAGAGCCACCGGAGTTATAGTACTGTTGGGTTGGGAAATAAATTTACTGATGAGATTATAGCAAGCGTTTTGGAAGCTGGTCCTGAAAACGGAGTGTATGGAGCAAGAGTTACCGGAGGCGGAAGTGGTGGTACCGTTTGCGTTTTAAGTTATGGGAAAGATGGGAAACAAACTGTAAAAGAAATTTATCAGAAGTACAAAGAAAAAGTGAATAAGAAAATATTTTTATTTAGCGGAAGCAATAATGGGGCTTTTTTTTTAAACAGGACAGGCATTGTGTAATTGCCCCTGAAAGAAAGTTGAGAAATCTAAGCCATCATTGGTTTGTTTAATACTATTTTTGAAACCTGGTTTTGTAATTAAAACATGAATCAAACTAAAATTTATTTTGTATGAAAAGAGTTACCTCATTTTTTTTTATAATCGTTTTTTCAATTTGCATTGGTTGTAGTTCAACAAATACACAAATAGCCGACATGATGCTTACAAATGCACAGGTTTATACAGTTAATAAAGAACAACCAAATGCAGATGCAATTGCTGTAAATGAAGGAAAGATTGTTTTTGTTGGAAGTAACGAAGACGCAAAAAAATATATCGGTGAAAAAACTGAAGTAATTGATTGTCACGGCCAGTTTGTAATGCCAGGATTTATCGAAGGCCACGGCCATATTCATGGACTTGGTTCTTCGCTGGTAAACCTGAACCTGATGAATGTGAAAAACTGGGACGAGATTGTTGCTATGGTTGCCGGAGCAGTGAAAAATGCAAAACCAGGTGATTGGATCATTGGCCGCGGCTGGCACCAGGAAAAATGGGTACCTGCTCCGGCAAATAATTTTTTGGGTTATCCCTATCATGAAGAATTGGATAAAGTATCACCTGATAATCCTGTCATGTTATCTCATGCAAGCGGACATAGCAGTTATATAAATGCAAAAGCCATGGAACTGTCCGGAATTAATTCTTCAACTCCTGATCCTTCCGGGGGTGAAATTGTAAAAGATAAAAACGGAGTAATTGTTGGAGTCTTGGCAGAAACGGCCCAGGGACTTGTTGGAAAAGCATATAGAGAATGGACAAACAAACAAAGCGGGGAAGTACAGAAAGCCAAATGGGCAGAAAGTATAAGGTTAGCAGAAGATGAATGTTTAAAAAAAGGAGTAACCAGTTTCCAGGATGCGGGTTCCTCATTTGAGCAGGTACAATGGATGAAAGAACTGGCACAGCAAAATAAATTAAATATCCGGCATTGGCTGATGGTTAGAGATGGCAATGCGGGTCTTCGTTTTCATGCAAATATTTTTCCAATTATTAATGAAGGCAATGGACATTTAACGGTTAAAGCAGTAAAAGTTTCATTGGATGGCGCATTGGGTTCTTATGGCGCCTGGTTACTGGAACCCTATACCGACCGGCCGGGATGGGTGGGGGAGAACACATTTAATCCTGATTCACTAAAAGCAATTGCAGATTTCTGCTGGACCAATAATCTGCAGTTGTGTGTGCATGCCATTGGCGACAAGGCAAACAGGGAAGTGATCAATATTTATGCAGAACAAATTGCAAAAGCTAAAAGCAAAGACCATCGCTGGCGGGTAGAGCATGCACAGCATGTACATCCTTCGGAAATTCCCCGGTTTGCAGAATGGAAAGTGATTGCTTCCATGCAGGGAATTCATTGTACCAGCGACGCAACTTTTGTTCCCAAAAGATTAGGGGATAAAAGATCAGCAGACGGAGCTTATGTATGGCAGTCTTTTTTGAAAGCAGGTGTGGTAGTCAATAACGGAACAGATGTGCCGGTAGAAGATGTGGATCCGATTGCTAATTTTTATTCCTCTGTAACCCGGAAAATGAAAGATGGCCATGCTTTTTATCCTGGACAAAAAATGACAAGGGAAGAGGCAATTTATTCTTATACGATGGCCAATGCATTTGCTGCCTTTGAAGAAAAGGAAAAAGGAAGTTTGGAGGTTGGTAAATATGCAGACATCACAGTTTTATCAAACAACTTAATTACTTGTATGGAAGATGAGATTAATAAAACAAAAGTGGTTATGACAATAGTGGGAGGAAAGGTGAAGTATAAAACCCCCAACCCCTAAGGAGAATTAGATTATTTTGACCTGTTGAACTAAAGTTGTTATTGTGTATTAATAAGACTGAATCGCAATGATGAAGTCCCTGCGGGGGTAGTAAAATGTTTTCAAACACACGGAGTTTTCGTCATTGTGAAGCTTGCCGGTGAAAGAGTAAAAATAAATATTTGTTGCAGGCAAGCCGATGCAAACTAGAATTACATTTCAAAATATATTACACACAGAAAGGATTATTCAGTAAAATAGCTTTTTTTCAAATCAATTATTTCTTTTATTCGTTCCTTATCAACTCCATTTTTTATCAACATTTCAGTAAGTAGCCTGATTTGTATTTGCATAAAACCTAGTTGATTTTTTGAGGCTGCTTTCATCGCGGCTTTTATTATTTCATATAAAATCCACGACCAAATCGCTAAGGCGACAAGTGATGCGATAAGAATGCTAGTACTATCCATATTTATTATTTTTTTTCAAATTACTAATTTATTAATGATGCCTGAAATATTTTATAGCATCTTTCTCCCTATTCTCCTTCCACATCAGTTGACTTTCAAACAAAAGGAAAGTTTTATGTATTTATGTTACTTACAATCCTTTTTCATCTGCTCATCAATCACCTTTTTTATTTCAAGATGAAAATCTGCTCTTTCTTCACCCAATAAATTTTTTACAAATAAAATATAAGCATAACCCCGGCAAAAATCCACCATGGGCCAGGTACCAAATAAACCCGGACTGGCTAGTGTAGTGGCGACTGAGCCTTGCGAAGGTTGGGAACGTAGTTCGGGAAGGGGGCTTTCTTCTATTACCCAGGAACCAAGTGCATAATTAAATCCTTCGGCAGACTTCGGTGCATACCTGATCATTTCAGGGGTCGTCTGTGCTTTCATCATTTCATTAACAGATGCTTCACTTAAAATTTGTTTGCCATTATACATTCCTTTATTCAGCAACATCA
>DATDPZ010000219.1:0-10818 GCA_035292525.1 Chitinophagaceae bacterium
CACTTCGTTCTATTGATGGCGGAAAAAAATGGGAAGTCCTCTCCGGTACACATGGTGATTTTCATGATCTGTGGATCAATCCTGTGAACTCTGATAATATGGTCATTGCAAATGATGGCGGCGCTGCTATTACAGTGAATAAGGGAAAAACATGGAGTACACAAGCGAATATGCCAACAGCACAATTTTACCGGATCAATGTGGACAATCAATTCCCCTATCATATTTATGGCGGGCAGCAGGACAATTCATCTGTTTCCATTGCCAGCAGGGAACTGGGCAGCAGTGGCATTACTACCAACAGCTGGCGGGCTTCGGCTGGTGGAGAAAGTGCATTTCTTGCATTCAATCCCGACGATCCTTCATTTGTAATGGGTGGAAGTTACCTGGGTACCATTGAGGTGCTGAATACAAAAGCAAAAGCCGGTACTAATATTATGGCGGCGCCTATTCAATATTTAGCAAGGGATGCCAAAGACATGAAGTATCGTTATAACTGGAACGCTCCCATCATCTGGTCGAAGCATGAGCCCCATACTTTTTATCATGGCGCTCAATATTTATTACGTACTACGGATATGGGTAAAACATGGACCGAAGTGTCTCCCGATCTTACCCGAAATGAAAAAGAAAAGCAGGGAAAGGGTGGTGGTCCCTTTACCAACGAAGCCGTGGGTGCTGAAAATTATGGAACCTTAAGTTATGTGATGGAATCACCCCATGAAAAAGGAGTGATATGGACAGGCAGTGATGACGGACTGGTTTATTTAACAAAAGATGGCGGCGCCCATTGGCAAAATCTAACACCTGCCGGATTGCAGGAATGTTTGATCAATGCTATTGAAGTATCGCCTCATGATAAAGCAACGGCTTATATTGCTACAACAAGATATAAATTCAATGATCATACACCGGGTTTATATAAAACCACTGATTATGGAAAAACATGGACTAAAATCAATAATGGAATTCCGGTTGGCGCTTTTACCCGGGTAGTCAGAGAAGATGATCAGCGGAAAGATTTGTTATTTGCCGGAACAGAGACTGGTATTTATATTTCCTGGAATGGGGGAAAAGAATGGTTGCCTTTTCAATTGAATTTACCTGTTACCCCGATTACGGATCTACGGATTCACCAGGGAGATCTGATAGCAGCCACTTCCGGAAGATCTTTCTGGATACTGGATGATTTAGGTTTATTGCGCCAGTATAAAAAGGATGTAGCCTCCTTTTCAGTTTATCAGCCGGAGGATGCCTTCCTGGTGAATGGTTCCAGTGAGTTGGATGAATCTGCAGCAGGGTTTAAAGGCAGCCATAAATATCGTGGTGTTAATCCATCAACCGGAGTGGTGATTTATTACCAGCTTCCTGAGCTGAATGATTCCACTCATATTACAATGGAGGTAAAAGATGCAAACGGAAACCTGGTCCGGACATTTAGTTCCAAAACAGATGAGGCGTTTAAAAAATATGATGGCGGACCTGGTGCAGAACCTGTATTATCAAAAACAAAAGGACTTAACCGTTTTGTTTGGGATATGCGTTATCCCACCATGCCGGGAGTGCCGGGGGTGTATATTGAAAGCAGTTACAGAGGACATAAAGCTTCGCCGGGAAAATACAGCATAACAATAAAGTTGAAGGAACAGCAAGTGGCTACGACCGCAACTATTTTAGCAAACCCACTCTATACAGTTACGCCAAATGAATACCAGGAATATCATACAGTCATGATGGGAATGGAAATTGAATTGATAAAAATGCATCGGATGGTAAATAGTATGTATGCGAAAAAAGAACAACTGGCAGCCATACTGAAAACATTACCTGCAGAAGAAAAATATAATCCTTTAAAAAAAGAAGGGGAGGCCCTGATGCAAAAAATGAAATTGTGGGATGAAGACATGGTACAGCGAAAATCAACAGCTTATGATGATGTGGAAAATTTTCCCAATAAATTCACAGCGAATTATATGTTCCTGATCAATATGACGGAGAGTGATATTCCAAGAGTGAATAAACCTTCCCTTGACCGGTTGAAGGAATTAACTGCGGAATGGTTAGCAGTGCAAGCTCGTGCAAATGAAATATTGGATAAAAATATCCCGGCACTGAATAAATTATTCTGGGATGCCGGAGTGGGAGCTATCTGGAAGAATTGATTTTTAAATAAAAAGGGGTCGTGAACCTTCTATTAAAAGAAAGAACACGACTCCTTTATTACAGATTTTTATTTTTTTGGTCTGAAATCAGATTTTAATTACTGCATGTTAATCCCGCTATACCCGGAGCTAAGGCATTCCCATTAATATCTTTCACTGACCAATCTCCGGTAATGGTTCCTCCCGTGTTGGAGGAGTTCCATTTAATATTAATTGTAATTGTTTCACAGGCATCTACACTGCCTTCAATTGTTATTCTACGGTTAGAACTCCCTCCTGGTGTAACCTGGGTAACAGTCAGGTTTCCACCTGTAACTGTTACTACTGCATCAGCACCTGTAAAATTAGTTAACCCGCCTTGTATTTTAATATAACTCAAAGCATCTTCAGATATAAATGTGTAATTAGCTTCACGGCTTGTGCCACAGGAAACCGCCTGACCAGTAAAGGAGGTTTCGCAACCCTCTACAGCTTCAATTACGAAACAGTAAAATTGATTCCCATTAAATGAACATTCACTTGTGTTATCGCCTCCCCCTAAACCATCACAATTACCGCCACTTCCATTATGTTTTGTGCGATAAACATAAGTTCCCGCTTCAGATAGTGAGCCAGTCCAATCTGCATCATTTGTATAACACTGAAAAGTTATTAATTCTTCCCATAACAGACCTGTTGTCGCACAGGTTAAATTTTTATAGACTTTTGTTGTCCCTACTAAAATATAACCACGTTCAATAGCAACTTTACCACAACTAATGTCAGCTGAAATATCAAAGCTTTCATTTACGTTCACGGTAGCAGGTGCTGTTAATGTAACACTGCCAGCAATTACAGAACCATTAACCTCACCCAAAACAGATTGGTAGAATGCCTTAGACTGTTCTGTGCCAGCCTCAACATTCAGTACTTCACTTTTTTTACATGAAAAAATAAGAATAGCTGAAATAAACAATCCCGATATAAGGGTTAGGGTACGATACGTTTTCATAAATGATTTTTAAGTTTTATAAACGGATTAAGTATTGTTGCAGTAGGAAATTGGGAGTATTGATACGAAGTAATACCAGCACAAAATTAATACAGGATTTGAATATTCCTATAGTGATTTTACGATTTGGAAATATTTTTCAATTTATTTTTAAAAACTGTAAACAAGTTTTCGAAAAACATAACATAAGTTCTTTTCTTCTCTACAATTTAAAGTTTTGAGATGCTGATAAAGAAACAAGTTTCATCTGCAATTCAGATTTTTGAAATTTAGCAGCTAAATTGAATTTGTATTTGGCCTTACAAAAAAAATAAAATATTTATTTAGATAAAAAGCAGTATATAAAAATGAATTTTAGAAAAAAACACCGCAAAATATTAATTAGCCCACAAAATGAATCTAAAGTACTCTCGCCTTTAAGTCGTAACTTTCCCTTTTTACGATGAACTCCAAATATGGTTAGCTATTGTCGAAAAGCTTCTTTTTGCTGCAACATTAACTACCCTGGAAAATCAAACTTAATTATCAATAATTTTTAAAAAGAATTCTTATGGACAACACAACTCTTTACATTATTGGCGGGGTGCTATTTGTTTTTGCGCTGGGGATAAAAATTGTACGACCTACTCACCGGGCACTGATTGAACGGCTGGGAAAATATCATCGCTTTGCCAGCCCGGGATTTCACTGGATCGTTCCCTTTATTGAAAAGATGTATTTAGTAAATACGACAGAACAGATGATTGATGCGGAAGCCCAGGAAATCATCACCAATGATAACCTTAATGCATCGGTAGATGCACAGGTTTATTTCAGGGTGATTGCTGATGAAAATAGTGTAAAAAACTCACAGTACAATGTAAACCGTTACCAGTGGCAAATTGTAAACCTGGCACGAACCACCTTGCGGAATATTATCGGAACACTTACTTTACGATCTGCCAATAGTGAGAGGGGAAAGATCAATGCTGAATTGCACAAAACCCTGATGCAGGAAACCAAAACATGGGGCATTGAAGTTATCCGTACTGAATTAAAACAAATTGATCCCCCGAGTGATGTTCAGGAAACGATGAACAAAGTGGTAAAAGCCGAGAATGAAAAAATTGCCGCTATTGATTATGCCACGGCCAGGGAAACTGTTGCCGACGGTGAAAAAAGAGCCCGGATCAAAGAAGCAGAAGGCTCAAAGCGGGCAAAAATTCTGCAGGCGGAAGGAGAGGCTGAAGCCATTAAAATGGTTAACCTGGCAGCAGAAGAATATTTTATTGGAAATGCTCAGGTCTTACGTAAACTGGAAGCCGTGGAAAAAGCAATGAGTTCAAATACAAAATTTGTAGTACCGGCCGGCGCTGACCTGGTCAATGTGATCAGTGAAATGGCAGGCATTGTTCCTTTAAAAAAGTAGATCTTAATTTTTTAACAGTGTAGTTTTTTCTGAACAAATTATTAATCCTGAATGCTCCGGTAATTTTAATACCGGGGCATTTTTTTTAATTTCTTAGATTGATTTTTCTGACTTTGCTTCTTTAATGCATTTACCTTTACATTGTCATGAATATATTTACAGAAAAAACTGAAATAATTATTACTTGCCACAAACGCATTGCTCCTTACCTGGAGCAGGAAGTAAGGCAACTGGGATTTACCATTGATGAATCATTTATTACCGGTGTCAGGATCACCGGGTCAGTAAACGATTGTATCAAACTGAACCTGCATCTTCGTTGTGCCAGCCAGGTTTTGTATCGTTTAAAAAAATTCATGGCTGCTGATGCAAACGATATTTATGATCAATTAAAAATATTCCCCTGGGAAAATATTTTACCCGATCCCGGTTATTTTTCTGTGACCAGCAATGTAAAAAATCCAACCATCAATAACAGCATGTTTGCTAACCTGCGGGTAAAAGATGCCGTGGTGGACAGGTTGAGAGAACTAAGAAACAGTCGTCCGGAGACGGGTGCTGCTTTAACCGGAACAGTGATCCATTTATTCTGGAAAGATGACGAGGCCACTATATTTATTGATACATCGGGAGACTCATTAGCAAGACATGGCTACCGGAAAATTCCCGGATCAGCACCCATGCTGGAGGGATTAGCCGCCGCTGTTATTTTTGCTACCAGGTGGGACCGGGTTTCACCATTTATAAACCCTATGTGTGGCTCGGGTACATTAGCTATTGAAGCCCTGTTGATGGCAACGAACAGGGCTCCGGGTTTGTTCAGAACCAATTATGCTTTTATGCATGTATTGGGATATGAGGAAACTATTTATAATATGGAAAGATCAATACTGGAAAAACAAATAAAAAAGATTCCCCATTTACAAGTTATTGCATCGGATAAAAGTGCCGGAGCTGTTGAAAATGCCAAAATAAATGCAAGAGTAGCCAGTGTAGATCATTTAATTGAATTTTCAGTTTGCGATTTTGCATTAACCCCTGTGCCTGCAAATAAGGCCGGCGTGATGCTGGTGAATCCTGAATATGGCGAACGGCTTGGAGAAATTTCAGAACTTGAAGAAACCTACAGCAGGATCGGTGATTTTATGAAAAAACAATGTGCTGGTTATTATGGGTACGTATTTACCGGGAATATGGACCTGGCAAAAAAAATCGGATTAAAAGCAAAACGCAGGATCGAATTTTATAACAGTACAATTGATTGTCGTTTGCTGGAATACGAATTATACAGTGGAAGCAGGAAAGAAGTAAAAGAGCCTGCGCAAACGGCTGTGTAATGACTGGTTAATGCCCGTTCATTTCGCCACAGCAATTTTCACTTTCTTATTTTTTATTTTCTGGTCTTTGATTAATTGAAGTGTGTTACTGACTTTTGATTTCCGGACAGCAACAAAAGAAAAAAAATCTTTCACTTCAATCAGGCCAATATCTTCTTTTTTTAATTGCCCCCTGTTGGATAAAAAACCTACGATGTCAATCTTATTCACTTTATCTTTTTTACCCGCTGCTATAAATAAAGTTGACCATTGCGGTTTTTCCGGGAGAGAAATGATTTCGGGCAACGCTATTTTTTCTACATCTTCCTGAATATAATCTGGTAATTTTTCTTCGGGAGATAATATAAGAATGGCCGTACCGCTGGCATCCATTCGGGCCGTTCTTCCGTTGCGATGTGTAAAAACAGATTCGCTGCCGGGCAGGTGATAATGAATGATAAAACGGATATTGGCAATATCAAGACCCCGTGAGGCAAGATCGGTGGTAACTAAAATATTCGAAGTGCCATTTCTGAATTTGCATAAAGCGGCATCTCTTTCCGGTTGTTCTAAAGCTCCATGATAAAATACATTTAGAATATTTTTTTCTTTCAGAAAATTACTGGTGCGTTCTACTGATTCACGGTGATTGCAAAAAATTATAGTGGAGCGGTTGCCCAACATACAAAGCAGGCGGAACAAAGTCACCAGTTTATCTTTTCCGTCACTATATAAAATCTTTATTGCGAGGCCGGTTTCTTCATCCTTATCGTTTAGAAAATCCAGCTTTACTGTTTCATTCATACCAATGAATTCAGGTATCTCCAATGCGTCTGTGGCAGAGGTCAGGATTCTTTTATTAATTGCTTTCAGCGAACCGGTAATGAATGACATTTCATCCTGGAAACCCAGTTCCAGTGATTTGTCAAATTCATCGAGTACCAGGGTGGTTATGGTTTCAGTAGTTATATTTCCCCTTCTGATATGATCGGCCAGGCGGCCGGGTGTGCCAATCAGTAATGCAGGAGGCTGCAACAGGTTGTTTTCTTCTGTTTCCCTGAGATGTCCTCCATAGCAGCAGGTCACTTTAAAATTTGTTCCCATTGATTTAAAAACCGACTCAATCTGCAAAGCAAGTTCACGGGAAGGCACTATAATAATAGCTTGTGTTTTTTTGATGCTGCGATCCAGTGAATTGATCACCGGAAGCAAATAAGCAATAGTTTTTCCCGTTCCGGTTGCTGATAATAATAACAAATTATTATGCTGAGCAGCAGCTTCCAGTGAAGCTAATTGCATTTCATTGAGCGATTTTATATTTAACCTGGATAATAAGCTTTCAGTTGAAACTTCTGTTTGGGTCATGCAGCAAAAATAAGCTTGTTTTCCCCGCTTTTGTGAGGGATGGTCTTAAATTACAGGTAAAAACTGTACTTACTGATTCATTTGTTGTAAGGCAGATTCATTTAAAAATATTAAATAGTCCTGCTGATTTTATTTAAACTACCTTTACCCTGTGATTATTTTGTTTAGCTGACATTCAGTAGTAGAACGACTCATAGATTTACTCTTCAACCGGTAATATTTTAATCTTTTTATTCTAATTGCATCTGACTTTAATCACAGGTATTTTATTTTTAATTAATATTTTTTGATTTATGAACATGTATGTTTCGAATTTAAGCTTTCACACAGATGAGGAAGCTTTAAAAGATTTGTTTAGTCCATTTGGTAATGTAACTTCAGCAAAAGTAATTACAGACAGAGAAAGCGGCAGAAGCCGGGGCTTTGGATTTGTTGAAATGGATGTTGCCGCAGAAGCTGAAGCAGCAATGAAGGGTCTGAACAATAAAGAAATTGAAGGCCGTTCTTTATCAGTTACTGTAGCGAGAGAAAAAGCGCCACGTACTGATAACAAAAGATGGTAACACAACATTAGTACTCTATATGTTTTGACTTCTTTATCTGCGGAATTATATTTCGCAGATTTTTTTTGTTTGGAATTTTCGCAAGTTTAAAGAAATTTATTTTTTATCTGCTGTTGTTTAAAGAGAATAAGGAAGAAGTAGATTTGTCTGAAAAGCATTAGATCGGTAAATAATTTCAACAATTGAAAAATTTGCAGTAAACACAACTTATTAATAATTACAAATATGAAATCAGGAATACTGATCTCCCTCATCTTAATAATTGTTTCCTGTCATTCACCCCGGGCACTGACTGGCAACAGTCAAATTGAAAATGATCACCAGGAAAAATTCTGGTTGGTATTACAGCAACATTGCGGTAAGGCTTTTGAAGGCACCGTGATTTCAGCACCTGCAAACGATACAACTTTCAGGAATAAAAAGCTTACTATTCACCTGAAAGAATGTAAAGAAAACCGGATAAGAATTCCTTTTGTTGTGGGCGATAACCGTTCCAGAACATTCATATTTACTAAAACTGCATATCAGATTACGTTGAAACATGATCACCGGCATGAGGATGGAACTGCTGAAAGTATAACTATGTATGGTGGCGCTACGAGTAACAGCGGATCGGCAACTGTTCAATATTTTCCGGCAGATGAACACACCGCAAAAATTTTACCGGCTGCTGCTGCTAATGTGTGGTGGGTGGAACTTGTTGCGGGAAAGTATTTAACTTATAACCTGCGTCGGATGGGAACCGATAGACTGTTTACAATCCGGTTTGATTTGTCAATTCCTGTTGTCTTGCCGGAGTCTCCCTGGGGCTGGACAGATCAATGAAGCGGACTATGAATCAAAAAGAGCTTTTGTCAAATTTTATGCACTGAAAAATCAGGGAAAAGATGAATTCGTCTGAAAAAATTATCGAACAAACAAAAAAATGGATCAATGACGTGGTCATTGGCTGTAATTTTTGTCCTTTTGCAGCTAAAGTAATCAGGCAAAAAACAGTTCAATACAGAGTAGCAGAAAAGATAACTTCAGCGCTGTGTATGGTTTTAATGCTGGAAGAAATGAACAGACTGGATAAGGATATGAACATCGAAACAAGTTTCCTCATCTTTCCGGATTCATTTGGTGATTTCAATGAATACCTGAAGCTGGTGGATGAAGGAGAGAAATTAATTAAGAAAAACGGGTATGAAGGCATTTACCAACTGGCAAGTTTTCATCCCTTGTACAGGTTTGCGGATTCTTTGGAAAATGATGCAGCTGATTATACCAACAGATCTGTTTATCCGATGTTGCATTTACTAAGGGAAGAAAGCATTCAAAAAGCGTTGCTTCATTATGAAAATCCGGAAAGCATTCCTGCGGTTAATATTAATTTTACAAGAAAAAAAGGACAGGCTTACCTGAAAATGCTGAGAGATGCCTGTTTGAATGATTGAATTTTTTATACTGTTGAGGCTTCAACCTGGTAAAATAATAAAACCGGTACAGGAAGACCGGTTACTAATTATTTTTATTAAAGGGTAGTTAGTTTTTCTGGTAAGCTGATCGTCTGCAAAAATCACGAAGCAAGTTTTACATTGATGGCATTAGCGCCTTTGGGTCCCATTTCTACTTCAAAAATAACTTTGCTATTTTCAGAAACCTGGTCTTGCAAATTATTAATGTGTACAAAAACACTTTCCTGGGTGACATGATCTTTTATAAATCCAAACCCTTTGGTATCATTGAAAAAAGTGATAGTACCTTTTCTTATCAGGTCGGCCGGATCCATGGCCACCTGTTTTGGAACTGCAATTTCAATGTCCTCTAATTTGAATTCTCTCATTTTCCTGGGATCGGGTGGCGTATCAGAAATGTTTCCATTTTCATCAATATAGGCCATCATGCCGTTCAGGCTTGTATCTTTTGAGTTTTCCTGACGTTCTTTTTTCTTTTCTTCTTTTTCCTTTTTTCTGGCCAGTCTTTTCTTTTCTCTTTCTTTTTTATTCCAGGTATCTGCCATAGTTTTTTTATTAAATGAGTATCTTTTTGTTGTTTTTTAATTAAAATATTTAAGAAACAGGTTTGTGAATAAATGAATATTTACAATTGGGAGCGATAAAGGTAACCTTTTTATGCCGCCTTATAAAATCTTAAATTAAAGAAAGGATTGACAGTTTTTTTACCGGGTCAGATTTCTTATTACATACACTTCAATTTCTATTTTCTTTGTTTCTTAATAATATTTTTCCAAATCATCATTATCAGGAACTCTACTAATTGCTGAATTATTAACAGGTAGTAAAAAATGGTGTCCAAAGAAGTCCTCACGGACTTTCTGGTGTATAGGAAAAGCTTCATTGCAGCACAAAATACGCTGACATAATCCCTCTCATAAGGCCTGTTTTCGTTACCTTCGCAACTCATTTTTAATCACTAAAAAATTAATTCCCTGTTACGGGGTAGAGGCATGAAGAACATCCGGAATTTTTGCATCATTGCACATATTGACCATGGTAAATCCACGCTGGCAGACCGTCTTTTGCAAAGCACAGGCACCATCAGCGACCGCGACATGATGGAACAGGTGCTGGATGATATGGACCTGGAAAGAGAGAAGGGCATTACTATTAAAAGCCATGCCATACAAATTAATTACCAGCATAAAAAGATATCCGCCTCCACCAGTGCTTCGGCGGAAGAGGGGGAATATATTCTGAACCTGATAGACACTCCCGGACATGTTGACTTTAGTTATGAAGTAAGCCGGGCTTTGGCTGCTTGTGAGGGGTGTTTGTTGTTAGTGGATGCCACACAGGGAATTCAGGCACAGACCATCAGTAACTTGTATCTGGCTATTGACAATGATCTTGAGATCATTCCTATCATCAATAAAATAGATATGGATGGAGCAATGGTGGAGGAAGTAAGGGATCAGATCATAGACCTGGTGGGTTGCAAACCGGAAGATATTCTGCTGGCCAGTGCAAAAACAGGAACAGGCGTTCCGGAAATACTGGAAGCCATTGTAGAA
>DATDPZ010000220.1:0-26444 GCA_035292525.1 Chitinophagaceae bacterium
AGACAGTTTTACTTTAGCCGATTTTAAAGGCCGTTATTTGCTGATGGATATATGGGCCACCTGGTGTGCTCCCTGTAAAATTGAGTCTCCCAACTTTGAACGACTGGCAGAGCAATACACAAGTCCGAA
Organism: Chitinophagaceae bacterium; assembly: GCA_035292525.1. GTDB lineage: Bacteria > Bacteroidota > Bacteroidia > Chitinophagales > Chitinophagaceae > VBAS01. Next base: position 130 of record DATDPZ010000220.1, read on the forward strand.
ACTTGCATTCGTTGCTTTATCTATTGATGATAATTTCGGGAGTTGGCGATCACAGGCCAGCGAAAAATCGCCACGGGTGCTCCAGTTGATTGCTAATGATAAAAATGCTTTTGGAAAATCCTATGGCATTGAAACCATCCCCCGGTTTATATTGCTTGGTCCCGATGGAAAAATTATCAATATACAAATGCCTTATCCCAGCGATTCTGAATTTGAAGCAATGCTGAAAAGAGAAATTTCAGATCTGGCAGCAAATTGATGGCTAATTAATATTTTGTCCGAAGAACTCCTATGGAGATGTGCTGGATGAAGAGCAACATGAAAGTACACCTTGCTTCATTGCCATTTTGAAGTACAATAGAATCATAGGAGGCAGATAGAAATACACATAACTTGTCCCGCCAAAGGCGTGGATAGGTATAATGTTTGGTAGAATAAAAGCAGTGTTTTATTGAATTTCTATGTGAAACCCTGTGTTTCTGATGTGCCCCTGCCCGTCCGGTCAGCCGGGTATTGTGGTTCAATTATTTCAGCCACCAGAAAATACTGAGAGATAGCAGAAGAATCGGATTCTTTTTAAAGCACCTCAAAATAAGAATTAGCCCTCTCACTCAATTACTCACCTCTTTTCCCCAAATACCCTATTTTTGCCATCCTTATTTTAAAACCTAAAATCTGTTATGTCAGTTATACAGGATATTCGTGAAAAGTATGCAAAGTGGGCCGTGGTAGCCATTGCACTAGCGTTATTGGGATTTATTTTAACCGACTATTTATCTACACGGGGAAAAATCAGCGGCGGAAATTCAACTACCCTTGGTACGGTTAATGGAAAAAAAATAGAATACGTTAAATTCGAAAATAAATTAAGGCTGATTGAACAGCAGGCTCAGGCACAGGGCCAACCGGTTGGTGAGGAGCAAAGGAGTCAGAATATTGAACGACTCTGGTCGCAGGAAGTAGAACAAATAATAATGGCAGCCGAGTTTGAAAAACTGGGGATCAACGTTGGTAAAAAAGAATTGAACGACTGGCTTTTTGGATCAAACCCTCCCCAGGATCTGAAACAACGCTTTACAGACGAACAGGGACAATACAGTGCTGCGGCGGCACAAGATGCCATTAATCAAATGAAAAGAAGCGTCAACCAGGCCGACAGAGACCAATTGGACAGTTACATTGCAGCAATTGAATACAGCCGCCAGACAGAAAAATTCAATTCCTTATTATCAAACACAGTTTATTACCCAAAATGGTATATTGAAAAGCAAAACACAGAAGCCAGCGGACTGTCAAAAATTTCTTATGTAAGCTACCCCTATGCAAAGATTGTAGACAGCACCGTTAAGGTTTCAGATAAAGAAATAGAAGAGTACATAAATAAAAATAAAGATCAGTATAAGCAGGAAGAAAGCAGAAGCATCTCCTATGTTGTGTTCAGCGCTTCGCCTACGGCAGAAGATACTGCGGCAGTAAGAGCTCAGGTGGCTGCGCTGAGACCTGAATTTGAAACAGCCAAAGAACCCGCAGCATTCCTTGCCCGCTTTGGCAGCACCATGCAATATTCCGATACTTATTATGGTAAATCCCAAATACAGGTGCCAAACAAAGACAGTATTTTTTCTTTGGCATTAAATGGAGTTTATGGTCCCTATACAGACAATGGCAGCATTGTCATGGCAAAACTGATTGACATAAAAACAATGCCCGATTCTGTGAAAGCCAGGCACATCCTGGTGCAAACCACAGATCCTCAAAGAGGTCAACTGATCCTTGACGACAGCGTAGCAAAGAAAAGAATTGACAGTATAGAACTGGCTATTAAAGGAGGCGCCAGCTTTGAACAACTGGCAAGACAATATTCTGATGACAAGGGCAGTGGCGAAAAGGGAGGAATTTTATCCAATCCATCAAACCCGCAAACCAACTATTTCAATAGCGGACAAATGGTGAAAGAGTTTAATGATTTTTGTTTTGAAGGAAAGACCGGAGAAAAGAAAGTGGTGAAAACCGTATTTGGGTATCACCTTATTGAGATCCTTGATCAGAAAAATTTTCAACCCCATTATAAGATTGCTTATTTCGCCAAAAGCATTGTGGCAAGTGATGAAACAGACAGGGTGGCGCTGAATGAAGCTAGCCGGTTTGCCAGCGAAAGCAGAAGCCTGAAAGCGTTTGATGAAAATTTTGCTAAAACACTTGCCCCAAAAGGCAAGCAAAAGCTGATAGCCACAAATATTAAACCTACCGATAATTTCATTGAGGGAATTAATGCTTATGGACTATCCCGCCAGCTGGTTAGAGAAATTTATAAAGCAGACATGGGTGACGTTTTACAACAACACAGAGTAGGCGACCAATATATTGTAGTGGCGGTAACAGAAGTGCTGAAAGAAGGCACCATGCCGGTGTCAAAGGCAAGATTTACCATAGAGCCACTGATCAGAAATAAAAAGAAAGCAACACTGATAAAAGAAAAGCTTGGAAAAATTACCACCCTGGATGCAGTGGCAGCAGCCATCCAGGAACCCGTAAGGACGATTGACAGCATGAGATTTACCGGCGGACAACTTGGGTTTGAACCAAGAGTTACCGGCGCATCATTCAACATTGCTAACAAAGGAAAGCTGATCAGCGAACCGATAACAGGCATATCTGCCGTGTACGTAGTAAGGGTTGATGATATCACTTCTACTCCCATTCCAACAGCTTCTATAGAAGAACAAAAAAAACAACTAAGGGACAGGGGATTGCAAATGACCCGTTACTATAGCCAGCCCATTCAGGTATTAAAAAAGATTTCGAAGATCAAAGATTACAGAAGAAATTTTTATTAAGAAATAAAAACAAATAGACAAAACCGCCCTGACCGAATGGGGCGGTTTTTGTTTGCGCCGCATTTCGTAAGTGTTCAAAACGGGATTCGTGTATTTTTGTAAATAATAATGAACAACAACATCGTAAACAAAGTGGCAGATAGCGGACTGGTCACCCTTGACCTGGAAAAATATATTCCAAAAGAAGAAACAGCCCTCTTTGATCTGAAAGAATATCTTTTTATGGAAATGATCCTGAAGGAAAAAGAATTCAGGGAAGCATTAAAAAAAGTTGATTGGGAAAAATTCAGAAACAAACACGTCGCCATCACCTGTTCTGCCGATGCTATTATCCCCGTTTGGGCCTATATGCTTATTGTTTCCTACCTGCAGCCAATTGCAAAAACCATATTGCTGGGAAACGAAAAGGAATTATACAAAACACTTTTTATACAAAACCTTTCTTCTATTAAAGAATCAGAGTTTGCAGATAAAAGAGTGGTGGTAAAAGGATGTGGCGAAACGGCCATTGATGATTTTGCTTATGCAGAGGCAACAAGAATACTGCTGCCGGTTGCAAAAAGCATCATGTATGGCGAGCCCTGCAGCACCGTACCGGTATATAAAAAGAAATAAGTGGCCGAAGGGCAAAAGATTTTTTCATCAAAAGCGGAAACCCAAACTGATTCCGGAACGAAGTCCACCCCAGGGGCCGTCTAATTTTAAACTGCCGCCATTTGCATTTACAGTTACTGTTTTCCTGGTAAATGGAATGTCCAGCTCTTCAAGATCCATTCTCAGATCGTTTTGTTCATTGCTGGTTAGCGGAGGAGAAGTAGTGGCGCTTAGCAATCCTTTTCCGGAACCGAAATGTGGCCCCAGAATCATCAGGTCAAGGCATAAAGATTTTCCTATTGGCCACTGAACACCAAAAAGTATTCCCCCGGTATTGGCGCTGATGGTACCCGAAAAATCCAGGTCTCTTGTCACGCCAGGACTGTCCTCCACTTCAAAGAGTAGCTTGTTGGATGTAAATTTTGCATACCGGTAAAAAAAGCTCATATAAAATCCCTGGCCGTAACCCCGCTTGCTCAGGTATAGTTTCATTTCCGGAGTGAAAGCAAAATTGCTCAGGCGAAAACTTTCAATTGCATCACGGGTTTCCACATCGTTATCATCAATTTTTTTAAGAACAAGTTTTTGAAAAGGAATGGAGCCGGAGGGCATTGTTCTTAATGTAACGGCAAAAGAAACTTTTCTTGAGACAGCTCTCTCCATTTGTAAGGAATAATTTTTTAAAGCTATCCCGGTGAGATTTATTTTAAGAAAATTTTTTTTTAGAGCCGGCAATATCTTTTCGTTTAACGTGTCCGGCGCCACTTGTGCATACGATATGGAAAATATGAAAAGAGAAAAAATAATCACTAGGGCGGATTTGTGGAGAAGCATTTGTATAATTTTTTGTGGGTAAGCGAATTTATTAGCACAAGGTAATAATTAATCAGAGAGAACAACAAACCAAAGACTAAAACCATCCCCGCTTTTTGAAAACCCCCAACATCCAGATAGGGATGAGAAGCATAAACCCAACAGCCAGGTAAAATCCCCAGGAATAATGAGTATAAGGAATAATATCAAAGTTCATCCCAAATATTCCGCCGATCACCGTTGCCGGGGCCAGCAGGCAGGTAACAATAGCCATTACCTTCATCACTTCATTAAGCTTCAGGTTGACATTGCTGATATAAAGGTCCTGCATGGTGATCATCATATCCCGGTAAGTCTCACTTAAGTCATAGGCTTGAATGATATGATCGTAAACGTCTTTAAAATATTTGGTACTGCGATCATCCAGCAGTTCGCTGTCGCTTCGTATAAATCCATTAACCAGGTCCCTTACCGGCGCCATATTTCTTTTTAAAACGATCAGCTCTTTTCTTAATATATTAATATTGGCAAGGCTTCTTTTGTTGCTGTTACGAATCACCTCTTCTTCCAGTTCTTCCATCCTGTCGCCCAGCTTTTCCATGACAAGGTAATAGTGATCAACGATCAGGTCCAGCAGGATATAACAAAGATGATCGGCACCGCCCTGGCGGATCCGGCTGGAGCTGAGTTTTAATTTTTCACGGAGGGTATTAAATACATCCCTGCTGGCATCTTCCTGGAAACTCAACACGAAATTTTTTCCCAGCACGATGCTGATCTGTTCCTGTTCTACTGCATGTTGTTCCTGATTATAGTACAGCATGTTCAACAGGCAGAACAGGATATTATCCAGCTCGTCCATTTTTGGCCGCTGGTTTACACTCAGAATATCTTCCTGGATCAACGGATGAACACCAAAATGATTACACAAAAGTTCTACATCTGCCTTCCGGATGCCATCAATATTTATCCAGCTAACCGTTTCGCTTTTTAAAAACTGGAAGCAATCTTCCACTTTATTAAATTCAAAAGACTGAAACGAGGCGGCGTTATAATCGTGAACTGTAATTTTTATTTCCTTCGAATCTTCACGATGGGGAATAATGGTTGGGTTTTGATTTAATATCTGCCTGGTCCGGCGGGTACCAAATAAATTAAGCGGCACCAGGTAGCGCAGATATTTTTCTGGTTTCAATTTAACATTCATAACGTTTGGAAAGTTAGGAAAACTATTTCATCAATAAAACGAAACAGTGATGAAGCGGAGGGGAAAATTTTTTATCAAAAATAAATACGGAGGTTAAATTAGCTGCCGGGCTTTTTCCAGGTCGGCCTTCGTATCAATAGCAATGCTGACATAATCTGTTTCGGCCATTTTTATTTTTTTACCGTTTTCCAGGAAGCGAAGCTGCTCCAGGCTTTCAGCTTGTTCAAGAAAAGAGGGAGGACAATCTGTAAACCACAGCAGCATTTCTTTTCTATAAGCGTATACTCCTACATGAATATAATATTGCTCCGGCCCGCTTCTTGCAAAAGGGATCGGGCTTCTGCTGAAATAAAGAGCAAAATTATTTTTATCAACCACCACTTTTACATTATTCGGATCACCTGCTTCTTCGCTGGTTGATTTTCTCATCAGGGAAGCAACCTGCACAGCGGGATCATCAAAAAGGCGGATCAGTTTTTCTAGTGGTTCTTTTTTTAAAAACGGTTCATCGCCCTGCACATTAACTATGATATCGGCATTTATATCAGCGACGGCTTCTGCAATCCTGTCACTACCACTTGCATGTTTTTTTTTACTCATAATTGCCTTTCCCCCGGTCGAAACAATTTCTCCGAAAATAAGGCCGCTGTCAGTTACCACAAAGACATCATCAAACATCCCGGAAGAAACGGCATTATCATACACATGACGAATGACCGTCTTTTTTCCCAGCAACTGCATCAGTTTGCCCGGAAAACGGGTGGCCGCAAAGCGGGCAGGGATCATGGCATAAACAGAAATATTTTTTGATTGAGCCTTCATGTAAATGTCCGGGTTTGGAATAAAGAATAATGTTTATTCAAATTCAGGTCTTGTTACTGCTATGGACTTGTCAAAAGGAATTTTTAATTGGTAGCCGACATTCCCGGCATATTGTTCGTCGAGTGTGTCAATTCCATATTTAATTTTTTTTGTATCGTCATATACCAATGTGCCAAACAGCCGGTCCCAGAGGGAAAAAGAATTTGCATAATTCATGTCTGTCCAGGGGCGTTTGTAATGGTGATGAAACTTGTGCATATCCGGTGTTACGAAAACAAGGGCCAGTGAACGGTCCAGCCACTTTGGCAATTGAATGTTGGCGTGATTAAAATAAGTAAATAATGCCTGGAAGCTGCGATGTAAATAATAAAGACCGGGGCCAACGCCGATTAAAAAGACGCCAATAATTGTAAAGGTCTCCCGTACCAGCCATTCACCGGGGTGATGCCTTGTACCGGTAGTTACGTCCACGTGGGTGTCAGAATGATGAACTACATGAAAACGCCAGAAAAATTTTACTTTATGCAACAAATAATGAGGCGCATACTGTGAAAAAAAATCCATGATAAACAAGGTAAAAACCAGTTTTGTCCAAAGCGGAATTTCCAGCAACTGGAATAACCCCCAGTTATTTTTTATCGTCCAGATACTGACAGACACTGTCAACAGGCCCAGGAAAAGATTAATGATAAAGGAGCTCCCCAAAAAAACCAGGTTGGTTCCGGCATGCCGGAATCGCCTGTAAGAAAACCGGAAAAGAGGAATGACGTTTTCCAAAAAAAAGAAAAATACCAAAGGCACCAGGATGGTGATCAGGCGCTGAAAAGAACTGATGTTGTCCCAGAAAGAAATAAAATTTTCCATAATCAGAATTGAAAGGGAAGATACAAAAGAAAAATTTTCTTTAGCAATCAGCAGACCGGTCACACTCTTCTAACAAAGCCTTTGCCCGTTCTACCTGTTCTGCTGCCACCATTAGCCGGATGCCTCCCGGCGAAGGAGATAAAAAGGGACCCAGCGTATAGGTTAGTTCGCCCTGCAGGTAACAATTGATAAACTCGTTTTGTAACCGCCCAAGAACAATATGCGCCAGCATATAATTTTCAAAGATGCGAATGCAATGATGCTTCATAGGGCGAAATTAAAAAAACCACCCGGGAATGATGGTTTAATTTATTAATAAAAGACTCCTTCGGGTTATTGATTTAACATCAATGGCATTACCAGCATCATTAATTCTTCATTTTCGTCCTGTTCCATTGGTTTAATGATACCTGCTTTGGTTGGAGTAGATAATTCCATTTTAACTTCATCGCTGTCTGCAGCACTCAGCATTTCGATCAGAAACTTTGCATTGAATGCAATGCTGAGGTCTTCGCCGTCGTACCGGCACTTCATTCTTTCATCACCCTCGAAGCTGAAATCAATGTCCTGTGCCGTTAGCTCCAGTTCGCTTCCCGCAATATTCAACGCTACCTGGTTGGTGCTTTTGTTGCTGAAAATACTTACCCGGCGCAACGCTCCCTGGAACTCATTTTTATTCACCACTAATTTATAGGGATTGTCGGTTGGGATCACTACTTTATAATCAGGAAACCTGGCGTCGATCAGGCGGCAGCTCATTTGCGTGGTACCGTGTTTCACAAACAGGTGGTTGCTGTTATAGCTGATGGATATTTCATCGTTGTTTAATGGCAAGGCTGTTTTTAAAAGCGTAAGCGGTTTTTTAGGTACAATAAAAGAATCGTTTTTTGGACAACTTACATCTGTTCTTTTATAGCGAACCAAACGATGGGCATCTGTGGCTACGGTTTGCATACTTTTCTTATCCAGTTCAAAATAAACACCGGTCATCGCCGGCCGCAAATCATCATTGCTCACGGCAAATAAAGTTTTGTTTATGGCGGTGATCAGCACCTCACAGCTAGTGTTAAAGGTTGTGGTATCGTCAGCAGCGGGTTCTTTTGGAAAATTGTCCGGATTTTCTCCCATCACCTTATACTTGCCGTTGTCGCTGGTTAATTCGATACCGAAATTCTTATCAATATTAAATGTCAGCGGCTGATCAGGAATATTTTTCAGACTATCCAAAAGAATTTTTGCAGGAATACAAACCTTCCCGCTGTCTTTCGCTTCAATATCCAGCTGAATTCTCATGACCGTTTCAAGATCAGTAGCCACCACGCTTAATTTATTTTTCTCTACCTCAAATAAAAAATCTTCCAGAATTGGCAGAACCGTATTGGCATTAATAACACCGGAAATATGTTGCAGCTGTTTCAACAAAGCCGACGAGGAAACAATAAACTTCATCTTAATAATTGTTTGTAGCGAAGCTAATGTTTTTTAGGTTATTGCCAACAAACATTAGAAATGGCACCATGGATTAACCGGGAGAAAGCCCGTTTTTAAGGGGTACATTTCAAATTGTCGCATCTTTAGTTTGTATCAACCCCCAACCCCTAAAGGGGAGCATCAGTCTGGAAGTTTGTTATTCCCATTCAGGGGATAGGGGCAAAAGCGAAAAATTAGGAATGCACCTTTTTTAAATACGGGTTAAAAAATATTAGTATCTTTCCTGATCTTTATCTTATGCCCTATGATTGTATGCACTTACAGCAATATTTTTATTATTTTTCTTACCCAATAACACCATTTCTGTTACCGCAGATCATATTTATACACTTTACATTCTTTTTCCAAACTTATTTTCTGAAGGCGATACAGCTAATTTTTCTTTTACTGCAAACCAATTATCATGAAGAAAATCTACTTTCTCCTCTTTCTGTTTTATTGTGTTACTGCTGCCCGCAGCCAGCCTAATCAAATTAACGTTGTAAACTTTAACGTAAAGAATACGCTGCCTGCTAAAATTGATGACTGGCTTTCCACGCCGGGGGCTTTATTGCTATCTGCACAAAAATCACCTCAGGCAAGGGATATGAAACCCATGCTGGTATTACAGATCCGAAGCGGAGGAGCTATTATTTGCGGCAGCAACCTTTCTTCAGCAAGGCCTGTTGATCCGTTTGATGTAAGAACATTTAACGCTGCTGAGTTGATTGGCGTGCTTGGTAATTGCAAAGAACTCAAAGAAGGAAACTACAGCATCTGCGTCCAGTTTTTCAGCAGTGAACGAAAAGAACTAAGCCGTGAGGTGTGTAAAGAATTTAAAGTTGAATCACAGAAAACAGATTATTCTCCCCCACAGAACATTATACCTTCAGATAAAAAAATATATACAGAAAAAGAAATCAATTCGCCTGTTACATTCAGGTGGACGTCACTTGTACCCAAACCCAAAGAACCCGTTAATTACCGGTTACGTGTATGGCAACTGATGCAGGGGCAAAATGGTATGCAGGCAATGAAAGCAAACCAGCCTATCGTTACCAAAGATGTTGAAAACCTTAACCAGGCTACAATATTTAATTTAATAACGGGACCATGTATGCCACCCTATTTATGCGATTTTATATGGACCGTTCAGGCATTGGATAAACAGGCAAACCCAATAGGAAATAATAACGGAATTAGCGATCCAAATATTTTTACAGTTAACAACAATAATTTAAAAACCGTACCGGCCACCAATCCGGGTGATAGTTCCACTACAGGAAATGGCCCCCTCCCCGTTGCAGCTGACAGTGGTACTGCAGCAGTTGGCGATACCATCAGAGCGGGATTTGAAGGTGAATTTTTAGTGGCGGTTAAACAGGTAACAATAGAAACCGATGGTTCATTAACCGGTAATGGCACGGTAACCGTTAATTGGCTATTGTCCAATATTGCAGTTGAGTTCAAAAAGATACGCATAGACAGCACGAAACGATTAACAGCAGGCGGCATCATTACTGTTCAAGGCCCGGGACCAAGTTATCTAAAGGCATGGCTGATTAGTAATGTAACCGCAGCGGCAACAACTATTCCTTTAGATGGGATCATAAACTATACCAATAACCAGGTGGATAATATTGTGGACTGGATTAATAATGATGTGAACCTCGGCCAACCCATTATTAATTATCAGAGCAATATTCCTCCGCCACCTATACCAGACAATGCACTGAAAATGCCCTTTGGTATAAAATTTAACAACCCCGATGATCTTTTAATGATCACCGAAATAATTTTCAAGCCAAATGAATCAAAAATTAATTTTTTGGCGCAAAAATTATTTACAAAAGGAGTAACGGATTATAAATTAGGATTTACAGGAAAGTATTTCAAGATACATCCGCATAGCATTGAATTTTCAAATGGCCGGGTAGAATTAGTGGAAGATGTTGATGTTCCCAATCTTGCTTCCGACCCTAAAATGAAATTTACATTTAAGAAAGCTGCAGCACAAAACGGTTGTTATATTGAATGGGATAGCACAGGTGTAAAAAACATTGCCCTGGGGATGGATGTTAAGTTTACAAGAGACTGGTTGCTTCCGGTTCCCACTGCGCCCGATTCAGCAAAAGCAACTATTGCCGGAAACGGAACAAGCCTGCAAAACATTTTGCTTACCGGCAGCTTATCAAATTGTGAAATAGTGGGAACTAACGGAATAAAAATTCTTGCCGATTCCATTTTTTTAGATTTATCCGATACCAGGAATCCTGCATCCATGCATTTCCCGGTAATCTATACCAGCGATACATCAACGCAGGCGAAATTGCTATGGCAGGGGTTGTATATAAAAACCCTGAAACTCACTTTACCCGATACCTGGAAAACAGGCGCCAACCCAACACAAATAACAGCTTCCAATACCATCATTGATGATTTTGGTATTACCATGAAAGCGAAAGCAATCAACATCATTACTTTCCCCATGGGCCGTGTTTCTGACATGAGTGCAAGCCTCGATACATTGAACCTTTCAATTCTTAAAGGCTCACTCACTGATGGCAACGCAAAAGGTAAATTAGTATTACCCATCAGCAGGGACACAATAACAAATACCTTAAAGTACACAGCAACATTTGCACAAGCCGGAGGGGCCAATAACTTTCAGATAGTGATTGTGCCAACCGGCCCGATTGATGCCGATGTTTTGAAAGGTAAGATGACCCTAAGCCCAACTTCAAATATTACAGCAAGCCTTTCCGATAGCCTAAAAACCATGTCGGTAAAATTGAATGGAAAATTTAACTGGGGCGATAAAGACCTGGCAGTTACAGATACGTCAACAGCAACAGGCGCTGCACCCATTCGCAAAAAAGGGATTAAAGGCATTAAGATGGAAATGGATTTTGAGAATATAACGCTGGCTTATACCAATAATTCAGTGGCTAATACAAATACACTCAGTTTTAATCCCGGTTCGTGGAGTTTTGCAAGTCCGCAAAAAAGACTGGCTAATTTTCCGGTGTCCATTAAAAAAGTTTATTACAAATCTCTTCCTTCAGTTGCTACGGGCAACGCCAGTATCAAAGAGCTTGTAAGGGGCGCCTTGATGATAGATCTAGTTGCCAATCTTACAGATGATATTGGAGGAAGCACTACAGTGGGTGGCGCATTTGCCATACAGATAAATACAAGCACTAAAAACTTTTTGCCAAAATTTAAAGGTGTTTTTATTGAAGATATAGAAGTACATGCAGATATGCCTGCGGTTAAAATAGATGGCAAACTAAAGATGTATGACAATGATGCTGTGTATGGAGATGGATTTCTTGCAACACTTGGTGTAACTTTTAATGCTATATCGTTACAGGCAAATGCACTGGTGCAGTTTGGTAATACGGTTTACAATAACAACAATCAGTATTACCGGTATTGGCGGGCTGAAGCTGATGCCAAATTTGAACCCGGCATTCCATTTTTAACCGGTGTTGGTTTTTATGGTTTTGGCGGCGGCGCTTTTTATAATATGAAAGCAAACCTGGTTACAAGAGCAGCGCCACAGGTTGGATTTAAGTATGTATTTGAGCCTAAGAAAAGTAGTTTAGGTTTTGTAGCAAAAGCAACAATAGGTACATTGCCCAAGTTTGAAACTTTCAATGCCGATGTGGCTTTGTTAGCACAATTCACCACTTCGGGTGGAATTACAAAAATTGGATTTACAGGAGATTTTTGGTTGGCTGCAAAACTTGAAGAAAGAGTGGATTCGAAAATAAAAGGTGGTGTTGTAGTTGAATACAATTTTACTGATAAGATATTTTACATGGCTGCATTATTATCTGTAAATGTTCCTCCAGCTATCACAACTCCATCTCCTGTTGGTTTTGTTATGAATATTAATGGTACAACCAACAAATGGTATTTTAAAGCAGGCACACCTTCTTCAACCAATACTGTTAGAATATTTGGAATAGATTTATATTCTTATCTCATGTTTGGTAATGATATTCCAGTACCAACAGGATTTACACCACGATTTGCTAATAATTATTATGCTGCAACAGGTTCTTGGCCAAATAATGGAAATGTGGGTTCTGGTGGAGTAGGCACCAACACAGCAACAGGGAAAGGAATTGCAGCAGGACTAGGAATTGAATTTTCTCAGAATATTACCAAAAATTTATATAAAGGAACTTGTAGGCATTGGGCTATTAGTGGAAATGTAATGGCTGGTGCAGAATTGAATTTGGCATTCATGCATCAAACAGGTTGTATAGGAATTAATGGTTATAGAGCATCTGGAAATATTGGACTTTATGGAAGTGTATATGCAACTATAACGGGTACAAGTTTTAAAAATGTTTGCGATAATAAATCAATCAATTTATTTAAAATACAAACAGGTGCTTGGTTAACAGGTAAGTTTCCTAATCCAGAATATGTAGCTGGTGCTTTATCTGCAAACATAGATTTGTTTGGAGGATTATGTCAAATTTCTTACAGTCAAAATTTTCAAAAAGGTACTGATTGCTCAGGAACTGAAGTGGTTACAGCAGATGCTCCTCAAGAAGATGAAGCTGCAGATTTAGTGAATAAACTCATACAATCTGTTGCTCCAAATACTCGATATAGTTTTCCAATAACTTCTCCAATAAATGTCAGATATGGATTAGTGCCAGAAAGATCTTTTGATGTTGCAGAAAGTCAGGGTGATGGAATTATTAAAAACAGAACCTTTAAATTAAAGGTAGTAACTACACTCGAAGTTAAAAATTCAAGTGGAGCTTGGGTTGCACAAACTTTACTTTCTAAAGTAAATAATCTTGGTGAATATCAATATTACAAAAAAGCACCAATTAATTTAAATAACGCTACAACTCAAGTATCACAGGTATCTCAATTGAGTGTAATGAATACCAACAATGCAAATACATTGCTAGCAAACAACAATGCATTTCATAACAATATTATTGTAAATCCGGTTCCACCACCACCTCCTCCTAATTATCCAAATCCTGTTCCTGCAGTTGTAAATAATTTAGAAGTTGATAATGACTATCGTTTTGTAGTTACTGCAACTTTAATGGAGTTTATTAATCAAGCATGGACTCCTGCAAAAACAAGAACTAACCAAGCGGTAACAGAAACTAAAACAGTTTTGTTTAGAACAGGTCTTATGCAAATATTCCAAGCCAATTCAAATAATCAAGTAAAATAAATTATCATATATGAAAAAATTTATTCAATACATGTTGTTTACTTACTTGATGAGTGTGAGTCTTTTTTCTCAAGCACAATTAGAAGTAGGCACTTGTAAAATTGCAACAATGGCTAGGTACACAAATAAGGGTGTTGAGTTAAGATGGATACCTGATAATAAAACAATTCTCAAACTTAGTTTTCAAAATGGATTTGCAATTGAACGTGCAGATTCGGGAACAAATCGTTTTGAAAATAAGGGTAATGTTAAAGCGTTTAATCAGTCTACTTGGGAGCAATTAATTGAAAAAGAAACTGATTCAACTTCTAAATCTAATCTTGAACTTGCCATGGAATTTTTGTTTGCCAATTCATCATCAGAAAAAAATGAGATTAATTTAGAAAAGGGCATTGCTGAATTGAATGAACAAAAAAGTAAGGAAGATATGGTGTATGCCATCTTTGTTTTAACGGCAATTAAAGATGCAAAAGTTGCAGAGGCATTGGGTTTGGGCTTTATAGATAAAACTGTGCAAGAGGGGAAAATTTATACTTACAGAATTTCTTTATCTGCTAAATCAGCTTTATATAAAATTGAAAATGGGTTGGTGCATATTAAAGCATCAATCAATCCTAATAAATATAAAAATGAAGTATTTGTTTATGCTGGAGATCAAAAATTGACTTTTGCATGGACGATTATTCCACAGATTTCAGGATATTTTGTTGAAAAAAAAGCTGAGGGCGAAACCAATTTTAAACCATTAAACAAAACCCCTTTTTATGATGCAAAAGGAGAGGGTTATGATGGACCCATTAATGGTACTTTTAAAGATGACTCTTTGGTAAATTATAAATGGTATCAATATCGTTTTTATGGTTTAACTTCTTTTGGAGAAAAAGTACTTTTTGCAGAAGTAAAAGGAATGCCAAAAGATTTAACACCACCCGATGCACCAATATTAAAACTTCCCAAACAAATTAATCCCAAAGAAGCAGAAGTGGCTTGGGATATGTATGGAAACCTCATCGATGTAAAGGGTTTTATTGTAGCAAGATCGAATAAAGATTCTGGAGATTTTACTATCCTTCATCCTACAATTTTAAATAGCAACACTAGAAAATATATTGATAAAGGATTTAACATTAATGAAAATAATTATTATGTAGTGTATGCTTTAGATACTGCAGGAAACATCAGCTCATCTTATCCTGCATTTCTTACATTAATTGATAGTACGCCTCCTGCAAAACCAGAAATTGTATCCTCAATTGTAGACTCTTTAGGTGTTGTTAAATTAAAAATTAAATTAGGAAAAGAAAAAGATTTAAAAGGGTATAGAATTTATAAAGCAAATAGTGCAGAACATGAACTGAGTGTTGTGAAAGAATTTTTTAAGAAAGATAAATTTGATACCACTTCTATTCAAACCGTTTTTTATGATACAATCGGTTTAAATTCATTAACCTCAAAAATATTTTATAGAATTAAAGCACTCGATTTTAATTATAATCAATCGGTATTTTCTGAAATGGCTATTGTTAAAAGACCTGATACCATTCCTCCGGTAACACCTGTTTTCACCAATGTTATTGTAAAAGAAAAACAGGTGGAATTATATTTTGCACCCAGCGAAAGCATTGATGTGAAAGAACAGGTCATTTACCGCAAAACAGCTATTGCTGCCGACTGGGATATTTTATTAAGATTGGCCCCCGCTCAAAAACAGGCTATAGATACAAATCTAACATCGGGCACTACCTATTATTATACTATCAGGGCAATGGATGAAAGCAACCTGTATTCTGATTATGCCCATACGGTATATGGTAAACCTTTCGATAGCGGCATAAGGCCACCGGTAACAAATGTAACTACAGGCCTGCAAGACAAAAAAGTTGTGCTTAAATGGGATTATCCTCCGCTGAAAAAAGAAGTCTTTTTTGTGATCTATAAAAAAAATACAAAAGGAGAGTTGCAACAATATGCCAGGATCACCGAAAAAACATTTACTGATAAAAATACGGGCAAAGAAAATGTGTATGCCATAAAAGCATTAACTGCAGATGGGGGCCAATCAGCACTCAGCCCAATGCTTACACAAAAAGGAGAATAATGCTTTTCTAACGAGCAACCAATATTTAAACGCTTATACACAGGATCATCTTTATAATAATTTGCAGAGGTTTGTAAATAATATTTGTAATTTACAGAACGTCCAAAACTGCACATGAAGAAAAATGGTAAGAAAATCCAGCTACTATTTACACAATTCCTGTTTGTGATCCCCCAAACCCCTGGTCAGCATCTCAAATCATATAATCAATATGCCCCAGGAAGCAATTGCATCCATTTTGCCATCACTCAAACTACTCAGGTATGAAGAAACTGAAACTATTGCTGCTTGTACTTGGCGTTAGTCTTGCTGCCAACAGCCAGAACAACCAGATCAACATTGTCAATTTTACTGTTAAAAATACATTACCCGGGACAGTGGATAGCTGGCTTTCCACACCCGGCGCTTTGGTGCTGACGGCACAAAAATTACCCGGCACACAAGTAAGGGAGCCGATGATGGTGCTGCAAATAAGAAGCGGCAGCGCCATACTGTGCGGCAATACAACGGCCACCCCGAAACGGGTTGACCCCTTTGAAGTAAGAGTGTTTAACACTGCCGACCTAGTCGGGATGCTGGGCAATTGCCGGGAACTGAAAGCAGGAACCTATACTATCTGCGTTCAATTTTTCAATAATGACAGAGTGGCCATCAGCCGGGAAGTATGCAGGGAGTTTATTGTAGAATCACCAAGAGTTGATTATTCGCCTCCGCAAAACATTGCGCCGGCAGACAAGAAACAGTTTACAGAAAAAGAAATAAGTTTGCCTGTTACATTCAGGTGGACGCCACTTGTACCTAAACCCAAAGAACCTGTTACTTATCGTTTACGTGTGTGGCAACTGATGCAGGGACAAAACGGTATGCAGGCCATGAAAGCAAACCAACCCTTCATTACCAAAGATGTTGACAATCTTACACAAACTACTATACCCAATTTAACATCAGGACCCTGCAAGCCGCCCTACCTTTGCGATTTTATCTGGAATGTAGAAGCAAGTATAAGTCATGCGGGAGCTGCACCACAGGTAATAGGCACCAGCAACCCCACCAGTTTTTTTGTAACTCAGTATATTATTCAGTTAGACAGTATTAAAGTATTGTGTACTTCCACACCGGGAGTTTATTCTTTTTCTTATACAATTTCCAATGTAAATCCGGGAACAGCCAACCTGACCAATTTTGCCATTACCTCCAGTGTGCCTGCTGGAGCAATATTTGCTGCGTTTGCACCCCCATTGGGTACAAGTATCAGTTCAGGTAACCAGTTAACGATTACAGGAACAATTAATGCAGCAACTAATTTATCCAATATATGTATCGGCGCAGAAATAACTGATGCGGCCAACACTTTCTGGAAAGCTTCCAAAGACACTTGTGTAAAAGTGGAATCCTGCCGCTGCGAGGCCTGTGATGAAAAGAACTTTGTAATGAATGCACCCAGACCGGCAGAGATAAACTGGAACAACAATACCCTCTCTTTTAATCAGCCAATCAATATTACCACTACCCCGGCGAAAACGATTAAGAGTATAAAGGCCGAACTGGTGTATTATGAAATGAAACCGCAAATTGATGATTGCCTGCCTTGTGATAAAGATGCCAGCCTGTATGGTCACTTCACCAATGGCGCCAACAGCCAGCAGTGGACGGGGTCACAGACTAATCTTAGTATAAATATCACCACACCTAATGTACCCTGCTGCAGCACCCTCTTTAAATGGTGTATCCGTTATAAAATAGAATTCGCCGATTGTACCGTGTGCAGTAAAGTGATTTGTTATGAAAAGAAAAAAGAAGGCTGTGTAATAATTGACAACAATAACAATCCAAAATAATTGCCATGAGAAAATATATAGTTGCCGCAGTGTTGTTTGTATTCTCTGCATCAAATGCAATATCACAACAGTGTTTGCTTACTGCTCCCGCTGCCGCCAGCTCATGGGTTGCCGGGGCCACAATGACCATACAATGGAATACCGGGGCATTCAGCGGTAATGTAAACCTTACACTTATTGATTACTCAATAAATCCTCCATCGGGTACCGTTGTTTTAAGTATCGCTTCGAATATTTCAAATTCCGGAACGTACAATTGGACAATCCCAAATACATTGCCTGCGAAGTGCAGCTATGGAGTGTATATAGAGAATGTTACAAAAACTAACTGGTGTTATGGGCCCTCAAATATTTGTATCACCAATGCTGCTGCTGCACAAACCTGTAACCAGGTGGAAATTCTTTACCAGGCCCCGGATTGTTTTGAAAGGAAACATCAGGATCCCGGCGGCGCCTCCGGTGAAAAGAGCTGTAAAGAAATTGCAGTGTGTGTCGGCCAGCCGTATACTTATTCATCCTCTGTTACCGGCGGCGGCTGGACCTACAACTGGACAATAACAGGACCCACTACCGTTGTTATCAATCCTAACAATACATCGGCTGTAGTGAATATTGTTTGGCCGCAGATTGGCGCCTATACATTAACACTCACCGCAACCGATGGAGGCGGAAATGTTTTTACCTATTGTCTTAATGTGAATGTGAAAGAAAAACCGGCAGCCAATTTTACATTCACCCCTAACAATGTTTGTGCAGGAAGCACTATATCATTCACCAATACTACTACGTTCAGCGGAGGTGTTGCTTACTCATGGAATTTTGGCGACCCTTCATCAGGCAGCAATAACTACAATACAACATCCAACCCAACACATACTTACAATACCGCAGGCAGTTATACTGTAACATTAATTGCATATAGTTTTACTGTTATAGGCGGAGGTGGCGCTAATGAGCCTTCACCCTCCATCAAAATCTGCTGTGCCGATACCATCACAAAAGTGGTAACCATTAAGCCGGGTACTTTAAAAATTGAATGTATCAGTACCGTGTGTGCAGGAGATACAGCAACTTACCATGCAGTGGGTTGCACAAACCCAACGTGGGTTTCTGTAACAGGTGGTACTATACTCAGCCAGGCCGGAGATAGTGTTACTATTGTGTGGGGCAATGGTAACCCCCAGGGACAGGTACAAGCACAATGCCCCGGCGGATGTATTGCTTCCGTCCCTGTGCCTATCATTCCCACTAATCCTGTTATTGTTGGAAATACCAGTCCATGCAATACTTCAACTACATCTTATACGCTACCTGTATTGCCGGGAACATTTTATACATGGACACTTACCAATACGAGTACGGCAACCAACTACAATAATTTACTCAATACATATCCTGATAACAATACGGTTTGGATCAACTGGGCATTGGCGCCTCCGGGCACTTACCAACTGACCATTAATTTAGACAACAAACATATTTGCTGCATCAGCAATGGCTCCCTCACTATTAATCCTTCGGACAAGTGGACCGCATATTATGACCAGACCATTTGTGCCAGCGCTGCAGCCAATCTTTCTGTGTTCCCTGCCGCCGGAGTGTTTAACTGGACAGTACTGCCACCCAATACCGGGGTATCACCGCTTACAGGAACCGGACCAATATTTAATCCTGTTTTTGCCAATGCGGGAAATTATATCGTTCAGGCAACAGAAACAGCGAACACTTATTGCAACAGCGGTGCCACTAGCCCGCAGCAAATAAAAGTGACCGTGATAAGTACCCCGGCTCCGGGAATTATTAACGGCCCCGTTACCGCCTGCATTGGTTCTAATTATAATTATACCATGAGCATAAGTGCTCCATCCGGTTATCATTATGCATGGAGTATAACAGGTGGCGCCGGAACATTTCAGCCCGGTAACTTAGCAACAACAACCGGAAACAGCACAACCATTCAATGGACAACATTGCCGGGAACAATATCTGTTGTATTGCAGGCAAATGGATATCCTCCATGTCCATCTGCTCCTGTTACACTTACGGTAACACAGGCAACCGTTGGTAATATAACCGGAACAATGAATGTATGTGTGGATGGAAACGGAACCTATACACTAACAGGAGGCACTTTACCTCCGGGAGAAATTATAACCTGGAGCATTACTCCATCGAGCCAGGGAACAATTATTTCGGGACAGGGAACAAACAGCATTACAGTATTATGGCATGGCACTACCGGTGTTGGCCCATGGACTGCTACCATTAATGCATCAACAGCATGTGGTAATGCAACGCCATTAACAGGCATTATGATTTATCCCAAATTTACTTTTACTATTACAAAAACCGGAATTGATATTTGCCAACCCGGTGGAATTACATTAACAGTAACCAGCGCTCCGTCAGGAGCAACCTATTTATGGAGTCCGGGCGGACAAACTACTTCTTCTATTTCTAATATTACCACAGCAGGCACTTACAGTGTGACGGTAACAAAAGGCGGTTGTTCGTTTACACAAACTTATGTGGTGGAAGATCCGTTTGCTATTATCCCGGTAACATGCGGAGTAGGCACCTGTAATGGCACAGCCACCAACGAAGCGCTTGGTGTAGCGGTGGTAAAGCCGCTGGTAGGAACATTTACTTACCAGTGGTACAGCGGAACCTATCCGTCAGGAACACTCATATCAGGAGCGACCTCTGCCAACTATACAACAACAACACATGGTAATTTTTATGTCGTTGTCACCTATGGTACCTGCAGTAAGTATGTAAGCTTTACTGTGAAAAAAGTTTGTTGTCCCGATGTCAACAATCCGCAGATCACCAATGTTACCAGAAACAGTTGCAACAGTTATACATTCACCGGCACTACGCCTAATCCAACCGGTGCCAGCATCACCTGGAATTTTGGCGATGGCAATACCGCTACCGGTGTATCCGGAGTGCCCATTACACATGTTTATGCTACAGCCGGAGTGTATTGTGTTACATTCTGTGTTGGGCCACCATCGCCTAATCCTACTAATTGCACAGGTAATTGCGCAGCAACAACTGTTACAGTTCCAATACAGGCAGCATTCCTTTATACATTAGGCTGCAACGGTTGTTTGAAAGTGACCAACATATCAACAGTTATTACGAGCAATCCTTCTTACGTAACCTACCTGTGGAATTTTGGCGATGGGAATACCTCCACTGCGCAAAATCCGGGGCAGCATTGTTATACTAACCCGGGAACCTATACAGTTACATTGACGATTAGTTATAATGATGGCCAGGTAAGCTGTACCAGCACGGCTACACATACTGTTACATATACAGCATTGGCAATTACTATTAATCCATCACCTGTTTGCACCGGTGTGCCAACCACATTCAGTTCCACCCCCGGAGGCTTTATCACTTATGCGTGGAATTTTGGCGACGGCTTTACAGCCTACACTTCTTCAAGCACACATATTTATAATGCAGCCGGAAATAATACTCCGGTTACATTAACAGTAACAGATCAGCTGGGTAATATCTGTACTGCAAATAGTACGATTAATGTATTACCCGGAATTGGCCCCTGTACCATACAGCCAGGATTTATTTGTCCCGGCGGCTCTGCCACACTATCTACGCCCAATGTTGGGGGTTATACTTATTTGTGGGAACAGGAAACAACCCCGAATGTATTTGTACCGGCGCCGGGAACAAACACCAATAATATCTACACGACCACAACACCAGGTTTTTATCATGTTGTAATTACCGGCCCCAATGGTTGTCAATGCACCAGCAATAAAGTGGAAGTTAAAACAGTTTCAAAACCAAAAGCTATCATTGCGGCCTCCCCGTCTTCAAGGCTTTGCGGTTCAGGAAATGTAATGCTTACAAGTGTAAATCATTTACCCGGATACACATCAGACTGGTATGCCAATGGAAACTACGGCTCTCTACTTTCATCCGGGCAAATATATATGGCATTTGGTGTAACGGTTACCACTGTTTATAATCTTATTTTGACTAATGAATATGGCTGTAAGGACACCTGTTCACTGACCGTGTATGTAAATCCCGTTCCTGCACAACCGGTGATTACTTCTTCGCCAACATTATGCGAAGGAGTGCCGATTACATTAACTGTTACCAATTATTCCAATAATATCACCTGGAATACCGGAGCCAATACCACTAGCATCACCGTGTCGGCGGCGGGTGTTTATACCGCTACTTATACTGATCCGGTAACAGGTTGCAGCAGCAGCAAGAATATTAAAATAAACAGGAGACCACCGACCGATCTGTTCCCGCATTTCTGTGACAAAATCCCTTGTACCTGCCGCGACTCCACCGGCAACTTCACCATTTATGCACCCCAACCACTGATTGGCGCATTCGCTTCCAATTATAATATCCAATGGTATTTCAATAACAGCCCGGTTGGAACAAACGGAAACAACCCTATGTATTCACCGGCTGTAAGCGGAACCTATCAGATTGTAGTTACAGATCAATTGACTGGTTGTAAAGACACCAGTGATACATATTCAATCGTTGTTCCGCCATGTGATACCTGTGATTGTAAAGAAAGTAAATGGGGTGATATTGTATTAAACCCCGGCGATAAACCTGGGCTGAAAACCGGCAATCAACCGGTCAAAAACAATGTGCCGTCGGCAGGCAGTATTAGACTGGAGTGCAATAAAAATTATACACTACTTTGTAATCAGTTTTATAATATCAATGCAACTTATATCTGCAGGGATACAGCTTGTCCGCCAAAAGTTACGTATACGTTGCAACCACCAATTGGTGCAGCCATCAGCGGTAATGTACCCACCTCCTTCACCCCAACAATGAATGGCGTGTATATTCTCACACTCTATGGCTGGTGTGGGAATAAAATATGCGATAGTTGTACGATTGACTTTACGGTGATATGCGAAAAAGAATGCGATTGCAAAGGAAGCAAATGGGGCAATAAAGGATACACCACACAAAACCAGAGCAAGCCATTTGACTGTAATAAAACTTACCCGGTAAAATGTAATCAACCGGTAACGGTTAATGCCGGCTATATTTGCCCGGATCCCAATAAGTGCCCGGCCAGTGTAACTTATACCTTGCAACCACCATCCGGTCCTTCTGTCACAGGTAATGTGCCGCTGACGTTTACGCCCAATCAAACAGGCACCTACACTCTAACGCTATATGGCTGGTGTGGTACGGCAAAATGTGACAGTTGTATTGTCCAGTTTAAAACTGAATGCCCCGTTGATACAACCTGTTGTCCGTATCCAATAAAAGTGGATACCAGCAAACTCACATATACTTACAGCCAACAGTATAATGCCACTATAGCTGCACAAAACTTTACCATCAGCGGTCTGGCCGGCGTTCCACTGACAGAAGTGAGGGCAGAAGTGCTGAGTTACACTATTACTGATAATTACAATAAAGAATGCATGAAATGTGTAAACATGCCATATACCTGGGCAAGTATTTTATCAGCAACCAATCTTGGGGTTCCAACAGTGCCGCCAAAGATCACCATGTACAATTCAACAGTTCATCCATTCAATCCCACAGGGGCAGGGCTGTATCAAAATCCGAGAGAAGTAGTGTGGAATAATGGCAGCACCTTTACCATTAATAATGACACACAAGTAGGAATGGATTTTATCCTGCCGCCACCGCCGCTGATTGATTGTTGCGAACTGAAAGGAAGAATCTGTGTGAAGTTTACCTTCCGTGACAAAAATTGTAAAGAATGTGAAGTGATATCCTGCTTTGAATTTTTAATCAAGAGCAAAAAACCATTCTGAACTTATGAGAAGAATACCGAAAATAATACTTCCTGTTTTGTTATTATTCAGCGCCGGCATTGCAATAGCACAAACTGATCCCCTAAAAGGCTTCAGCATCAGCGGCACTGCGGGGGTGTCTTATGAATACTATGGTTTAAACAGAAAGCCCGCAAGCTGGACAGGATTTACTCCCCGCAAACCCTGGAACCAGGTACGGTTTATTTTTACGCCGCAAATGAAATTTGGAAAAAACTTCAGTTTACCGTTGAATGTCAACCTTTCAACAAAAGCAACAAATTTTGCCGGCCCGTACAGTGGCATCAGCAAACAAAATTTTGCGCAGTATATCACCAATCCTATGAATAATATAGGAGCTAATCCAAAATACAAATGGGCCGAATTGCAATTGGGAACCCAATACCTGAATTATTCAAATTTAAGCACTGGTGATATTGGCGTGTTTGGTGCAGGCTTTGATTTAAGACCAGGGAATTATCTGATAAAATTTTTCAGCGGCCTTTCGCAGCAAAGTGTCAATTTTTTTGCCGGGCCTCCTGCAATAACCGGAGCCTATAAAAGAAGAAACTGGATGCTCCAGATTGGAAAAGCAGAAGAAGGAAAATATGAAGTAACCATGAATTTTACAAAAGGGAAAGATCTTATTAACTCATTGACCATACCACCGCCTGCTATCAAACCACAGGAAGGATTTACAACAAGCCTTGTAACAAAAATCTTTTTTACCGACAACTGGTCTTTTAATTTTGAAGGTGCCCACGCAGTTTATACAAAAGATTTATTACAACCACTTGATATTGCCGGCAAATCATTCAAGCCGTTTATTGAAGCACATACTTCAACAGTTCGTGACTGGGCAGTAGAATCAGGCATCAGCAGAAAATCAAAAAACTTTGACATAGGCGCTAAGATCAAATACATCGGTGCAGGGTTTCAAACGCCTGGCTATCTGTTCCTGTTACCCGACCGGTTGGATTATACGATCAATACCCGCATCAATGCATGGAACAATAAAACGAATATAGTTGCAAGTATTGGCCAACGTGTAAACAATGTAAAAAACACAACATTAAGAGCCAAACAGTTTATCGGCAACATTAACTGGCTGACACAGTTCAATGAACACTGGAACCTCAATATGAGTTTTAATAATTTCGGGTTTCAATCTTCCAGCGGCATTAATCCTTTCGGCATTAAAAATGTAAGTAATGATTTTGGGATTAATCCTTCTTATACATGGAATACCGAAAAGGTTATGCATCTTGTAAGCTTAAATTATAACTACAGCAAGTATGATGAAAGGGACGTGATAACCGGCGCCGTAACAGCCAACAATACACACATGGCTCTGTTGACCTATGTACCCACCTTTCTCACCAAAGAATTTACACCCGATTTCAGCCTGATGTATTTTAAAAACAGTTTGCCGGGTTTTAAGCTTTCGCTGATTACATTCAGTACCGGATTGAGTATGCCCCTGGCAAAAAAGAAAGCCGGCTTCCGTGGTCAGTTGCAATACAACTATTCAAAAAACAACGCATTTAAGAACAACAACAACCTGATTGCATCCTGCACTATTGACTGGAAACTGAATAAAAAATTAACCTGGAACAATTTTTTCAGCACAAACTATTTTAAATACGGAAACGAAATCATTCCTAATGGCGCCAACTATTTTGAAAGTAATATCCGTACAGGATTGCAATACAGGTTCGGAAAATAAATTTATCTTATGCAAAAAATAATTCTAATTCCGGTTTTACTATTTATATCGTTAACAGGCTTTACACAACTTAATTTATCGCTGTTTGTAAATGCGACCCCGCCGGGCACACTATCAGAATGGGGTAACAGGAAAGAAGTATTAACATATCTTGTTAATTATAGATCAAGCGGGGCATCATTGCAGGTGAAAATAAAAACAGAAATTAAGCTGAACGACGGAACTGTTGCTGCTACTACTGATCTTGTAAATGCAAGAGTCATTGCACTTGCTGATGGCAACAATCTGTTTTCAGCCACAGAGGTATTAGCGCTTGAAACAATACTGTTTAATGGAAAATACAAAACAACTTTCCATGCAACCGGTAAACTTCCTTCGGATAATTATCAATTATGTGTTACATTGGTAAATCCGGTTGATTTTACACCTATAGGAGAACAACGCTGCCGTAATTTTTACCTTGCCGCATTACAACTTCCGATTACTGTGATGCCGGCAAATGAAATGGTTTTACCACAGGAGAAAGCACAATCAGCCATTATTTTCAGGTGGACTCCCGTTTTACCACGGCCATCGGTTCCGGTTGTATATCATATCCAGGTGTTCCAAGTGTTGCCCGGTCAAAAACCCATGCAGGCCTTCCGCAGCAACTTACCGGTTTTGAATAAAGCGGTAACAGGAACTACGCAATACATCTGGCAACCACAGTTATCGATGTTACCCTTTCTTCAAACAACAGACAGCTCATCAAACAACGCTGACGGCCTTATGTTCATCTGGACCATCCAGGCAACAGATGCCGCAGGTAATCCATTGAGCGATGGCAATATTAATAGTGATGGCAGAAGCGAACCTTCTGTTTTCTATATCAGGCACAGCGGCGAAAATTCTTCACTTCAAACAAAAAAAGGGAATAAATACTAATACCGCGGAACAAGTTTCTTTATTCTTTATAAAATTGAGCTGCTTTACATTTGCTGCATGTTTCGGCAACAACTTACGGAAGAACAAGCCT
>DATDPZ010000221.1:0-10871 GCA_035292525.1 Chitinophagaceae bacterium
GCTGCTTCAAAAGCCTGGTTCCACCAGCTGGCTCCATCGAGCAACGCACTGCGAATGGGTTCGGGTGTGCCGTTATCCAGGTAATAAATTATTGGCTTTACCGGTTCACTGATTACCGCCGCCGGATCTTTCTTTTTCAAACGATGCCGGACGATAAAATATTTTTCTATGGGTTCTGAAACGGGTGAACTGTAATCGTAAAAGGATATAGCACCAAAGCTGCTTCGCGGATCAAATTTCCTGGGTTCATAATTGTTATCGGGTAACTGTACAAATGAATGATGCATTCGCAGCGTAATCGCTTCGGAAGAAGGCGTTACAGAATTAACGAAATTGCCCGTAACCCCGTCACTGTTGACAAAAGTAATACTGGTTTCAAATTCTGTATTGAGTGGAAAATTTCTGGTGCGGGGTAAATAAAAAACCGACCTGCTTTTATCCAAAGCATAATTCCCCTGTTGGCTGCTCTTTAACCGGTTGGCCACCTGCATAGCATCCCGTAATAAAAAATCTGAAGCATCCACTAAGTAATGATGGTTGCTTTCTGCTTCTATTGTAAATCCCCAAAGGGTGGATTGAGCAAAAGATTGTTCAACAGCCCTTCTTTCAGCAAGATCATCCGTCACCGCTCTAAATTCATAATTGGGTTGCTGCATCAGGATCTTTCTGCCCGCTTTTAAAAACTTTACAATCCGTCCGCCACCCAGCAATCCCCTGTCAAGCCCGATATCATTGGAGCCTAAGCCGGCAGGCAATGAAATAACATAAAGAATTTCTGTATCCAGCTTATCCACTTCCAGCCATATTTTACCGGCATTTTCATCCAGGTAAAAACTGAAAAAACCTTCATACTTTTTCAGCTCTCTGGTTTTTTCTTCAATGGTTGGTAGTCCTTGTTTACCGGCAGGCTGGTTTTGTGCTGAAGTACATACCGGAAATAATAATAAGAACAGAAGTAATTTTTGCATGGCAGGTATTTTATCTGCCCAAGTTATGAAATGTAAAAAATCAACTGCCTTTTTTTTGTGAATGGTTAATCTGCAGCATTCGACTTTTTCCACCGGTAGTATAAATAGCCGGCAATAAGGAAAGGAGTAATAGCAAGATAGATGATACCTGCATTCAGTCCTTTAGCGGGTTTTTCACCAAGCTGCTGTGCAGTTTTTGTACAAATAGAGCATTGAGCTACTAAAGAGGAATCAGGAATTAAAGAACAAAGAATAATGAATGATAATATCAGCACTCTTTTTTTCATTAATTATTTTTCATGTTAGAAATAGCACATTATGCGGATTGAGTTTCCATTTTCTTCTGCACTTTTTTTCTTTCATCTTCGCTCAGTATCACTTTCCGCATACGGATAAAATTAGGCGTCACTTCGATGCACTCATCCTGCTGAATGTACTCCATGCATTCTTCCAGTGATAACTGTGTTTTGGGTTGTATGCGGGTGGCATCATCGCTGCCGCTGGCGCGGTGGTTGGTTAATTTTTTTGGCTCGGTAGCATTTACCACCAGGTCGCCCGGCTTAATATTTTCAGCAATGATCTGGCCGGCATATACTTCTTCCCCGGGGTCAACAAAGAATGTTCCCCTGTCCTGTAATTTATCTATTGAGTAACCCGTAGTCTTTTCCGTGTTTTTAGAAAGTAATACACCATTGCTTCTTCCGGGTATCGGCCCTTTCCAGGGTTTGTATTCGGTAAACCGGTGTGCCATGACCGCTTCACCGGTAGTAGCGGTCAGCATTTGAGTACGCAAACCTATCAACCCACGGGAAGGAATTTCAAATTCAAGATGCTGCATTTCTCCTTTGGTTTCCATCACCAGCATTTCTCCTTTTCTCCTGGAAACAAGATCAATTACTTTGCTGGCAAATTCCTGCGGCACATCCACCACCAGGTTTTCATAAGGTTCACATTTTTTGCCATTAATTTCTTTTACTATAACCTGTGGTTGTCCCACTGTTAATTCATATCCTTCACGCCGCATGGTTTCAATTAATATACCCAGGTGTAAAATACCACGGCCATAGACCATCAGGCTGTCACCTTCTTCACTATCTTCTACTTTTAATGCCAGGTTTTTTTCTGTTTCTTTCATCAGCCTGTCACGAAGATGGCGGGAGGTAACAAATTTTCCATCTTTACCAAAGAAGGGAGAGTTGTTTACTGAGAACAGCATATTCATGGTGGGTTCATCCACACTGATTACGGGTAATGCCTCAGGCGTATCCGCATCTGCGATGGTATCTCCGATATTAAAATCTTCGATACCCACTACTGCACAAAGATCGCCAGCCACCACCTCTGTTACTCTTTTCTTACCCATTCCTTCAAACACATACAGCTCTCTTACTTTTGTCTTTTTAATACTTCCATCTGCCTGCACCAGTACCACATTCTGTCCTTCTTTCAGCACTCCACGGCTTACTTTACCTACAGCAATACGGCCAAGGAAAGAAGAATAATCCAGTGATGTGATCTGCATTTGTACAGGGCCTTCATTTACTTTTGGAGGTGGTACATATTTTACAATACCATCCAGCAAGGGATAGATATTATCAATCTGCTCTAATGAATCATTGAACCAGCCATGTTTACCAGAACCATAAAAGGTTGGAAAATTTAATTGTTCTTCTGTTGCATCCAGGTTAAAAAATAATTCAAAGATGGCATCATGCACTTCATCGGGGCGACAGTTGGCCTTATCTACTTTATTTATAATAACGATTGGCTTCAGGTTTAACTGTAATGCTTTTTGAAGAACAAAACGTGTTTGCGGCATGGGTCCTTCAAAAGCATCCACCAGCAAACAAACTCCATCTGCCATTTTTAAAACCCTTTCCACTTCACCGCCAAAATCTGCGTGGCCCGGTGTATCAATCACATTTATCTTAACCCCATTGTACACAACAGCAGCATTTTTTGAAAAAATGGTGATCCCCCTCTCTTTTTCCAGGTCATTACTGTCCATGATCAGTTCACCGGTTTCCTGGTTATCACGAAACGTTTTTGTAGCGTGTAATATCTTATCTACCAGTGTAGTTTTACCATGGTCAACGTGAGCAATAATTGCTATATTTCTTATTTCCATTTATTCAGCTTATAGCTTTTAGCGGCTGCTTTTAGCAAATAACCATGTGTGGTTAAAGACTAAAGGCTCACAGCTAATAGCTGTTTTTTAACGAGCGGCAAAGGTACGCCAATTCAGCGGGGCAGTAAAGAAAAGGGGAATGTATATTTTGTATCCGGCAGCATAGCCCTGATTAGGCTTTAGTTGCGTCGCACACTTGTACTTTCTTTAATTCTACTCAACTTTTTATCAAATCACTTATTAAAAAAAATTGTCCGTTAATTAATCACTATGCGCTGATATATTTAGCTTATTTCAATTGCTCCCGCTTAATCTGAAATCAATTCATTCCCTTACTTTCCTTATCTTTCTAAATTCAAAATTACCACATATGAAAAGATCCAGGATTGCCGGTATAGGTATGTATGTTCCCGGAAACGTAATTACCAATAACGATCTCAAAAAATATATGGACACTGACGATGCATGGATACAGGAACGTACCGGCATCAAAGAAAGAAGATACGCTGACAGAACCGGAGAAACCACCACTACCATGGGAGTGGAAGCCGCTAAAATTGCAATAGAAAGAGCCGGCCTCACAAAAGATGATATTGATTTTATTGTTTTTGCTACCATTTGTCCCGATTATTATTTTCCCGGTTGCGGTGTGCTGCTGCAAAGAGCCATGCAGATGAAAGAAATTGGCGCATTGGATGTTCGCAATCAGTGCAGCGGTTTTTTATATGCCCTCAGCGTGGCCGATCAGTTTATTAAAACCGGTATGTATAAAAACATCCTTGTGGTGGCCAGCGAAAAACATTCTTTTGGCCTGGACTTCAGTACAAGAGGCAGAAATATATCTGTGATCTTTGGTGACGGAGCGGGGGCTGTTGTACTGCAACCAACAGAAGATTCTAACTGCGGAATTCTTAGTACACATTTGCATAGTGACGGAAACAATGCTGAGATACTGGCCATGTATAATCCCGGTACACATGCCAACCATTGGTTAAAAGATCAGCAACTGGCCGATTTTGATGAAGCAGAAATGGGTGAAATGTTTATGAGCCATGCCATGATTGATAAAGCCCAGAATTTCCCAACCATGGATGGCCCGGCAGTTTTTAAAGTTGCAGTAGAAAAATTTCCGGAAGTGATAAGGGAAGCTTTGGATAAAAATGGCTTTCAGACTTCCGATCTCAGTTTGTTGATCCCACACCAAGCTAATCTGCGCATCAGTCAGTTTGTACAAAGAAAACTGAAGTTGAATGATGACCAGGTATATAATAATATTCAGAAATACGGAAATACCACAGCGGCATCGATACCTATCGCTTTGTGCGAAGCATGGGAGCTGGGAAAAATAAAAGAAGGGGATTTGGTTTGTCTGGCTGCATTTGGCAGCGGGTTTACCTGGGCCAGCGCCTTGTTAAAATGGTAAATCCGATAGTCATTATGCAACAGAATTTAAACGAATATTATTTTTAATAAAGAAACAAAAAAATGAAACTGTATTTTCTCTTTTATTCCATTCTCTTTATTTCGTCTGCCGTCATGGCACAGAAATATGACAGCTGGAAAATTTTTAATAACCGCAAAGAATTAGCTTCTTATACTTTAAAGAAAGAATCAGATGATGAAAGAAAAGTGATACTGTTAAGCCGGATGCTGGAAGATCCGGGGTTTTTTATCATAGAATTTACAGCTAAAGCTGCACAGGAAGACTGGATCCGTACGATTGCTTTTTTTGATACATCAGGCAAACAAATAAAAGCATATAATAATACTCTTTTTTTAAAATTACATAATACAGATATGGCTTTAATACTGGATAACAGGGGAATTGTGAAAGTGTATTCCTGGGCGGTACCCAAAGATCCGGAAGAAGCTGCTAAAGTTAAAGTGAGACGAATCCTTTTGTGCACATTATATATCAGATGACCAGAAAGATTATCTATATCATCAATCCTGTCACCAACGTATGAACAAAGTCAGTTTTTTTGCTTTTCAATTTTTTTTGGAGGAGCTTTAATTAATAATTTTTCTTTACGTACCTAATCCAACTGGATTTCCTGTTTACCTGCCGGAAATTATTCATATCAACTTTTCCCATTCTTATACAATCAGAATTTATTTACGTGGTGAGCATGTCAGTTAAACTGGCAATAATCAATAACTAAACCTTTGAATTCTTGCGGGGTTTGTTTTTTAATGCTGCCTTGTCCAACGAAATTTCGAATTGACCAACGGGAATTTGTTCACATCGAATATTCTCATCCGGATTTTTATGGAATCATCTTTGCATTTTCCCTGCATCAGCATTATTTCATTTCCCGGAAACGAATAATCAAGCTCATACTTTTGAGCTGTATCCGCATTGCTTATCAAGGTTATATTTTTCAGTACTGTGTCTGCACGGAAGGCATAGTATTGCAAACTATCATTCATCATTTTAACAGCAGCTCTTGCGTTTCCTTTCTTTCCGCTAATAATTAACTGTTTCCACCGGATGGTATCGGTTTGTAATAGAACTACGTTTTCATTATTTCTTACAAATGTTTCTACATTGTAAATACCGGATAATGGATGTTTAGGAGCTTTATCTCCCACTCCCCGCTCCGCTCTATATCCATTATTAATTTGCGGGATCAACAAATAAAGGATTACTAAAACTTTGCCAATGATCCATGCTTTTTTCTTCCAGGGAATATTAAAGGGTGGCTCCAGGTAAACAGCCAGTACTGGTTTGTTCAAAATAAAGAAATTAATCAGTCGATTACCATCCTTAGCCAGCAGGAAAATCGCCATAAACATTAAATGGGCGGAAAAAACTTTAACCATGATACCAAAGCTGAAATTCATCATGACTACATTACTCATAACTGCCATTACAAGCAATGCACCCAATGTGGTGGTTTTTCGGAATAATAATAAAAACCCGCCCAGTACTTCGCCCAAGCCGGTAAAAAAACTATAACTGTAAGAGTATCCCATAAATGTCCAGGCTAAGCGGCGGGGCGTAGATTCGCCGTAAGACTGCAACAGTATATCCATATCCGGAAATGGAAATTGTGCATCAAATACTTTATTAAATCCAAACAAGAACATAGTATAAGCCAGGAAATAACGAACCCAAACGGTAAGCCAGTAAGCTAGTTTTTGATAATGCGGGCGGCGGCGGTCGAGCACTGTCCACACAAGGCATCCCATGACAGCGATCAACAGAATAGTAAATAATTCTACAAAATAAAAAATTGAATCACCCCATTGAGAAGGAATAAGAGTAATTTCTCCAAGTTGAAGAACATGTTTTCCCATCCATTGCACTACAGGATTCCACAAATCATGATAGTGTACCTGTGTATAATACCAGTCAATCGACTCCAGCGGAAAAGGAAATGCGAAAACGATGAAATAAATGAAAAAAAACCGGAAAAAGATCTTTTTGGCAGAACTCCAGTTTGCAGTAGCCGTTAGTGGTTGGTCCATAAAAATAATTTAGCGGGTGGAGTGGAAATCTGAAGACAGGAACAGTAATATCCGTTTTTATTAGCAGCAAAAATGAAAGTGCTCCATGGGGGTAGTCGTTTAAAATACTTTAAGGTATGCAAAATAAGTTTTAAAAACAACGGTTGCAACAGTGGTGTAATACTTAATATTACGTTGTCAAAATAATTCCGAATCCCACATTTATAATTAATTGAGTGTGCTGTTTTTAAGGAATGGGAAATTGGAATAAATAATACAATTCAGTATATCTTGCATTTATGCAACGGCGCATTATCTATATCATCAATCCAATTGCCGGCACAGGTAGCAAAACCAATCTTCAAAAAATCATTGAAGAAAAAACAAAACAAAAAGAAATTCCATTTCAGATTTTCCCATCGGTTGCCAGTGGGGATTATTCTTTTCTTCGCTCCATAATAAAAGAAAAAAATATTACTGATATAATTATTGCAGGTGGCGATGGTACGGTAAGCCAGGTAATAGAATGCCTGATGAACGAAGGGGTCAGCTTTGGTATTATCCCCTGTGGTTCCGGAAACGGGCTGGCACTGGCTGCGAAGATTTCAAAACAACCCGCAAAAGCTTTGGATATAATTTTTTCCGGCAAGCCGTTATTTACTGATGGTTTTTTTGTCAATAATCATTTTGCCTGTATGCTTGCGGGCCTGGGCTTCGATGCAAAAGTGGCAAAAGATTTCACTGATGAACCCAGAAGAGGGTTGCTTACTTACATCAAATTATCTCTGAAGAATTTTTTTTCCATGAAACCTCACCGGTTTGAAATAGAAATACAAGAGGTGAAGTTTGAAACTGATGCCTATTTTATCAGTATAGCCAACAGCAACCAGTTTGGAAATAATTTCACCATCGCACCCAAGGCCAGTCTTTCAGATGGATTGCTGGATGTGGTGATCGTTACTGCTCAGAACAAAGTGAGCTTTATCCTGCAAACATTAACACAACTGGCTGGCTGGAATAAACCGCAGGCTTCATCAATCATTCAGCAAAAAAAAGGGGTCATTTATTTTCAAACGGAAAAGCTGAAGATTATTAACCATTCCGGGGCGCCATTGCATATTGATGGCGAACCGGCAGAAACTCCGGCAGCATTAAAAATTGAAATAAAGAAAAAATGCTTCCGGCTTATTCAACCGGCGTAATCAGTATTGAGTCTTTCTTATTAAACAGGCTGACTAACCTTTCAAAACTTTCCTGGTTGTAATGGATATCAGGAGCATTCATGATCTGATTTTTTTCCCGTTGTGTCAAATGGAAATTCAAAGCGGCTTTATCTTCTTTTTTTTCAGATGAGTACTGAAAAATAATTTTATGAACAGCCGGCGCTGCATGCCGGGCATAATATCTTAGCATATCACTTTGAAAAAAATCCATCATCTTAAACCAGTTGTGTTGTAATAACAGGAATGGCTTGGTGATATGATCCCCGATATTCTCCGTTACATACGGGATTTCCCATCCGCCGGGGGGCCGGTCACGCATCTGAACGATGAGTATAGCACGGGTATTTTGTTTTAACCAATCATCAAAGAATTCAAGGAAGCGTAAGGCTGTTTCCTGACCATAATTATCACGAAGTCCTGCATCCATTACATCAATAACAGGATCAGAAGGAAGCCAGACATTTGGCAACACTACCGGAAAAGTTGCATTCATTCTTAAAGCTGAAAGTATCCTGAGACTGAATGGATCCTGCCTGGCAAAAAAAGAAGTGAAGTCAATAATGTCGGGATCTGCTGCAGGAATGCTTGAATTGTCAAAGCTGCTCATCATCATAAATCTTACCGGCTGTGTACTGATCAGTACTTTTCTGCCGTCGCGGGAAATTACTGAATTGTAAAAGGCAAGTGGAATAGCAGCATTGCTCTCTTCCGTTCTGTAATCTTTTAATTGCTTATTTAAAAATCCATTTGTATTGGCGTTCAGCTTCGATTCAAATGCATAGGCCCTGTCCTTTACATAAATGTAAGGACCTGCTTTAAACTTGGTAGCCGGAGAAATAATATCCCTTGTAATAAAAGAAGAAAACAGGGGGTTCAACAGATCGCCGGCTATATCATCTACATATTTTTTGTCTTGTAATTTTATATTTTCCCCTTTTTCTTTTTTCAGGTAAAGTTCCCTGAAATAAGAAGCCCCGATCATACCACCGGAGGCGCCGGTAATCAGAAATGTTTTTTTCATGAATTCACCGCCGGTAATACTGTCAAGCCGCTGCAGTACATTCATGGTGAAAGTAGCGCTCCGGTGACCACCGCCACTTGTACTCATCACTACAAACAATGGTTTTTCCTCCTGCTGTTTCTTTTTCCAGTTTTCCAGCACCTGAATCATGTTCAGGCTATCAGCTGTTATGTTTTCTGCAGAAGCGATGGCCAGCAGGTTATCCCTGTTATAGGCAGGCCGTTCATTTTTATTGGTATAGTTTATTCCAAATGCTTTGTTCCTGGGGTCAATCCAGTTCCATTTATAAAAAAAATTAATTAAAATAATTAAACCGAGCATGTAGGGAATACTCCAGCTTTGCAGAAAATAAGTAAAGGCCCCCGACACCCCGATAAGAACAGCAAAGAAAATAGTAATGCTGGCTGCTGCCGGAATCTGGAAAAATTCTGAGTCCTGTAAAAAACCAATGCCTACCAGGAATAAGAACGCTGCAAAAACAGAAAGCACGGCAACAAAGTGATGCCGCTTGAAAATATTTTCAATAAAATCCCGGGTATAATGGGAAACGTCTCTGGCTTTTCTTACAGTGATGGGTGTATCCAGGTACCACTCCACTTTAATGATCTTTGATTCACTTGGAGGATATTCTCCCGGCTTGAGGTATGTTATATACTCCCTGGGATTATTCATCACCGGCATCATGCGCCGGTATATAGAACGATCTGCACGAAAAAAATAAATAAAAGAAATTAAAAGCATGATCAATAATCCACTCAAAAAACCACCAGCCAGCATTAAATATTCTGACGTTGAAATAAGTTCTTTAAACCGGATAAATTGCCATGTTTTAAAAAAATAAAACAGCAGGAACAAGAGCGGAATGCCGAAATTATTGGTACAGTATTTTAAAAAGGGATTGGTGGTAGCTGCCAGGAATTTAAAATGCCGGCTGAAAAGAATAAAGCTGGTGATATTCCAGCTCATAATAAACATCCCTACAGAAATACCGACAATACCGGCGCCAATTGCATTTACACTGCCCAGGTATTCCGGAGCCAGGAATAGTGAATCGGCACCGAAAGTATGCATGAAGGTTCCGTTTACCGTGCTGAATAATACAAACCAGAAAACAAGAATCACCTGGTATTTTCTGATATGCAGAAATAACAGCTGTACAGGAAAAGAAAAAATAAATCCGCGGAGCCAGGCTTTCATAAGTAAAGGAGAATCCCGGTTTATAGGTTCTGGCTTAAAAATACTATTTAACCTTCTTATATCATCATGTAATTACTTACTTTTTAAAAGATAGGCTGCACAGACCAGGGACAATAAAAGTAACATTGCAGTAAGCTGGTGTAACTGCGCCATCCATTCAAAGACACCCCAATGATTGGGAACTATTTTAATACTGGTAAGCACCGAAAAAATGCCGAGGACCGCCTGCAATAAAACTAATATTAATGGCAGCTTTCTTATTTTACTAAATAAGGATGCAGCTTTTATTTTCAAGGCCATTCTGGTCCAGACTAAAATAACAACCAACAGTAAAAAGGCCAGCAAGCGGTGAATAAAATGAATGCTGATTTTATTTTCAATTAAATTAAGTAAGCCTCCCGGCGACCTGAACATGTATTCCGGAATTAATGAACCATTGATACCCGGCCAGGTGGGTGCAAATATAGCGGCCTTGTGCCCGGCCATCAGTCCGCCATAGATTAATTGTATAATCAATACAGCAATGATCCATCCTGTAAGTTTATTTAATGACGGATGAATTATTCTTTGTTCTGCAGGCACCAGCAATTGCAAAGCAAACCAAAGCGTATAACTTAACAGACCCATGGCAAAAATAAAATGCAGGGCCAGCCGGGTGGGCTTTACATAAATAGCATCCCCATCCAGTCCACTGGCCACCATGATCCAGCCCACGGCTCCCTGCAATGCCCCAAGCAAAAAAAGTATGATCAGTGGTTTTATCATTTCTTCCCGGAATCTTTTCTGAAATAAAAAAATGATGAAAGGCACAGCAAATACAAGTCCCATCAGCCTGGCCCAGAAACGATGAAACCATTCCCAGAAAAAAATAAATTTGAAATCGG
>DATDPZ010000222.1:0-13470 GCA_035292525.1 Chitinophagaceae bacterium
TGGGAATAAGAAACTTCCAGACTGATGCACCCCTTTAGGGGATGGGGGCTAATTCAAATTGTGGATGCGAATATTTGAAATGCATCCAATTAAAAGTTGAATGAAAACACTATTCAAAACTTACTCTGACCGTTTGGTAGAAAAATTGATTTTGCATTATTTGTTTTGATAGGCTGTTTTTTTCAGAAAAACCTTTTAATCCTAACAGACCGGCTGCATTGCCTTTATTGATCGCAATTTCAAGATAACCGGCACTGTTGAAAAGAACCAGTTTTTCTCCTTCGGGTACATCTGCATAACTTTCACTGATCCTCTCTATCACTTCATCTCTTTTGAATAATATTTTAAAGCTCCGGCCTTTTCGCTGGCTCTCAAAATCTTCCAGTGTAATATTTACGACTACGTTTTCAAAATTGTCTATAAAAATAATTTGTCCGTCAATCCAGTCTTCGCCAATGGTTGGTTTTAAAGGATTTTTTTCCAGATATGTAACATCTGATTGCCCGATTTGTTGAATAGATTCACCATTGACCAGCTTGTTGATTGTTTCTCCAAAAACATCCGTGCAATAAAGGGTATTCCTGTTATGTTTCTTATCCAAAGGAATACCGATGATCATTTCAGGTTTCCCATCCAGGATCATTGTTATTAAACCATTATCAGCACAGAGCAGGTATTGGTTTTGATGAAAGGCCAGTAATAATTGATCTGGTTTTTTCCCAAATAAATTGACCAAAATGATATGATAGGTGAATGCCGGAAAATTTTTGATGGCACTTTTACAAACATAGGCAGCCTGGGGAGAATTAAATGGAGTGATATTATGGGTGATATCCACCAGTTGAAATGCGGGATTAATGTTCAGCAGTCTTGCTTTTACTGCTGCTGCCAGGTAATCCTGGTTGCCAATATCAGAAGTCAGGGTTAGTAATGGCATTGTTAAATAAAGAATTTGAAAGCAAATCTCATAATGTTCAATATAATTATTTAAAGGGATAACTTTCTCATTTCTGATTTAGTATTCCTTATTTCTTATTTAATTAGTTTTCCTTCTTTATAATAAAATTTATGAATGAATTTGTCTGTCAGTTTGGGAAAAAATTTATTCATAAATACGGCTTTTAATCCCGTAAAGGTCATGATAACTGTTCGCTTTCTGTTTTCAACAGCAGCTAATATTTTTTTTGAACAGGCTGCTGTACTCATCATCGTACCTTCGTTCATAGGGCTGGATCCCTGTTCTTTTCCATCTTCAGTAAGGGCTGAATTGCGGATATTAGAAGTAGTAAACCCGGGGCAAATCCACATGACATGTACGCCACTGTCTTTTAATTCCACTTTGATAGCTTCCAGCCAGCCTTGCATTGCAAATTTTGATGCTGAGTAACCGCTTCGGCCAGGCAATCCGCGATAACCAGCAATAGAGGAAATGCCCACAATGATCCCTTTTCTTTCCAAAATATGGGGCAAGGCAAATTTTGTACAATAAACAACACCAAAAAAATTGATGTCCATCACTTTTTTTATTAATTCTACTGTCGCATCTTTTATTTCTGCCCGCATAGATATGCCTGCATTGTTGATGAGAATATCAATGCCGCCAAACATTTTAACCGTCATTTCCATCAACCGGCGGCAATCATTTTCGTTACTTACATCTGCAATCATTGTATGCAGGGGAGCAGAGGGGTATTCTGTCTGTAATTGGTATAACTTATCGCTGTTCCTGCCACAGGTAGAAACTTTGGCACCCGCTTGAATAAGCATTTTCACCATTTCCTTTCCAATACCATCAGAGCCTCCGGTAACAACTACAATTTTATTTTTATAGAAAGTGGACATAAAAATTACTTGGTATCACAAACCTAAAGCAAAAAAGAAGAAAGTGATCATCTTATTAAGAGATCAATTGTCATTTTGCTAAATAGAAAATGGCTGGAATGAGAAATAGTTTTATTTGGGATGTTAAGCTTCTGGTCTTATTTTTGCACCCCGTTTCGATTTTACAAGAAACGTTTGGCAGATTCCGTAGCTCAGTTGGTAGAGCAATACACTTTTAATGTATGGGCCCTGGGTTCGAGTCCCAGCGGGATCACAAATTTTTAAGTCTGGATTTCCAGACTTTTTTAATGTATGGGCCCCCCGATCTGAATCGGGGCGGGATCACAGAAACCGGCTTACTGAGCTGTTTTTTATTTTAATCATTTTCACAGAAAGATCATCCCTTCTTATTTATTTTAATTCTTTGATATAAGCAACCGGAATAATTATTTTGTCGTTATTCAGGTTACAAACAAACCAAGCTGATGGACAAGGAAGGAATTTCAAACACCACTTCAGAATCTTCAAAAAGACCGGACGACTTTATTGCCATAATAGGAGGCCGGCATGTTGCTTTCCCTTCAGATAGAAAACCTATTTATCCGGTAATTGTAAATTTCCTGGGAGAAAAGGAACTGACTTCACTTTCTCTGAATTTTCCGCTGGACAGTTTATTAAAACGAATAATTAAAAGAAGTATAGATCTTATTGTGTCTTCGATCGTCATTGCCGGGTTGTTAGTTTGGATAATTCCTTTGCTAGCTATTATTATAAAAACAGATTCGAAAGGGCCTGTTTTTTTCCTGCAGAAAAGAAATAAAAGAAACGGGGGAGTGTTTACCTGTATTAAATTCAGGTCCATGGTGAATAATGATGCAGCCGATATATTAGCTGCCACTGTTAATGATGCCCGGATCACCCGGTTGGGAAAATTTTTACGAATTCATTACCTGGATGAATTGCCACAATTTTTTAATGTTTGGTTAGGTGACATGTCTTTTATAGGACCCCGGCCACATATGATTCAGGACAACCTGAAATTCGAAGAATTAATAGATTATTACGATGACCGGCACAAGGTAAAACCCGGGATTACAGGACTGGCACAGGTTTTAGGATATGTTGGTGAAACATCAAATATCCAGCGAATGAGAGACCGGGTACAACTGGATCTTTTTTATGTGCGGCACTGGTCGTTGTTACTGGATATAAAAATTACACTGCATACTATACGCAAAATATTTTAACCTTCTGTTTTTCCCGGTATTTGATCGGGGAAACATTTTTTAAAAATTTCTACCAGGGTTTTCTTTCTGTGGAATTTCAATCTAAATTTATAAAATTACTAAAACCGTTTTCCTGCTTGTGAAGAATATGCTGACAAATACCTGGACAATTCTGAATAGTAAAGAAAAAAAACAATTTACCGTCATTGTATTGCTGGGGATCATCATAAGTATTGCCGACATTCTTGCCCTGGTTGCTTTATTATGGATCATTCAGTTTTATATCCACCCGGTCAGCAATACAGGGCTTTCTTTTATGCCCGGCTTTCTAACAGGGAATGATTCCATTTTACCTGTTACTGTATTTTTTTTACTATTTGCCATAAAAAATATTGCAGCTTTTCTGATTACTAAAGCACATTATTCATTTACCGGTGAAGTGGCCATTCGTATTTCGCAAAATAACCTTGTTAATTACCAACATGCAGGGTTTGATGAATTTGTCAACAATGATTCTTCATTATTTATCCGGAAAATAGCACTTCAGCCTTTTGAATTTTCCCAACATATATTATCGGGTTTGCAGCAGATCATTACCCAGTTAATACTGATCCTTATAGCCATTATTGCTATTATTATTTTCAAAGCAAACCTCTTCCTGCTACTGCTTGTTATCTTGTTGCCGCCAGTTATTGTTGTATTCTACCTGATAAAAAAAAGAATGGTCATTACTAAAAAGCATTTGCGAAACAATAATGAAAAGTCCTATCAATATTTACTGGATGCACTAAAGGGATATGTTGAATCTAATATTTACCAGGGAAACGATTTTTTTCTCCGGCGTTTTATTGATCAGCGGCGACAGTTCAGCAAGCATTTATTCGGATCCCTTTCTTTACAAAACATGCCAGGAAGGATTATAGAAATATTTGCTGTTCTTGGTTTGTTTATCCTGGTGGTGATTGACAAATGGTACGGGAATGGTAATAGTGATACGCTGATTACAATTGGGGCCTTTATGGCGGCCGCATATAAGATCATACCCGGAATTGTAAAAGTGATTAACCTGACGGGACAGATAAAAGCTTATGGATTTTCTGCTGATGAACTGTTGCAGGACAGGGGAACAGAAAAAAAAGATCAGCAGATTTCCAGATCAGTCACTATCCAATCAGTTGAATTTAAAAATATTAATTTTCAATATGATGGCAGAACTGTATTCAATAATATTTCCTTTAAAATAAATAAAGGAGATTTTTTAGGTATCAGCGGTGAATCAGGAAAAGGAAAGACAACCATTCTGAATATCCTGCTTGGGTTTCTTAAACAGGATTCCGGGGAAATATTGATGAATGAAGTTTCAGTAAGCCGGGAAGAATTGAAACAATACTGGCCATCCATTTCTTATGTGCGGCAACAATCTTTTTTTATCCATGATACTGTTTTGAGAAATATAACTTTTGATGAAAAGAATGTGGATATGGAAAAATTTGCTTTTGCATCGAACCTCTCAGGCCTGGATAAGTTACTTCAAACTTTTCCGGAAAGGGAACAGAAAATAATTACTGAAAACGGTAAAAATATCAGTGGCGGACAGCAACAGAGAATTGCTATTGCAAGGGCCATTTACAAAAATGCTGATTTGATTTTACTGGATGAACCCTTCAATGAACTTGATGAAGATGCTTCCCGGATTATATTGGAGCAACTAAAGGAAATAGCTGCATCAGGTAAATTGATTATTATGAACACCCACGACAAAAAAAGCCTGTCATTTTGTAATAAAATGATTTCACTGAATGAACCTTGATTTTAAAACTTTGGTTATTCTCATTCCGGGTTTTCCTGAATCTGAGGAGGACAGTACCTGCCTGCCAATACAACAGTTGTTTGTTCTTTCGTTGAAAAAATTATATCCTGGTTTGAACATAACTATATTCAGTTTTCAGTATCCTTACCATACAAAAAAATACGAGTGGTTTGGAATTCCTGTAATTCCATTTTCGGGAAAGAATAAGGGCGGGTTGTTGCGATGGTTATTAAGAAAAAAAATATATACTGAATTATTAAAACTTCATCAGGCAAACGCTATATCCGGTATTTTGAGTTTCTGGTGCACTGAATGTGCCCTGGTAGGAAATAAATTTGCCGGCAGACAAGGCATCAGACATATCTGCTGGATCAGAGGTCAGGATGCAAGGAAAGGAAACAGGTATGTGAAAAAAATAAATCCTCAGCCAGCAGATCTTGCGGTTCTATCAGATTTTTTACAGGAAGAATTTGAAAAAAATTATTCCATCCGGCCCGCTCATGTGATTCCACCTGGTATTGATATAAAAAAATATGCTTTAAATAAATTACCAAGAGATTTAGATATACTTGCCGCTGGTTCGTTGATATCGCTCAAGCAATACTCCCTTTTTCCGGAAATTATTTTTGAATTAAAGAAAAATATTCCTTCAATTAAAGCAATGCTTTGTGGCAAAGGTCCGGAACAAAAAAACCTGGAATTAAAAATTAAGAAATTCGGGTTAGAGAAAAATATAGTATTAACAGGTGAATTGCCTTACCCGGATATTTTGAGGCTGATGCAGCAATCCCGTCTGTTTCTTCATCCATCATCTTATGAAGGGTTTTCAGGAGTTTGCCTGGAAGCTTTGCATGCCGGCGCCCATGTCATCAGTTTTTGCAAAGCCATGAACCATGAGATTGAACACTGGCATATTGTTGAGAGCAAGGAAAAAATGATTCACAAAGCATTGGAAATTTTACAAAATACCGGGACAAAATTCACATCAGTTACTCCTTACACAGCTGAAGATTCTGCTATAAAAATGATGCAATTATTTACCAGATAGAAAATAAAATAATGCCTTGACTGATTTTTTAATTGGCATCAAACTGAGAGGATGATATTGCCAGGCTTTGAGAAACATCCGGATAGCTTTTTTTCTTTGCCGGAATGACAAATATTTTTCCCCGAAATTGATATAAATTCTGAATAATGCATTCCTGTAAACCGCAACAGGTAAATTTTCCCGAAAAGAATTTACTATCTCAATCCCTTCAGCATTACTTTTTTCCCAGTTGGGAGTTATATAGTTGTTGTCATGCAGGCGGCGATAAACCAAAGATTCATACAGGATGACAGCTTTGAAATGAAAGGCCAGGTTGAATATAAAATCTACATCTGAAAAAGATTTTTCTTCTTTAAAAGTTCCGGAAAGACTGATACATTCTTTCTTAAACAACAATGCCTGGGAAAATGCTGCTACTTGTGACCGGAAGCAGTTGATAAAAACATTGCCATATGTTATTCCTTCTGATTGCCTGTAGAAATAATTTACAGGCTTTCCGGGAATATTGAAATTATAGCCGCCGGTGAGACAGAATCCGGCATCAGGGTACTCCAACAAAACAGCTACCTGTTTACCCAGTTTTTCAGGATGCCACAAGTCATCAGAATCATTAAATGCAATGTAGTCGCCGGATGATTTCTCCAAACCTATATTTTTTATTTTACCTACTTTACCGGTTCTTTCTGTTTTATAAAAATGAATTCTCTCGTCTTTATATTGTGAAATAATTTCTGCAGTTTCATCAGTGGAGCCATCATCTACGATAATGAGTTCCCAGTTAGAAAAAGTTTGATTCCGGATGCTTTCAATAGATGCAGTAATCAGGCTTGCCCGGTTGTGAGTAGGCATGATGATACTTACTTTGGGAGAAATTCCGGTTTTTTCCATTTCTAATTATATAGAAGCAATTACAGACTCTATTTTATTGCTGATAGCCTCAAAGGAAAGTGATGCATTAAATTGTTTCAAAACTTTAGT
Source organism: Chitinophagaceae bacterium (assembly GCA_035292525.1). GTDB lineage: Bacteria > Bacteroidota > Bacteroidia > Chitinophagales > Chitinophagaceae > VBAS01. The sequence continues at coordinate 6,884 of DATDPZ010000222.1, forward strand.
CCTTTCTTCTTCCGGATCCATATAGGAGGTCATTAATAAAGCTGCCAGTAAATCTTTCTCACTTCCCGGTTGGTACAAAATTCCACATTTACCACGACCCGTCATACTTCGAAAGGAGTGAATGTCCGTTACAACCGGGATACAACCACAGGACATGGCTTCACAAAGGGCAATCCCGCTGCCTTCATAATGTGAACCGGAGATAAAAAAATCAGCACTGCTATACCAGTTCTGTAATTCAGGATGATTGATTTTTCCGATCAAATGAATAGTATCAGAATTTTTGATCAATTCCTTTACTTCATTTAATAATTCTTCAGACTGGTAAATCATATACATCCTGGCTGAAGGTTTATTTTTTGCAAACGCTAAAAAAGATTTAATAACTGTTAAAGGATCTTTATTTGTCTCCAGTCTTCCTACCCATAAACAGACTGGGTCTCCGTCAACAGATAGTTTCGATCTTGCAATTTTTCTGTCAACTGGCTTGAATTGGGAGGATGATTGCATAACCTCAAAAATCTTTTTCCTGTCTGCTATTATACCTTTTTCTATCCATTCCGTTCCTATATCTGCAGCACAGAACAGGTATGCATTAACACATTTGTCTGCCAGCTGCTGTAAATATTTTTTCAGGCCGGAAAAAGGTTTTTCTGCCCTGTGCAAAACAATTATTTTAACTCTCCTGCCAAGTTTTATTCTAAGCTGTATAATTTGGAGAGGGAAAATAAATCCGTTTATAAGAACAATATCTGGATTAAGTGTTTTAATAAAACGATGCATCTGTAAGGGAAAATAGATAACCCTTTTTCTCCATTTAATAAAGTAATAATGTACACCCTGCTGCTGAAGCTCCCCTTCATAATTTATTCTTTCCATACTGAGCACTTCATGTTGTTTAGCTAAATGCTCAAGAATACATGTATAAAAGCTGATCTTTTCCAACCATTGTTTCGGGTCAGAAAATTCAGCGGTTTTACTGTAACTGGTACTAACGATCTTCATCCGGGTAAAAAAATATTTTACTTAGTTTTAATTCATGAAGCTGGTCAGAATACTGCTAAACAGGATTAATGGTCTTTATTTTCCCAGGGAATATCTCTGCCTGGCAAACGAAACTTTTGAACAACCTCTTCTTGTTTATTTAACTGACAACAATAAGATCCTTAAAGATATTACGCAAACACATGTATTTGCCGGCTATCATCCGTTGATTTTTATTTTACAATCAGCTACAGGCCGGGCCATGGAGTTTCAGGATAATATTGATGTTATTCTAAGTCCTGTTGCTATGCAACCTAACGTAAGTCTGGGGGAAAAGGATGCTACAGCCAGTCTTAGATTAAAGTTATTCCGTAAACATACTGAAGGAGACAGGACTCTCTTTTTTTATGAAGGCATTTACGGGCAGCATCATTTCCTTTCACCCTTTCATCAATATATAATTGATTTAAACAACCAACTGTTCAATAAAAAAACCGGGAATATATTTCTGCCCGGCAACCTGTACAGGCAGGTTCAGATCGCCTATTCCATTCCCCGTATCATTTCCCTGGTTACAACCGGCCATGCTAAGTTGTATAATTTATTTCCTTCGGACCTGCACGGACCTATCGGTGACCAATATTATATTGTTTCTTTACGGCAGGGTGGAAAAGCCAGTCAACAAGTTGAGTCTTCAGGAAAAATTGTGATTTCAACATTGCATACTGATGCTTTTAAAAAAGCTTATTCCCTCGGGAAAAATCACATGCAGGAATTAAAACCGGAAGAAAATTTTCCGTTTGCCAAAACTACTTCTGCCATCTTTCATCTGCCACTTCCCAACCATGCCTTGAATTACCGGGAACTGGATTTGATAGCATCATTTGATTACGGAATTCACAAACTATTTCTGTTCAAAATAGTTTCAATGAAGGTTATGCTTGAGGAGAAGAGCACATTGGTTCATATACATAATACTTATGCTACCTGGCGATATAATAAAGGCTTGCCGGGCAACTATTTACTTCGATAACCCGATTTTATACATGAACTACTATTTTTACTGAACTATCGCAGGGCTGGTATTTTTTTTCATATTAACTTACTGAAAACAAGGTTAAATTTACGCAAGGCATGAACAAGGTTTTATTATTTAATCCCCGCAGCGCAAATTACAAACCGAGAATTCCCAACTCCATTCTCAGTATTGCTTCTTCTATTGAGGGAAAGTACGACTATGTGATTGTAGATGGCAACCTGGAAAACGACCCATGGACAAAAATCAATCATTATTTATCCGAAGGTGGTTATAAATATATTGGTATTACTTCCATGCCGGGACCACAATTAAAACAAGCTATTCCGTTTTCAAAAAAAATCCGTGAACTTTTTCCGGCCAGTACTATTATCTGGGGTGGTTATTTTGCATCCAACCAGCCAAAGGTTGTTTTAAATTCCGGTTATGTGGATTTTGTCATTAATGGCCCAGGTGAAAAATCGTTTCCAGCATTATTGGAAGCATTGGAAAAAGAGATGCCATTTGAACTCATTCATAATCTTATTTACAAAGCCGGCGGACAGATTATTAAAACACCCAAAGATGAATTGTATGAACAGGATGAACTGCCACCCCTGCCTTATGAGAAGCTGAATCAATTTTATCCTATTCGTCGTTATTTAGGTAAAACCTACCTCGGTTCAAAAACAATTGCCTATCATTCCAGCATGGGTTGCCCATTCAAATGTTCATTTTGTGCCGTGGTTCCCATTTACAATGGAAGATGGAAAGGGAAATCGGCGCAACTTATTTATAAAGACATCAAATACCTCAGTGATCATTACGGAGGAAATGCCATCGAATTTCATGATAATAATTTTTTTGTGTCCGAAAAAAGAACCATTGAATTTGCCCGCCTGGTAAAGCCGGATAAAATTGTTTGGTGGGGCGAAGGCAGGATTGATACCGTTGATAAATACTCAGATGAATCTCTTGCCCTGATGAGGGAAAGCGGTTGTAAAATGATCTTCTTTGGTGCAGAAACCGGTAATGATGAAATTTTAAAAAAAATGGATAAAGGCGGAACGCAGTCTGCCGATGGTATCAGGCGATTTGCTGCCCGGATGGCCAGGTTTGATATTATTCCGGAATACTCTTTTGTATTGGGTACACCGGGCGATAGTCCGGAACAGGTGATGAAACAAATAGACCAGGATATTGCATTCATCAAAGAAATAAAACAGATCAACCCGAAAACGGAAATCATCATATATGTGTACAGCCCGGTACCTACCGAAGGAAGCGATATGTATAATAAAGTTTTGCAAAGTGGTTTTCATTTCCCTGAAAAACTGGAAGACTGGATCAGCCCGCAGTGGGAAAACTTTGATTTAAGAAAAAATCCCTTGACGCCATGGCTTACCCCGGAAATGGTTAATAAAATAAAAGACTTTGAAACGGTATTGAATGGTTATTATCCCACGGTTTCTGATTTAAAGCTGACCACTTTCAGAAGAAAAGTATTAAGAGGGATTTCATCCCTTCGATACAATTCAGGTTTGTATTGGAAGCCGTATGAACTGAAAGCCTTACAGATGTTTTGGAAATACCGGCAACCGGAACTGGAGGGTTTTTAAAAATGAAAACAACCATTAAAAATATTGTAGCTCATACGTATAAACCTTTACTGGTAAAATATCTTTCAAAAACAAGAAGCTACAGGTACGGGGATATCAAACTGGAAATACCGCCCCAGGTTTTTCACCCGGGATTTTTTTTCAGCACCCGTTTGCTGATGAATTATATTCTTACTTTGTCCCTGCAAAGGAAAAAATTGCTGGAACCGGGTTGCGGCAGCGGACTTATTTCCATTCTTGCAGCAAAAAAAGGAGCAAACGTTACAGCCAGTGATATTAATCCTGTTGCCATTGAATTTCTCAAAAAAAACAGCCGGGTAAATGAAGTACAACTGGAAATAATTCAATCGGATCTTTTTATCAATATTCCTGAACAGTTATTTGATATCATTGCAATCAACCCACCCTATTATAAAAAACATCCCGTTTCAGAAATTGATTATGCATGGTGTTGCGGAGAGCATGGGGAATACTTTTCGGGGCTATTTGAAAACCTGGTTCATTATATTCATCCTGCCTCGGAAATCATCATGGTGCTTTTTGAAGGTTGTGATATAGAAATGGTAAATGGATTTGCTGCACAGAATGGATTTGCATTAAACTGTGTACAAACAAATATTAACTTGCTGGAAAAAAATTTTATTTTCAAAATTGTTCAAAAGTCTTCTGTTGGAGAAAAGGAAAAATGAAAGACGTTGTATTGAATACAGGTTCCTGTAAATTTGAAGAAATCTATTTACGACTCCGGCAAAAGGAGGGAAGGGTTTATTCAGATGAAGAAGTGGCCCATTTACCGGAGATCCACGCCACGCATCCACATCAGCAGGAATGGAAACTAAGGAAAAACTCCGCAGAAAAACTTTTAAAATACCTGCAACAAAAAAAACAGGCTTTAAAAATACTGGAAGTGGGTAGTGGAAATGGCTGGTTGTCTGCTAAGCTTGCTTCAGATCCCTCCCATCATGTAACGGGTATTGATATTAATAGTATAGAATTGCAACAGGCGAAAAGAGTTTTTCAGCATAAACAAAATATTGAATTTTTTAATTGCAGCCTGCGGGATGATTTATTAAAGGATTGTTATTTTGACCTCATTGTTTTTGCCGCCTCTATTCAATATTTTTCTTCTTTACGGGAAATTATACAGGAAGCATTGCATCACTTACTTCGGGATGGTGAAATCCATATTCTTGATTCAGCATTTTACAGGCAAAATGAATTGGCAGCGGCACGCCGGCGTTCAGGGGATTATTACGATGCAACCGGTTTCCCGGAAATGACTGGTCATTATTTTCATCATTGCCTGGATGAAATAAAAATATTTAACTATACCCTGCTTTATAATCCGGATGCGATTACCCGGTTTTTAATAAAAAATAAAAGCCCGTTTTACTGGGTATCTATTCAGCAGCAATAAAACGATGTTTCAAAGCCAATCATTATATCAAACTTATAAACGTTACAGGACGCTGCAGACAGACAGGATCTTTACTTTGCCAATTGCCATACTGATGCCGCATAGTGCCTGTAATTGCCGTTGTGTGATGTGTGATATATGGAAAAATAATCATAACCTGAAGCAACTGACTGAAGAGAATATTATGGAACTATTGGAGACATTCAGAAAATTTGAAACTAAAGAAGTGCTGATGTCAGGTGGTGAAGCTTTGCTGCATCCGAATTTTTTCAGGTTTTGTGAACTGCTGAAAAAGGGAAAAATCAAAATTACGTTGCTTTCTACCGGTCTTACTTTGAAAAAAAATGCTGAACAACTTACCAATTGGGTGAATAATATTATTGTTTCCATTGATGGCGATGAAGCTACTCATGATCAGGTGCGACATATCGACGGGGCATTCAATAAACTGAAAGAAGGAGTACAGGCCATCAAATCCATTCAACCCGGATTCCGTATCAGTGGCAGATCGGTCATTCACCGGCAGAATTTCAGGCAGTGGCCGGCGATCATTGAAAATGCTCTTAACATCGGATTGGATCAGATTAGTTTTTTGCCTGCCGACGTAAGTAGTCATGCATTTAACAGGGAAATTTTGTGGAGTGATGAAAAACAGCATGAAATATTACCAGGGAAAGATGAACTTGAAGAATTGAATGAAGTTATGGATGGGGTGCTAAAAAAATATAAAGAAAAATTTGATACCGGGTTTATAGCAGAGTCGCCGGAAAAAATCAGGAAGATTTACAGCTACTATGCTGCTTTTTATGGTTTAAATCCTTTTCCTTATAAAAAATGTAATGCTCCCTGGGTATCTGCTGTTGTTGAAGCTGACGGTACGGTAAGACCCTGTTTTTTTCATCCTCCACTGGGAAATATTCATGAAAATCCGCTGGATAAAATTTTGAACAGCAAAAAAGCAATTGATTTCAGAAAAAATCTGGATATAGATACGGATAATATTTGTGTAAAATGTGTTTGTTATCTGAACTTGCCACCAGTTAAGAATCTTTCAGCGACTAATGGAAATTGATTATGAAAAAAATATTGTTTTCACATTCTTATTTTCTTCATTTTGATCCCAAACAATGGGAAACAGGACAACCCTATGCACCTCTTGGGACATTATTTGCCGCTTCACTAATCAGGGAAAAAGGATATGAAGTTTCATTTTTTGATGTGATGTTTTCTCAAAGCGCTGAAGAAATAATAAAGCCACTGGATGAAATAAAACCGGATGTACTGGTGATCTATGATGATGGCTTCAATTACCTGACCAAGATGTGCCTTACCAATATGCGGGAAGCTGCTTTCCGTATGATCAAGCTGGCCAAACAAAGAAATTGTTTAGTGATGGTGTCCAGTTCCGATTCAACAGACCGGTATGAAAAATACCTGGAGCAGGGTGCCGACTTTGTTCTTTTAGGTGAAGCTGAACTGACCTTATCATCATTACTCAGTTCTTTTTCTTCAGGTGAGCAGGATTTTTCAACAATACAAGGGCTGGCATTTT
>DATDPZ010000223.1:0-7660 GCA_035292525.1 Chitinophagaceae bacterium
TTTAACACCGATGGTCTGCGTTCCCTGCTTTATACAATGCCACATATAAAAAACCAGAAGGAAAAAACACTTCGTTACCCGGGGCATGTGGATATTATTATTTCATTAAAAGAAAGCGGATTCTTCAACGGAGAAGCTATTGATATAAACGGAATAAAAATTTCGCCATTGAAAGTAACCTCGCAGATATTATTCAACGAATGGAAACTCGGATTAGAAGAAGAAGAACTGACAGTAATGAAAGTGATTTTGCATGGAGAAAATAAAAAGATAGAATGGAGCCTGCTTGATTATTATGATAAGGAAACAAAGATTTCTTCAATGGCCCGGACCACCGGCTATACCTGCACAGCCGCTGTCAACTTACTTGCCCAACATCTTTTTTCGGAAAAAGGCGTTTTCCCACCAGAGCTGGTGGGGAAACACAAGAGTTGTTTTGAATTTGTAGTAAACTATTTAAAAGAGAGAGATATTAACTGGGTATCAAAAAATAATTAATCCTCACACATTTTTTTCAGATTTAGAAGGCCGGTTACAAATTGGCGATTCAGTTGTTTGCTGATCATGGGTCCCATCAGTCTTGCTACAGGAAAGGGAAGTGCACCGCTATTTTGCCAGGTTACTTTTGTTTCATTGCCATCCGCCCAGGGTTCAAACAACCAGTTATCTTTAGCTTTACTTTTCCAGGGTTTGAAAAACTCAAGATCAAAATGAATGTGTTTATCGTCAATACCCGAAAGTGTTAATGCACCAATACCAACTTTTTTTCCTGTCCAGGCATATTTATGGCCGGCAGTTTTTGGAATTCCGGTTACCGTGCCTTTGGCAGTCGGGTCACTTTGCTGCCAGGGGTTCCACAGGCTGTAAAAATTCAGATCACCAACCTTGTCCATGGTTTCGGAAATATTTTTTTTTATGATGGTTGATTTTTCAATATTATAATTTTTTGGAAGCAACAGTGCTGCTATCAGTGACAACAATATCAGCCCAGGTAAAATATAAATGAAGACCATAAAAATGATTTTTTGTACGGTACTTAAATGATAATGTGTGAACAATCAATTTGGCTAATTAAATTCATTTGCAGCGGCTTTCTTTTTCCGGTTTTGCTTCGGCCAGTAAAACTGAAAGCTCTATTTCCTGTTTCCCCCCACCAGCTTCATTTCCTTTACCAGGTGGCCGGCGTCTGCATATTTGTCTATAATAAATAATATATAGCGGATGTCCACCATAATGTTTCGGCAAATTGAGGGGTCGTAATTGATATCACTCATGGTTCCCTCCCAGGCACGGTCAAAATTTATCCCTACCAGGTTTCCGCTGGCATCCAGTGCCGGGCTGCCGGAGTTTCCTCCGGTAGTATGGTTGGTGGCTATAAAACAAACCGGCATTTTTCCGTTGCTGGCATAAGGGCCATAGTCTTTGTTTTGATACAGGTTTTTTAATTTTTCGGGAACGTCAAACTCATAATCTCCCGGAACATATTTTTCCATCACGCCGTCGAGGTAAGTATAGAAATCATATTTCACTCCATCTCTTGCATCATATCCTTTTACTTTTCCGTAAGTAACCCGCATCGTTCTGTTGGCGTCAGGGTAAAATCGTTTTTCTTTAAATGCGTCGAGCTGCGCCTGCATATATATCCTTTGCAGTTTGTTGATCCGTTCCTGGATCTCGTTTTCTTTTCGCTGTACCTGTACCTGGTAGGTTTCCAGCATATCAATAAATAAGTTAACCGTTGCATTTTTCCTGATATAGTTTACTGCTTCCCCCATTGACTTTTGCAGCAGTTCAGTCGTTTTTGTGGCCCTGGTGATCTCTGTTTCTCCATATATTTTTTCTGCTATTTTTTTAAAGTCGCCGGTATGTTGCATGGCCATCTCTTTTAGCCGGGGAGAAATATTTCCTTTTGACTGATCCATCACATACATTTCCACCAGCACTTCAAATAGTTTTTTATCTGCTTCTTCATTATAGTCTTTATAAAACCCGGTTAGAAATTCTTTTACCTGGGAAAGTTTTTGATTGTAGCCGTTCGCCCCTCCTTTTTCATAAGCCGTTGCCAGGGCATTCAGCTGGGCGGCGATAGTAAACAGTTCGATCTTGCTGCTGATTTCGGTAAAATAGTCTCTTGCAAATCCATAGGGTTCCATTTCTGCATACGCTTCGTTCAGTTCATTTAAAACCGTTCCGTATTTTATTTTCAGCGCCGGCACAGCAATGATCCTTTTCAAAAATTCTTTTTCGTAGTTTTCTTTTTTTTCAATTGCTTTAGTTCTGGTTAATCCGAGCACTTCACCCTGCCATTTTTTATAGGCATTCTGAATACCTGCATATTTTGAGGCATATTGAATTTTTATCTGTTCGTCTTTTCTCATAAACCCATCCAGCACGGTCAGCGCCTTTTCCCTGATAGCAATCTTGATGGGATTGTTCACTGTCATGATCTGCTTCACAGCAGATGCCGGCAGGTATTCCATGGTTCTTCCCGGAAAACCAAAGACCATGGTAAAGTCGTTTTCTTTTACTCCGTCCAGGGATACAGATAGCGATCTTTTAGGTGTATAAGGAATATTATCGGGTGAATAGGCGGCGGGTTTATTGTCCTTTCCTGCATAAATACGGAACAAAGAAAAATCGCCTGTGTGGCGCGGCCATACCCAGTTGTCTGTGTCTTTTCCAAAATTTCCGATGGCTGACGGTGGCGCTCCTACCAGCCGTACATCATTATAGGTTTCTGTTACAAATAAAAAATACTGGTTGTTCTCAAAAAATCCGCGGATTAAAACATCCTGGTAGCTTTCTTTCTTCGCTGCTTTTCTCATCGCTTCCATGTTTTTATCTACCTGCGACTGTCTTTCGCTTTCACTCATTGCTGCATGTACTCCGGTTAATATTTGTTTGGTTACTTCGTCTATCCTTACAATAAACGTGACAAACAGTCTTTGGTTAGGAATTTCTTCCCCGTTATTTTTTGCCCAAAAACCATCTCTTATATAATTATGATCAAGTGTGCTGTGGTTTTGAATAGACCCGAATCCACAATGGTGATTAGTGAGTACTAATCCTTTTGAAGAAATTACTTCGCCTGTACAGAAACCGCCAAAACTTACAATTGCATCTTTCAGGCTGCTGCCACTTATATTATATATGTCTTTTGCGCTGATTTTCATTCCCAGGCTCTTCATTTCTTTTTCATTCAGTTTTTCCAATAACTGGGGCAGCCACATGCCTTCTTCTGCAGCCACACTGAAGGGCCTCGCTACCAGTAAAAAGGAAACAATAAAAAGAAGCGATATTTGTTTTTTCATTTTTGATGTTTTTGAGGATGATAAAAATAGTTCATTCTTTTTTAAGCCCTTTTTTCAGAAGGTACCCGACTTGTTTTTCTCCCCTAAACCCTGTGGGCAACTTTTTTTTCCTGTGCATAAGCCATGGTGAAACGTGAACATGAAACAGGATGATTGGATAGATAAATTTTCAGTTCAGTAAAAAATTCTTTTATTGTTAATTACTACCATTTTGTTCTTTCTCTTTCCACCTGTTTTTTCCTGTTTTTATAAAAAAGTTTTTTACTATTCCCTGTCCACAATCATGTGGATATAGTACAGGAATTCAATACAGGCTTTACTTGTTACTGTGGAATAGTGCTTCCGGCCTGTGTATAACCCCGAAGTTGTAATTTTGTAAAATATTATTATCCACTAATTCACCGTCATAATAATAATATACTTTTTTCTAAAAATATATTTAATACTAATTATTATAAGAAAGCGAAGTGGATAAAAATCAGATTTGAAAGTTTGGTTGGACTTGTGGAATATTGCTGACTGATCAACCACCAGGAAAAAAAAAGATGGAAAACGAAACAATCTCCGCTGCGAAAAACGAAGTTGATGCAAAAGGGTTCCTGGACCTTGACCTGGATCCCACGCTGGATCTTTTTGCGGAAATTGAAAGATTGAAAAAAGAAAAAAATGCCGTGCTGCTGGCACACTACTACCAGGAGCCTGACATACAGGACGTGGCTGACTATATCGGTGATAGCCTGGGACTGGCACAGCAGGCGGAAAGAACATCAGCGGATATGATAGTTTTTGCGGGTGTACATTTCATGGCAGAGACAGCAAAAATTTTAAATCCAACAAAAAAAGTAGTGATCCCTGATCTGAAAGCGGGATGTTCTCTGAGTGACAGCTGCCCTCCTCCACTTTTTAAAAAATTTAAAGAACAACATCCCGATCATGTAATAGTGAGCTATATCAACTGCAGTGCAGGTATCAAGGCATTGAGTGATGTGATCTGTACCAGCAGTAATGCAAAAATTATTGTGGAAAGTTTTCCAAAAGAGCAGAAAATAATTTTTGCGCCGGATAAAAACCTGGGAGCGTTTATCAATAAAGTAACCGGAAGAAACATGTTGCTCTGGAATGGCGCCTGCATGGTACATGAAATTTTCAGCCTGGAAAAAATTACCAAACTGAAACAGCGGCACCCGCAGGCAAAAATGATTGCACACCCGGAATGTGAAGAACCGGTATTGCGCCTTGCAGATTTTATCGGCAGCACTACGGGTTTATTAAAATATACGCAGCAGGATGATGCCAATGAGTTTATCGTGGCTACTGAAGCCGGCATCCTGCACCAGATGATGAAAGCAAGCCCACAGAAAACATTTATACCTGCACCACCCAACAACAGTTGCGCCTGCAATGACTGCCCGCACATGAAACTGAATACCCTGGAAAAAATTTACCTGTGTATGGAATATGAAATTCCCGCAATTGAGATGGAAGAAGAATTGAGATTAGCTGCACTGCAGCCGATAAAAAAAATGCTTGAAATAAGCAGTAAGGCCGGAATATAAGAAGTTTTGCAAAGCCTGTTCCTGCGGAGGCCCGATTGACAGGATGTAAACAATAAATACAAAGGCAGGTTTATGAAGCTGGTAATTGTGGCAGGAGAAAAAAATTATTTATTTTAATTACATGAAAGCTGTTGTTCTGAAACCAATTCATCACCGGGAGCAGGAATGTATCGGGATTTATTTCGAAAACTCACCAGCTATCAATAGTGCTATCCGGAACAATGCTGGTGATGCTGCGGGAATACCTTTTAAAATATAAACCCGAAAAATATTTATTTGAGGGGCAGCATAAAGGAACAAATTATAGCAGCAGAAGTTTGCAGATAATAATAGAAACGGCTAAAGGCAAAGCCGGTATTAGTAAAACCGGCAGCATGCATATGCTCAGGCATAGTTTTGCAACACATTTACTGGAAAAAGGAACAGATGTAGTGTTTATTTAAAAAATTTTAGGTCATAATGATTTAAAAACTACACTCCGTTATCTGCATGTTACTAATAAGGATTTGATGAATATCCTAAGCCCACTTGAAGACATCAAAGATTTTTTATAACGATTCTAAAAATTTTTGGCTGTATTTGTGAAACTCCGCCAGGCAGGTTAAAATCTTGCATAAAAACACTTAATGAAATGAAAATCAGCAAAACAATTTTTTGGCACTAAAAAAAATTAATGTTCGTATATTCGACAATACAGCCGTTGTTTGGAGGCAAGTGTAAGGACAAAACAAGTTCCCAAAAATCCTCTTAACAATGAAATATTTTGATGGAAATAATTGACATAAAACTTTTTCAAGATATTTGAAAACATGAACAGCAAGCTCAATTTATTCTTCACTTTTTGCATCATGCTTTCATTTTTTGCTTGTAAAAACAAACCGACTTCGGACCAAACTGAATTATCGTATAACGAGCCACACAGACCCCAATATCATTTTTCTCCGCCTAAAAATTGGATGAATGACCCCAACGGGATGGTGTATTATGATGGCGAATATCATTTATTCTACCAATATTATCCACATGGCAATACTTGGGGCCCCATGCACTGGGGTCATGCTATTTCGACGGATTTGATTAATTGGGAAAATCTGTCAATTGCACTCTATCCCGATACACTAGGATATATTTTTTCAGGTTCCGCAGTTATTGATTGGAAAAATACTAGTGGCGTTGGCAAAAACGGACAACCGCCTATGATGGCTATTTATACAAACCACTCGGCGGACGGGGAAAAGGCAGGAAAAATTGATTTTCAAAATCAAGGAATTGCCTACAGCATAGATAAAGGGCGCACTTGGGAAAAATACAAAGGAAATCCAGTTCTGAAAAACCCGGGCATAAAAGATTTTAGAGACCCTAAAGTTCTTTGGGATGAAGGAAGTAAGTCGTGGATTATGGCATTGGCAGTGAAAGATAAAATAAGCTTTTATACTTCTCCAGACCTGTTAAATTGGAAACATAGCAGTGATTTTAATCCTGCATGGGCAGCGTATGGTGGTGTATGGGAATGCCCTGATTTATTCCCAATCAAAACACAAGATGGTGAAGACAAATTTGTTTTATTAGTAAGTATAAATCCGGGTGGCCCTAATGGGGGCTCCGCCACGCAATACTTTGTTGGCGACTTTGATGGAAAAAAATTTGTTCCCGTAACATCAAAAATAAAATGGCTAGACTATGGCGCTGATAACTATGCTGGAGTAACATGGTCAGATATTCCGAAAACCGATGGCAGAAGACTTTTTATTGGATGGATGAGCAATTGGCTGTATGCTCAAAACGTTCCAACAGAGGCATGGAGGTCAGCAATGACTATTCCAAGAGTTTTGGAGTTACACAAATCGGAAGGACAATATAAATTATTCTCAAAACCAGTTCAGGAAATGACCAAATTAAGAAAATTATCCGAGCAGGTGACCTCTAATAAAATAGACCTTTCATCAGATATCCTTGAGATTGAATTAGATGTTTTGTCAACGGATTTTCAACTTATTTTCTCTAACAAGAACAAAGAAAAAGTAACATTGCAAAAGAAGGGAGACCAGATAATCTTTGATAGAAGTCAATCCGGGATCACTACTTTTAATGACGACTTTCGAAAGATTCATTATGCGCCTGCAAAAGACATAGACATAAAGAAAATTAAAGTCTATGTAGACCGCTCATCAATAGAATTATTCTTTAATGAGGGTGAACTGAATATGACAGAACTGGTATTTCCAAAATCGTCCTATACATTGCTAGAAACACAAGGAATTAGGGAGCAGGTAACGATACATCATCTTAGAACTATTTGGGAAAAGTATGACTTTCCTACATATAAAAAGTGATAACTAGAAACACCTGCTACCAACATGGTTCCTGTGTATATAGGCCTTAGAGAGAGATAATATTTAAAATTATTATTTTCTTTTGAAAGCAAGAGATAAATAAGGGTTTTAAGTTTCACTTATCTCCCGCCTTCGCCAGATTTTGTTTTGTGCATAGCAAATTTATTTTACTCCCCGCAATTACACAAGATTTTTTCTCCTGCTATTGCAGAGGTTTATTATCCCTGCCCGTCCGGTCAGGCGGGCATTACCAGCATCCTATTAGTAGACTGCCTGTTACCAGCAACTACAAGCTCCTGTGATTAAATAAATAATTGAAAACAACCGGCTACAGCCTTTGCGAAGTCAAGAATTCGCTGTTTGATTATGTTACGATGACAACCCATGTTTTGTAGTCCGGTTGCTGTTATCTAATTCATTCAGGTAATGAATTGTGTTTTATATTTTGTTTGCTTCTTTA
>DATDPZ010000224.1:0-9590 GCA_035292525.1 Chitinophagaceae bacterium
AGTAGTTTTATACAAAGGGTAAACCGGGTTATTAGCATAATATTCAGAACCCCATAATCCATGCTCTTCTCCGCTTACTGTCATAAATAAAATACTTCTGCGTGGGCCCCTGCCTGCCGCTTTTGCTTTTGCAAAAGCTTCTGCCAGTTCCAATACACTTACGGTGCCGCTTCCGTCATCATCGGCTCCGTAATATATTGTTGTATCATTTCTTTTTCCAACATGATCGTAGTGCGCCGTAATGATGACGTACTCGTCTTTCTTATCTGTTCCTTCTACCAGCCCGAGTACATTGCTCACATTTGTTGTAATGGTTGTTTTACTGTAAGCAAGATCTAAATCAGCTTTATAAATTTTTGCAAATTCTTTGTTCTCTTTTATTTTGTTAAAGATCCCTTTCCCGTCTTCTCCCATTATGGAAGCCGCCATTTTTTCAGAAATAAAAAAAGAAACAGGGTTAACGCTTGCCGGATACCTGTTCATACTCCACCGGCTTTGCTGACTACCGGCTGTCCTGGGGAAATTTTTTGAAACAATCAATACAGCTGCTGCACCATTCTTTGAAGCAGCATTTATTTTACTGTTTGTTCCGGCCGGGTTTTGAAAGCCCTGTTGTGTGGGTTTATAATCAGCAGGAGATCCCTCCAGGATGATCACTGCTTTACCCCTAACCTCCAGATCTTTGTATGCATCAACATTGGCATCTGTAATTCCATAGCCCGCATACACAACTTCAGAAAAAGGAATTTCAGCAGTATAATTATTACCGGGAAAATAATCTTTCAGCAATTCAAAATTTGTTCCGTTTATTTTGATAGAACTTTGGGTAACAGAGTCACGGTAAAGAGGATAATACTGGCGATAACTGTCGCCATTGCCCGGTTTCAATCCAAATAATTTAAAATGGTCTTCAATATAACTTCCTGCTTTTTCCAGGCCGGGAGACGGCGTATCTCTTCCTTCCATTTCAGCACTGGCAATTATGTATAAATGTTTCTTAAGGTCTGAGGCAGTTATCGAACTACTTAGTTTCTCAATTGCTTTTATCGTTTTTGTTTTCTTTTGAGCAATTAAAAATACCGGGAAACCTAATAAAATGATCGCAACTATTCTTTTCATAATGTATGATTAATTATTGGCTCAAATATAAGCCCATATACTTTTTATAAAAATGTAAAAGGATGATTGGTAGTTAACAGCTTTCAGAAATTTTTGCCACCCTTAGCTGGTGCCTTCCGCCTTCAAATTCTGTGTACATAAAAAGCTGTAACATTTTTTCTACATCGCCTTCCCGGACAAAACGGGCAGGAATACAAATTATATTTGCATCGTTATGTTCCCTGGCCAGTTTAGCCAGTTCTTCGCCCCAGCAAACTGCAGCACGGATACCTTTATGTTTATTGGCTGTTATTGCAACACCATTGGCGCTGCCACAGAGCAAGATGCCGAAGGCTGCTTCACCTTTTTCTACAGCTTTGGCAACAGGATGTGCAAAGTCGGGATAATCTACAGATTCTTTAGAGTGGGTTCCGAAATCCTGAAAGGCCAGGTCTTTCGCTTCCAGGAAAGAGATCAGGTCTTCTTTGTAATCGTAACCGGCATGATCACTTCCGATGGCTATGGGCTGGCTGAGGTTGAAAGGTGAAGACATTTATTTAAAAATTAAAATGTAAAATAAAAATGTCTTTGCAAAGTTACTGAACTCAACACTTAGAACTCGTAAGTTTTTAACTCCATTCTTCTTTCTCTTCTTTTACTTTTTGTTTTTCAACCCTGGCAGCAAGCACAATACTGATTTCATATAAAATCCACAGGGGCATTGTAACAACCGTTTGGCTGACAACGTCTGGCGGAGTAATGATGGCCGCAATGATCAGAATGACGACCAGTGCATAGCGCCGGTTTGTTCTTAAAAATTTAGCAGTGATTAACCCTATCTTGGCTAAAAAGAAAATCACTAAAGGCATTTGAAATGCCAATCCGGAGCCTAGTACCAGGGGCATCATGGTGTTGATATAACTTTTAATGGTCCAGATATTCTGAATGGAATCTGACATGGAGAAATTTGCCAGGAAATTCATACTGAATGGCATCAGGAAAAAATAACCGAATAATATGCCGGTAAAAAACAAAAAAGACACCCAGAAGATAACCCCACCTGTTTTCCTGAGTTCATTTTTAGTTAAAGCAGGTTTTACAAAATTCCAGAATTCACGAAATACAAACGGAAATGCAATAATAAAGCCACCCACAAAAAGAGAAGTGAAGAAAAGGGAGATTTGGCCGGTGGTATCTACATTCTGCATGGTCACTCCTACTTTTCCAATACAGAGTTTATCACCCAGGCCTATGCTTTTACCTAAATCACAAATTTTTCTAAAGGTGATAAAGTCTTTATGAATGGGACCTAAAACTATTTTGTCGATGATGAATTTATTATAGATGCCCGCAATAACCATCCCGATGACCACCGCAATGCTGCTCCGGAAAAGATGACCCCGCAACTCTTCCAGGTGATCAATGAAAGACATTTCTGCCTTTTCATCTTTCTCATTTTTTTTTCTCCAGCTAAAAAATTTTAAGGCCATCAGGAATAAATAATGTGGCAAATATAAGCAGGGGATGCTGTGAATATTTTTTCATTTAAATAATAAACCCCGGAAGTAACCTGCCGGGGTTTATAAAAAAATTATTCCAAATTATTTTACTGCCAATGCTTTGTCTATGAGGAAAAGCAGGTTTAACCGGTGAGCACGGGTTTGCTCATTGGGCGAAACGGCTGTTGTTAAAAGTCCTTTTATCTTTCTTAACGTACTATACATGGCAGCCCTTGAACTGTTGTCGTAAGGACCGGTTGTTGTAGTCACAATAGCTGCAACAGCTTTTACAAATTCAGTTTGCAGATTTGATCTGAACAGGGTTACATTCCCTGAGAGATCTGCTCTGAATATTGCATTGGTCAGATCACTCAACACATCGGCTACAGAGTAGTTATTTCCGTAAAGAGAACTGTTGTTCAAACGGCTCAGGGTATTTGGACTGAGCAGATGAGTTAATACAGCAACCTGAAGGCCTAATACAGTTGTCTGAGGTTTTATATCCTCAGGTGTTCCAAAAAAGTTAAACCCACGACGTTGTTGTTGTAAATAAGGATAAAGTGGTGCATCCGCATCAAAAGCATTAGGGGCAAAAACATACTTAGCTAATAAAGCCATTGCCTTTTTCTGGTAGGCAACAGGTACAGGTGTGTAAGGTTTATTAGTTGAATTCTGTCCTGCAAAACTTCTATCCACCATTACACCGCCAATATAACGGCTTACACCTTGTGCCATACCAAACCGCTGTCCCATGAGCATACCAAACCGGCTTCTTAATTCAGCGTAAGATCTGTCCGGCTTGCTGTATTTATCTTTCAGTTTACCCATCAATGCATTTACCAGGTTAAAGCGTTCTTCAGCATAGGTCACCATATCATTACTCATGTCATTAATCATTACCCCTGGATCAATACCACCACCGCCCGGGCTGCGCATATCATCAGCATCATTTCCAAATGCTAACCCTGGTTCAGTACTGCGATCCAGGATTTTTTTCAATGCACCGGTTTCAGTAGCAGGATTTAATTGTGCATATCCAAATTCAATGGCCCACAGATCGTAAGGCCCTGGTTTAATTGTATAATAATCTCCCTGTTTTTTACGATCAGCAGAAACATTTATTGCAGGATAATCCATCACAGAACCCTGCAATCCTGTTTTATGAGTGATCTCTTTGTTATGTACTTCTTCCGGGCTCAGCATCTGGCTGGCTTTCATATTATGATTCAACCCAAGGGTATGCCCCATTTCATGCAGGATGAGGTAATACAAAAATTGTTTGTGCAATTCTTTGATCTCTTCAGGTGATGCATCAGTAGTTTCCAAAACTGTCAGGCCGGAACTGTATTGAGCTTTCAACTCATGACCTAGTGTACAACTCATCCAGGATTTATTATTAACAGAGTAAATTGCAGCTTCGTTTGTTTGCAGATTAAATAATAATGAGGGTAAATCAGTTTTTAGTGTATGGGCATCATATAATTCTTCACTAATTGGGCTAGCACTGCCGGTAAACCATTCTACTGTTATATCAGCTCCCAATATCTGACCGGTTTTGGGGTTAACAAAACTTGGCCCGATGGCACCGTAAGGAGGGTTGGGTGAAGAAACCCATCGGATAACATTATAACGGATATCACCGGGATCCCAGGTGGCATCATCCGGCATGATCTTCATGACCACTGCATTTTTAAAACCTGCTTTTTCAAAAGCTTCATTCCATTTCAAGCCAGCTTCTACAACGGTTTGTCTTAATTCTACCGGAGTTGTATTTTCTACCCACCATACAATGGGTTCTACCGGTTCGCTTAAGGCAGCAGAAGGATCTTTCTTTTTTAAATGCCAGCGGTTAATTACATCTTTATAATCTGCAACTTTTATACTGGTTAAGTTATCAACTTCCTGGCTGAAATAACCCACTCTCGGATCGTCAAAACGGGGCCGGAAATCATTTTGCGGTACTTCCAGGAAACTGTGTTGAAAACGAATTCTGTTATAGCGGGCATCCGTAATATCTTTTCCGCCCCGGTTAACTGGTGCGGGGTTGTCATAAGCAAGTTCAACGATCACATCTGTATTATCAGGATAAGACCGAACAGAATTGTAACCTGATTTTGCACTGTTGAAAGATCCTATATTAAATATGGTAGCAGCAGCCGGTCCCGGTGGCATTACAGGTTTTATCGGATCCAGTTTATCACTTAAGAATAAAGCATCACCCGGGATAATAAAACCCAGTGAATCTTCTGCATCAATTTTGGCTGAATAAAACACTGCTTCCGTTACATCCACATTGGCGGATTTGCTTACTGCATTTTGGGGATCGTACCAGAAATTAGTATTTACCTGCGAAAATTCAAGCTTGTCAAAATTTTTCCTGATTTTAAATACCCAGGTAGTACGGATCATGTTTTGATTCAGGTACATGGAGGTGGGTCCACCCATTGAAAAACTCTGGTAGATATATTCGCCACCCAGTTGATTTTTTTTGACATACAACTGAACACTGCCGGTGGCAGTATCCTGGTATAAAGTGAAAAGACCTTCTGATTTCTTGCTGCTTTTAATTTTATCAGCAACACTTGGTTTAGGCGTAGCAGGAGGAGAGCCTGATTTTTTTGTAGTGTCCGGTTTTTGTGCCGGGTTTGAATTTTGCGAAAATGTTACCAGGACAAAACATAAGCCCGGTATAAACAAAAGCATTGTCTTTTTTAAGCGGTTCATATATGATGTTTTTGGTATAGGGAAGATAAGGTTATTTTAAACCTCAAAAAATAATATGGATAAACGGAAATACAGGATGACAAACATGGAATAGAATACAGAAGCCTATTTCAGCTTTTTCATTTTTACCATTTCGATACGGGTGTCGCTTACGTTGACAATATCAAATTCGTAATCAGTAATGAAGATTCTTTCTTTTTGTTGCGGGATCGTTTCGTGGTAATTTATAATAAAACCCGATAAGGTTTCGAATTCACCTTTAGGAAAATCAAAACCGTACTTATCGTTCAGGTAGTCAAGTTCAAGCCGCCCGGAAAAAATGTATTCATTTTCGGCAATCTGTTTTTCAACAAATTCTTCTACATCATATTCATCCTGAATTTCTCCAAAAATTTCTTCCAGTACATCTTCCAGTGTGATAATGCCGGCTGTACCGCCAAACTCATCCACTACCCAGGCAATGCTTTTGCGTTCACGGGTGAACTTATTGATCAGGTCTGTTGCACTCATACTCTCCGGCACTGCTGGAATAGCTAAAAGTGCTGATTGTATAGTGGTGGGTTGTTTGAACATTTGCAAATGGTGTACATAGCCAAGTATATGATCAATATTTTCCCTGTAAATAACAATTCTTGTGAGCTTGGTTTCAATAAAAAGCTTTTGTAATGTGGATACAGATTCCCGGATATCAATGCCGACAATTTCTTTTCTTGGAACAAGGCATTGACGAATTTTGATCCGGGGTAACTCCAGTGCGTTTTCAAACATTTCTGTGTTAAGTGTTTGTTTCTCTGTTTCTGCATTTTTTGTCTGACGAAAAAGGTGTTCCAGGTCGCTGCGGCCAAAGGCTTCTTTTTTTTCATCCACTTTCACATTGAATAAATATTTTAAAAGCCAGTTAGCCATTATTATAAAAACGGCTGCAATGGGATAAAACATCTGGTAAAAAATATCAATGAAATGAGCCAGTTTATTCAGCCAGCTGTTTGCCCGTGCCCGGAAGATGGCCCTTGGAATAAATTCTGCCAGTACTAAAACGGCAATAGTAGAAAGACCAATTTCTATCAGAATGCGGATAGTGTCTGATCCCACATTCCATGATTTCCAGACAGGACGCATGACATTGCTGATCTGCAATCCGAAAAATACCAGGAAGATATTGAACCCGATCAACGTTGTTCCAAGAAAATGAACAGGATGATCCACAAACTGGTCGAGGATCAGGCCACTGGCACTTCCCTGTTTTTTTTTCAATTCAATACTCATCCGGTTGGCGCTGTAAAAAGCCATTTCAATTCCTGCAAAAAAACCCATCAGCAAAATAGTAAGCAGGAACCATATAATCATACTGAAATCAACCATGGGGGAGTAAAGATAGAAAAGGAAACCGGAAGTCAGAAGTTTGGGACGGTGTTAAAGTAGTAAATTGAACGCTGTCTTACTTCATGCCTTTTACTTCAAAAACTCTCTCACGATTTCTTCAGCCTTTTTGCAAGCTGCATCAAGATCTTCATTGATAATCACTTTATCAAAATGTGGTTTAAAAGAGAGTTCAAATGCTGCTTTATTGAGCCTGGCAGTAAGGCTTTCCGGTGTTTCAGTGCCACGGCTCATCAATCTTTTTTTCAAAACATCAATAGAGGGAGGTTCTATAAAAAGGGTCAACGAATTTTCGGGAAACTGCTGTTGCACATGCACAGCGCCTTTTACATCTATATCCAGCAGGGGTGCTTTGTTTTCTTTCCAAATGCGATGGATATCTGATTTTAAGGTGCCATAATATTTTCCTTCATACACCATTTCCCATTCAACAAATGCATTATGTTTTATTTTTTCTTTAAAATCTTCTATAGGGATAAAATAATAATCCACTCCGTCTTTTTCCTGTTCTCTTTTTTGACGGGTGGTTGCTGAAATAGAAAATGCAAGATGGTCCCGGAAAGTTTTTAATAAATGCCGGGTGATCGAAGTTTTACCGGAACCAGAGGGAGCAGTGATAATGATAATCTTGTTAGCTGAAGAAGGCATTTGCAAAGAAAGGAAAGAATAAATTATACAGCAAACATCCTCTGAAGCAGAATGAAACCCGGGATTTCATCACATAATAACTATTTATGCGCAGAAAAAAATTAATTTTTAGCACTGTCCGGCTTCACTGGAATGACCGGAAGGGAAGGCGGTGGTGGTGGTAAGGGGCTTTGTGCAGGCTTACTGTTTAAAGGAGCTCCTACAGCAATATCACACCGATGACCGGGCTGGCCATGTTTAGGATTCATTCCGGGAGCTACTTTTTCTTCCGTGTTGCTTTGCGCTACATTTACCGGAGTAGAAACTGTACTTGTATTAATTGTTGGAGTAGCAGTGGTAGGGGAAGAAGGCTTACTGTTTAAAGGTTCGCCAACAGCAATATCACACCGGTGACCCGGCTTGCCATGTTCCGGGTTAAGTCCGGAAGCAGTTGTTTGTTGAATGGGTTGCTGGGTGAGAGTAGCCGGGAGAACCGGTAAACTGTTATTTAATGACTGGGTACTTGTATTAGTAGATGAGGGGCTACTATTCAGCGGAGCACCAACAGCAATATCACAGCGATGGCCTGGTTCGCCATGTGCAGGATTCAACTTAACAGCTGTTGGATTGCTGTTATTTGGTTGTGTTAATTCCTGATTAGTAGGTTGACTTAATACCGGGTATTCCGTTTTAGTTTCCAGGCTATCCGAAGCACTATTGTTACAGGCAACAAAAACAAAACCGGAAAAAAGTATCAGTATAAATGCAATCTGTTTCATGTATTAAGGTTTATGAAAATGAACACAAGAATTAGTCGTACAATGTAATCATTCTATTCTCAGTATTCAAATAACGCCGTACCTTCTATAAAAAAAATCTATGGATTTATGACTTCTTCTTTTGATAATCAACAAGAAAATAAATAAAGAGACCAACACCGGAAGCAATTGCCACATCTCTTATTTCGCTCAGTTTTGAACTTGTCAGCAACCAGGTAGTTACCAGCATGCCGGCAACCCCAAATACATTTCCATATTTAATTTTAAAAGCAGCTTCATTTGTTGTATCCATTTTCCGGAGTTTGATCAGTGAAAAAGAGACAATACCATAAATCATTACTCTGGTGATGGCACTGATCGTGGCAGCGTATAAAAAAGAATTAGTAACAGATACGATCAGTGTTATGGCAGTAAATACAATCAATGACCAGGTTGGCGTTTTATATTTTGGATGAATAAATGATAAGAATTTTGGCAACTGTTTTTCTTCGCTGAACGCATAAGGCAGCCTGGAACCTACCAGCATCACTGCATTTAAAGTACCAGTTATAGAAAACAAAGCGCCAATAGCAATAATACTGGCACCGGTTTTTCCCATAAATAAACTGGCAGCTTCTGCCAACGGTTTTTCTGATGTAGCCAGGGAAGGCAAGGTGCCAATACTGACAATCTGTATCAGTATATAAATTATGGCAATGATCAGAGAGGCAAGCAGCAGGGCAAAGGGCAGGTTCCTCTTCGGATTTTTTACCTCACCAGAATTTACCAGGATAGATTCAAAACCACCAAAAGCAAAAACAAGTAAGAGCACTGTTGATGAAAAAGTAGAAAATTCGGGTACCTGTTTTAATTCAAAATTGGCAGGAGAAACAAAAAATAATCCTACGGCTATAAATAGAAACAGGGGAAGCAGTTTTGCAAAAGTCAGGAAATTGTTTACCCTGGTAGTGTTCTTTACACCAATATGATTAATAAAGGCGAGGAATAAAGTAATAGAAACAATAGTGATGATCCGGGACAGTGGTTGTGCAAACCAATCAGAAAACACCGAAAGATAGGTAACCATTAAATTAATCAGCGCCGCAAAGGTGATAAACCGGGTAAGCAACAAAAGCCAGCCGGTAAGAAATCCGGGTAAGGGGCCAAAGGATGTACGGGCATAGAGATAGGGTCCACCGGTTTTTTCAAAACGACTGCTTACTTCAGCAAAACAAATTATAATAATAAAAACAGTAAATGCACAAACAATGAAAGCGGCGATGCTGTAAACGCCAACTTGATTAAAAGCTTTGGAGGGTAAACCAAAAATGCCGGCACCAATCACTCCGTTTATAAACAAGAGCACCATCTCCCATTTACTGATACTCCGATTTAACATTTGGAAAAGATAGGAAAAAAAGTTGTTTAAGAGTAAGGTTAACCAGGCGTATCAGGCATTTTTTCTTGTAATATCAGCCCCCAGCTTTTTCAATCGTTCATCAAT
>DATDPZ010000225.1:0-5091 GCA_035292525.1 Chitinophagaceae bacterium
TGTTGTGCGTCTATTGTTACTTCACAATTCAGCACTTTGCCTACCGGGCAGGTGTTCTTGGCTTCTTCCGCATATTGCGGAAAATCCTTTGCTTTCATTTTAGGCACTTTGGCTCTTACTTCCAGGTGGCTGCCAGTGATCACACCAGCTTCCAGCGTTACGGTGCATTTTGTTTCTATCCGGTTTGGCGTAAGCCCTGCCGCGCCGAGTACAAAAGCCAGCTTCATCGAGAAGCAGCCGGCATGTGCCGCGGCAATTAATTCCTCCGGATTGGTATAGGTACCGTCTTCAAACCGGCTTTTGTAATCGTAATTTTTATTTTTTATTACTCCGGACTGGGTAAGCAGTTTGCCGCTTCCTTCTTTTCCGGAACCTTTCCAGTTGGCTGTTGCTGTTCTTTTCATAATTTAATTTTTAATATTTAATGTGGTTGTCCCGATCGCTATCGGGGTTGTTCTTCTCCGTTGGATTCTTCAGATAGTTCGGCCAGCCTGTTCTCCGGCTCGTTGTATTCTATAATAAAATTATTCTTTCCTTCACCAATTACAATCTTTAAAAATTTTTGCTGCACCAGTTCCAGTAAACTAAGGAAAAGAAAAATAGCATGTACCCGGTTGTCGCAGTTGCCAAAAATTTTTTCAAATGAAAGTATTTTTTGCTCCTGGGCAGTGGAAAGCATAAAATCCCGGCTGCCTTCCATGGTGTATTCATACTTTATAACGGTATGCACCGGCCTGTTTTTGGTATCCTGGTATCGCTGCATCACTCTTTCAAATGCCCGCATCAGCCTGAATAAAGTGATGGTCTGGATCTCAGTACCTTCGGCTGCATTTTCTCCAATCGTCAATAATTCTTTCTGGAGGTTGCCCCGTTTTGCCATCAGCATTCGCCGGGCTTCCATTTCTGCCATCTTTGCGGAAGCTTCCTTGAATCTTTTATACTCCAGGATTTTATTTACCAGTTCCTCCCTCGGGTCTATCTCATTACCCTGCTCATCCAGCTCTTTGCGGGGTAAAAGCATTTTTGCTTTAATCCGCATCAGCGTGGAAATAAAAAGAATGAACTCACTCGAAAGTTCAATATTCAAGGTTTCCTGGCTATGTATATAGTCCAGGAAATCGTTGGTGATTTTTGTAATAGGTATATTATATATGTCCAGCTCATCTCTTTCAATAAAAAAAAGAAGCAGGTCAAATGGACCTTCAAACTGGGGAAGCCTGATCTGGTAGGTATTGCTGTTCAAGCCAGGTAAATTTTTGCTGAAAGAAATCAAAATCCTGCTGCAAAATAACGGGACTTTGGCTGACTATTAAAATAATATTGATTGAATCTTTGAACAATCCAGGCTGGTAAGTTCACAAAAGAAGATATTAAATTGCTTTTTAAACTCTATTTTTTTAAAGCATCCCTGATCTCTCTAAGTAACAAAATATTTTCGGCTGTTGCCGCCGGAGCAACTTCTTCTTTTTTCTTCATGCTGTTAATAGCTTTAATAATGATGAACATGACAAAAGCTACAATTAAAAAATCAATAACAGTGGTTACAAATGCACCCCATTTTAAAGCTACTTCAGCTTTTGCTTCTATCAGGATGTTGCCGGCTGCATCTTTTACTTCGGCCACCCCTTTTTTTATAACCAGCATATTTTTGCTGAGATCTTTCCCGGTCAGCAATCCCACCAGCGGTGCTACCAGGTCCCCGGTAAATGAAGTAACTACTTTTCCAAAGGCTCCGCCCATGACAAAAGCAACAGCAATATCAACCAGGTTGCCTTTCATGGCAAAATCTTTAAACTCTTTAAGCATTCCCATAACAAATTAATTTTAGTTGGCTTATAAGTATTGTGAACTTAAGTAAAAAAGTATTTTATTTTTTTAACCCGGGAAATTTCATATCTAACCCTTTTAACAGGTCATAAAGCCGGGAGGCAATGATAAATTCTTTGTACCAGTTCTGATCGGATGGCACTATAGTCCAGGGTATTTCATTGCAATATTCAAAACTATCCTCGTACATTTTCATATAACTGTCCCAAAATTTTGCTTCTTCAAAATCTTTTTCATTATACTTCCACATTTTGGAAGGGAGCTTTAGCCTTTCCTTCAGCCGCTCCTGTTGTTCTTCCGGTGAAATATGCAGGTAAAATTTTAAAATATTTGTCTGGTTATGATCCGTCAGCAGGCGTTCAAAATCATTAATAGCTTTCATTCTTTTCCTGGCTGTCTTATCATCGCACCACCCGTGTACCCGGGTAATCAAAATGTCTTCGTAATGGCTCCTGTTAAAAAGCCGGATCATGCCTTTGGCTGGAGTGTGCTGATGTACTCTCCATAAAAAATCATGTGACAATTCTTCTTCCGTTGGCGCTTTAAATGATTTTACATTTACACCCTGTGGATTCAACCTGCTAAATACATTGCGGATGACTCCATCTTTACCACTGGCATCCATACCTTGCAGGATAACCAGAATAGCATGTTTGTTTTCGGCATACAAAAGGTTTTGCAATTCATCCATTTCACTGAGAATAGCTTCCGTTTTTTTCTTTGTACTGTCTTTATCAAAATCTTCAGGAGCCCTGCAGTCAATTTCCTTTAATTTAATTTTAGCCATATTGATTATTAAGCTGAAAAGCTACTTGAACATTTCCAATTATTCAAATAGAAAGTATTTGAAATTTATCCAGA
This sequence comes from Chitinophagaceae bacterium, assembly GCA_035292525.1. Taxonomy (GTDB): domain Bacteria; phylum Bacteroidota; class Bacteroidia; order Chitinophagales; family Chitinophagaceae; genus VBAS01. Next base: position 2,689 of record DATDPZ010000225.1, read on the forward strand.
CCTTTGCCCGTTATTTATGAAAAACGATCGTCTTCTCAGTTGGCTTTTATTTATTATTCTCTGTATTATCTGGGGCAGTTCCTTTATCCTGATGCGTGTGGGTGCAGAAGGATTAACGGCGGGCCAAATTGCTTCAATCAGAATTTTTTCGGCAGGATTTGTTATGCTGCCTTTTGCCGTTTTTCATTTACTGAAAATTCCAAAAAAGAAACTTGCGCTGGTTATTATTTCCGCAGTCTGTGGCAACCTGTTACCTGCTTATTTGTTTGCCGGTGCCATTGCAAAAAATATTGATAGCTCCCTGGCGGGTATTCTTAACTCTCTTACGCCGATTTGCGTAGTGGTGATTGGCGCACTTTTTTTCAAAGAAAAAGCGGGAAGAAGAAAGATCACAGGTGTCATCATCGGGTTTGCAGGTCTTTGTTTACTGACCTTATCCGGTGATAAAGGAATAAGTTTTGAAAATCTCGAATATGCTTTATGGATTGTACTTGGAACAGTCTTGTACGGTGTAAATGTGAACCTGGTGAGCCATTACCTGAAAGACATTAATCCCATTCACCTGGCAACGGTTTCTCTTGCATTTATGCTGTTGCCAACCATAGCAATCCTGTACCAGCAGGATTTTTTATTGCTGCTGGCTGATTTTAATTTATCCTTCAGTGAATCCTCCTCCATCCGGTGGCCCATCATAGCCTCTGTGTTGCTGGGTGTGGTAGCCAGTGCCATTGCTACAGCTCTTTTTTATATCCTGGTAAAAAAAGCCGGTGGATTGTTTGCATCACTGGTTACTTACGGCATTCCCTTTATTGCTATTGCCTGGGGATTTATTTATGGTGAAAACATTACGTTACTGCAAATCGGTTGCCTCGGAATTATTTTAAGTGGCGTGTACCTGGCACACCGCTGAGGAAACCTGATCACTGATTTTAATACCCTCTGCTTCTGTACAAACAGATAAGTAAGGACAGAATTTTTTTAAACAGTCTTAGTAGTGAGCTGCGTAATCATCTGCTGATATATAATTCTTACCTGTTTGTTTTATACAAGAGTGAAACAGTATTATACTTTTATTAAAACAGGTAATAAAAACCAACTGAATAAAGTAATGAGAGCTATTGCCACAAGGTTGATCACAAATCCGGCTTTCATCATTTCTTTAAATTTAATATGTCCGCTGGCAAATACAATGGCATTGGGTGGTGTGCCCATCGGCATCATGCTGGCACAGCTGGCAGCCAGTGTCATTGGAATTCCCAGCAATAAAGGATTCATGCCAATTGCATCTGCAAGGCTGCATACCACGGGACCAAAAACTATAACCTGTGCTATATTACTCATCACTTCACTGACGAAGATGGAAAGAATCGTAACCATTAAGACCAGCATAATTCCCCCACCGGCAAAATGACTGAGCCATTCTCCCAACGCCTGGATTAAACCCACTTTTTCCAAACCAGCAGCCATGGACATTCCTCCGCCAAATAAGATCAGGATTCCCCAAGCCATTCTTTTGGTATCACTCCATTCCAGTAAACTGCCGCTATATTGATGTTCATCTGTTTCATCCTGCATCAGCACCCGCTGATGGTTTCCCGAAGGGCAGATAAATAATGCCAGCGCACCAAGCAATGCAATCATGGAATCATCCAGCTTCAAAATACCCTGTGATTTATTTATAAGATCTTTTGTCATCCAAAGCAAAGCTGTAGCAGTAAAGATGACAGACACTCTTTTTTCAGAAATCGTCAAAGGGCCCATCTTCACTAATTCTTCGTTGATGAATTGTTTAGCAGATCCGCTGGCATGAATCTTACTGGGAAATAAAAACCTTGTCAGTAAATAATAAAGTGCCAGCATCAGTAAAACAGAAAGAGGTAAGCAAAGCAACATCCAGTCAAAAAAACCAATGTTAATATTGTATTTATTTTCAAAATAACCTACAAACTGAACATTGGGTGGCGTGCCAATGATGGTAGCGATGCCGCCAAAATTTGCAGCATAAGCTATAGAAAGCATAAGGGCAAGGTTGAAATAATTATAATTACCGGTGCCTTCTTTATTATCCTTCATCACATAGATAACGGACAATGCAATCGGGAACATCATCATGGTAGTAGCGGTATTGCTGATCCACATACTGACGAACCCGGTGGCCAGGATAAATCCAAGGATGATCCTGTTTCCACTGGTGCCCATTTTTTTTACAATGTTTAAAGCTATACGCCTGTGCAAATTCCATTTTTCAATAGCCAGCCCCAACATAAATCCACCCATGAACAGAAAAATAACCGGATCACTATAACTGGAGGCAACTGTTTTTATTTCACTGATACCAAACAACGGAAATAATATCAGGGGCAATAAAGCCACCACCGGCATCGGCAGCGCTTCAGAAACCCA
>DATDPZ010000226.1:0-7004 GCA_035292525.1 Chitinophagaceae bacterium
ATTTAAAAAAAGAAGACCTGCAGATCGTACGCAGCTACAAACTGCGTGGCGCTTACAATATGATGAGCAGTTTACCAAAAGAACAATTAAGCAAAGGGGTAGTAAGTGCAAGTGCAGGTAATCATGCACAGGGTTTTGCATATAGTTGTAAAAAACTAAATACAAAGGGGGTGGTCTTCATGCCGGTGATTACGCCCAATCAAAAGATCAGGCAGACAAAAATGTTTGGCGAAGACTTTATTGAGATAAAACTGGTGGGAGATACATTTGATGATTGTGCATTAGCCGCAATAAAATATACAGAAGATCACCAGATGGTTTTTATACCTCCATTTGATGATTATAGAATTATCGAAGGCCAGGGAACGGTGGCTGTAGAAATAGTAGAAGAACTAAGTGATATTGATTATTTGTTTGTACCGGTAGGCGGCGGCGGTTTAAGTGCCGGCGTAGGATCTTATTTTAAAACCTATTCACCCAAAACAAAAATCATTGGCCTGGAACCCGAAGGCGCCCCGGCCATGTTTGAAGCATTGAAGAATGGATATCCTGTTACGCTGGATAACATTGACCGTTTTGTAGATGGCGCCGCAGTAAAAAGAGTGGGAGATATTACTTTTTCTATTTGTAAAGAAGTACTGGATGATATGCACCTGGTGCCCGAAGGAAAAGTTTGTTCCACTATTCTTAAACTTTATAATGAAGATGCGATAGTGGCAGAACCTGCCGGTGCATTATCTATTGCAGCACTCGACGATTATGCTGCAGAAATAAAAGGAAAAAATGTGGTCTGCATTGTCAGTGGAAGTAATAATGATATTGACCGCATGCAGGAAATAAAAGAAAGAAGCCTGCAATACGAAGGACTGAAACATTATTTCCTGATCAACTTTGCACAACGACCCGGCGCTTTAAAAGAATTCGTCAATAATGTACTGGGGCCCACCGATGATATCACCCGTTTTGAATATATGCAGAAGAATAATAAAGAAGCGGGTCCTGCTTTGGTGGGCATCGAATTGCAAAACAGGGAAGATTATGATGCACTCTTAAAAAACCTGACCCGGTATCATATTGGTTATACAGAATTGAGCAAGGATAATACTTTATTCAGTTATCTGGTGTAACCCCCAAACCCCCTAATGGATGCTTGCCGGATCACAGTCCTGAATTATTCAACGACTCTGTATTTTCAGCAATAATCTTAAGCCGAAAAACTTAATCACTAAAGATAATTTTTAAACCCTGGCAGAGCCACTCCTTCCCTCATGAAAGCATAACGGGAACAGAGGTCTCAATGTGCTACATCCCCAACCACTCCCAGCCTTTGCTCCATTCGTCGGTGATGAGGCCATCTTTTATTCGGAATATATGCAGGGTTTCGCCGTTGAGAACTTTATTGTTTGATTTCATTGTGACTTTCCATGTTTCTCTTGTTGCTACCATATCCCCTTCGGCAACTATATCTTGTATTGTTATCTCTACTTTGGAGAACATACCGAGGAACTCAGTAACTGCTTTTTTAAAACCCTCCCGACCCTGCTGCTGACCCTCCAATGCTCCATGATCAAATATATTGGGTGCACAGAATGAATCAATGAGGGCATAGTTTTGTTTATTGGCCATTTCGGTATATATACGTTTTATCAGTTCTTTATTTTTTTCCGTTGTGTTGTTTACTGCAGCGGCTGGAGAATTTGTTTCCTTTTCTTCAGGGGTGCAGGCACTGTATAAAAGAAAAAGAAATGAAGTCAGTATCAGTTTCATTTCAGTTGGTTTTAATTAAATAAAAAATATTTCAGTCTTTGAATTTAATAAATTTTACAGAATTAGGCAGGGTCTGGGAAAAAAAACGCTGTCAGATAGGGTGACCAACAGCAACAAAATCAGGGAAGGCTACAAAATTGTCACAATTACAAAGTAGTCGAAATTGACCACTTTAAATTTTAAACCTTTCGGGTTTGTGAGGTTTAAAATCATACAGACTGTTGCACATTGCTCAATAGAAATCCCGTCGCCAACGGGGCTATTAATAAATGTACAAACCGACAACGAATTGCCTGGTAGCAGCATTTCGCAACCCGAACCAAAACTGGGTTTTCGGTATAATTTTGATTAGTTAGAAATATTGAATGCTCAATTGCTGAAAGCCTGCGTACGCCTTGTCAGTTTATTGAATGATATTTTTAAATAAAAAACCACACTACTTTCAGTGATAGAAATATAAACTCCCTGAAAGGTTTTTTCAGTACCGGCTGGTTATTTATACTTGTGCCTGCCCGCTGTCTGTCTTCAATTTTATTATTATCACAATGATCTATAAACTGGACCCCTGGCGGTAGAAAAGTTGTTAACTGCCTTTAAGAACTTTTTTTATCAGCACAATCTGCCCCAGATGGTAATGGTTGTGCTGAATAATTCCGTGAATATTGCTGTAGTAGTTTCCGTATTTTTCTTCCGAAAAAATATCCCAGAGCCTGCTTTCCGGTAACGCATCAACAAGGCTGGCAAATTCTTCAGCTTCCGTCCAGGTTTTATCCAGCAATTTTTCCCAGTCATCCTGTGATTGAATGGGTGGAAGATCGAAACTGAATTTATCATGGGCAGCCAGTGGATTTCCATGTAATACTTTCAAAACTGCACTTACAAAATAATTCATATGATAAACAAGTGCTGCGATGCTGTTAAAAGAATAAACTTTTGTTGTGGCCTGTTGCCAGCTGATATCAGCCAATGTAGTTTTTAGATTTACATCAGTCCAGTTGCCACCAAAATGAATGCCCCTGAACTGCTTTGCTATTTGTGCTGTCAAATTCATGTCCTAATTTTTGGGGATCATCAACATTTGAATTTACGATGATAAGAGGTGTTTACAAAAGATTAAAGATTTTATTTTCAACCGGGGTCTTGACTTATTGCTTTTGTCAAAATTGTCCTGAGTGGTAAACTCAGGACAAACTTCTAAATATTTTTTATTTTCTGAACACGCCGGACAACGGGGATTTGCAACGGGGTTTTGTATTAACGGACACGAAGCAAGGTGGAGGAGGGTATCGCAAATTTCGATACCCTTATCTTTGAAATATAAAATCAACCTCATGGTAAAAGCAGGAAAATCAATTATCGTTTCAGAAGAAAAATAGTTGCCAAAATCTATTTGATAAGGGAAAAGAAAGTGATGCTTGATTTTGATTTGTCCGAAATGTATGCAGTAGAAACAAAACAACTGAAAAGACAGGTAAGTAGAAACCTTGAAAGATTTCCGAATGATTTTATGTTTGTGCTTACTGTAAAAGAATACCAGTCTTTAAGGAGCCAGATTGGTACCTTAAAAAGAGGTGAACATAGCAAATATCCACCAATGGCATTTACCGAACAGGGTGTGGCCATGCTCTCAAGTATTTTGAAAAGTCCCACTGCCATTGAAGTGAGCATACAAATTATAAGAGTGTTTACGAAAATGAGGGAGCTGATGCTCACAAATAAAGACATACTGTTAAGACTTGAACAAATAGAAAAGAAAATGCTGAAACAGGGTACAAGAATGAAAAAATATGAAAAAGATATTCAAATGATATTTGAAGCATTAAAACAATTACTCACCCCACTACCAGAACCCAGGCCAAGAATCGGTTTTAAACGAAGCAATGATAAAGGTTAATTCTTTAAGGTGCCGCCGCCGCGGAGTAAGACCCCGGTCGGACTGAAATTGTATGATTTTATATTCATCCGGGGATCTTGTCTTATAGCTTTTGTCAAAATTGTCCTGAGTTGCAAACTCAGGTCAAACTTCCAAATATTTTTATTTTCTAAACACTACGTACAATAAGGGAACACTACGGACAATAGGATTATATTCTAAGACGCTGTGATGCGTGTCATGCGGCCAAGGTTCGTGTCTCCACGAACCTGTCGCATCATTTGTTTTGTTATACAGTTGCGTAGGGCGGCAACCGGGCTTCACTTTACGGACACGAACCAAGGCGGAGGAATAACTGAGGTATTTTTTGTAGCTTACATCCGAAATTTTACATCATGACCTATATCGTACACCCCAAAAACAGGAAAGAAGAAAAAGTATTGGAAACTTTACTTAAAAGCCTTTCTATTGGTTTTTATACCGAAGAAAAAGAAGATGCTGCAATCATTAAAGCAATGGAAAAAGGAAAGAAAACAAGGTTGCTTACTGCTACCGAAAAAACAGCTTTTCTCCGCAAATTAAAATCCCGGAAATGAAAATTGAAATCCGCAAGTCCTTCACAAAAGATGCGGATAAACTACCAGTGCCTTACCGGCAACACCTGACTGGTATTATTGATGCAATGGAAAAAGCCGGCCAGCCTTCTCAATTGGCCGACTGCAAAAAACTTACTGGTTATAAAACTGCTTATCGAATAAGAATGGGTCAATACAGACTTGATTTTTATTATGAGAATAAAACAATTGAGCTTTTACGGATACTGCATAGAAAAGAAATCTATCGTTACTTTCCATAAAGTCAGCTGATTTTCTATTCGGTTGCGTAGGGCGACAACCGGGCGTCCCTCACTCACTTTACCGACACGACCAAGGCGGAGGAGCTTCACTTTTACGGACACGAACCAAGGCTGATATCAGTTGCTTCCATCTTGCCAACAAACTAAGTGAAGTGGTTTGCGTGGGGTTTGCCGTGTGATGGTAATGTGTATGGCAGCAACCCCTCGCAGGTAAAGCTTTTCAATTTTCTTTATTCGATGATGCTTTTTAGCGAGGGGTTACCCCGCACACATGGCCTGCGCTATGTAAACCCCACGCTGACAACTTCCCTTTATTGAAGATTATTAGGAAGACCCCGAAGTAACTGAAAAATGCTGGCTGATGTATTAATAGTAGATGTAAAGGATTTTCTATAAATTACCTATAATTAATCAATTTTTTATGGCACAACAACACTTAGTAAATGATTGTGTGGTTGCCGTTATTGATCTTATGAATAGGAAAAATATAGACCACATCGAAGCATTTAGAGAAATGTCAGACAATTTAGGCATTACATATAATTCAGTAAAGGATAGTTGCGTTAGGCGTATCGGATTAAAGGGAGTTAAAGATTTTTCAAAACTGGTTAAATGTAAAGAGATAAGAAACTACCTGAAAAGTAGGTACCCAGATAGTAGTAGCTGGCTGGACAAAGCATTTTAATAAAAATTATTTTTTTACTCCCTGTGGTCTAACAGATATATAGTTACTTGTCTCCACGAACCTGTCGCATCACTTGTTTTGAAATACGGTTGCGTGGAGCCACAACCGGGCTACCCTCACTCACTACAGACACGAACCAGGGCTGAGGGTGATTTGCTATCTGCATCTGCATACCGATAGCGGAGGGCCTGCCTCCATCTTTTGTACAGCATTTTAAAGAACTAATATTCTTTAAATTCGTGGCGCACCGAACCAAGGCTGAGTGTTTGCCGGTAAGGCCCCGGGCGGAAGGACAAGAGAACCTAAAATTATTTTCCTTTCTTCAATTTTTTGACAGCTTTCTTTTCTTCGCTTTCTAATTTTCGTTTCACTTTTTTTATGTCTTCTGCAGGTGGTAATTGTTCAGGTTTTACACCACGTTCCTTTAATATCTTTCTTACTGCAAGATTATTGTCTACATGTTCTTTGCTGATAGCCGTTTCTCCCCTAAGGTCTTTGTCAATAACATTGTGACTGGTGAGTTCTGTTGTAAAATCTTTTGCTTTGATAGTAAGTGTTGGCAAAAAATCTGCTAAGGGTCGGGTTGCCGGTACCGCCAACTTTCGTTTCATATCAATAGTGCTGAAACCACCAAATAATGCCTGGTCGCCTTTGGAACGGATAATAGCAAATCCTTTATCATCCACTCCCCGTTCATAAATAATACCAGACAATTTTTTTTCTGACTTTGAAAGTTTTTCTCTCGCTGCAACTCTTGCAATATCTGATAAACGTTGTTCAATGATTTCCTGCTTGCGGGTTTGCACGGCAAAATAAGTTTGGGCAAATGCAATGGATGGCTTAGCTGCATCACCATTCTGAGCTATGAGATAACATGCATAACGGGTTAAAGCAATATCTTCAATTTCTCTTTTAGCTCCTTTCGCCAGGTCTATCATTTTGTTGGCATCAACAAAATGATACTTTAACTCTTCTCCGGCATTAATACAAGCTTCTTTAGCTTTATCAATTACTTTCAGAAAATTGCGCCATTCGGTATACCCGAATATTGATTGCAATTCTCTTGCACTCCAGCATTCAATGCCTTTGTAATTGTAACAGGCATTTTCAAATTGTGCAAACAACTCAGCTATTAATTCCTTTTTCATTTTGAAAATATTAAAGGAAGATAAAGTTAATGATTTAGCAGTAACAGAGAAATCCAAACGAAATAAGAAAAATGGAAATTAGACGCAGTTGTCCCGTTCCAATAGCTATCGGGACCACACACGGCAAACCCCTCGTGGACACCTCCCTTATTTCGCAGAAGGAAGAGAACCAAAGGAACTGAGATGATGCCATTATGTGTGTCCCCACGCATCACTTATATCGCAATACGGCTGCGTAGGGCGACAACCGGGCTTCGCATTTACAGAAACGAACCTGGGCCTGAGAGACCCCGAAAGAGTAAATAGTCATCAGTTGCTTCCACCTTGCCAACAAACTAAGTGAAGTGGTTTGCGTGGGGTTTGCCTTGTGATGGTAATGTGTATGGCAGCAACCCCTCGCAGGTAAAGCTTTTCAATTTTCTTTATTCGATGATGCTTTTTAGCGAGGGGTTACCACACACACATGGCCTGCGCTATGTAAACCCTACGCTGACAATTTCCCTTTATTGAAGATTATTAGGAAGACACCGAAGGAACTGAAAAAGCACTTCCTGTATTTTCTATTCCTGATTTAATGCCAACGTCTTTTTTTCCTCTGCTTTCTTTTTCAAATCTCCTTTTAAATGCGAGTCATACCAGTCTATGATACGTTTATGATAATCCCTGACTTCCTCT
>DATDPZ010000227.1:0-9268 GCA_035292525.1 Chitinophagaceae bacterium
GCAAAAAGAAATGAAAGCTTACCGGAAAAGAGTACAGGCTTTTTCCGCAAAATTCAAATAACAGTTTACTTGTACTTCCTGCTGGTAAACGGATAATAGGTTGAAGAAAATCCCAACTGGTAACAGGCGGTGTAAAAAACCATGTCCAGTAAATAATGCTTAAATGGTTTTTTCTCATCCCCGATTTTAATAACCAGTGCTGACATAAGAGCAGTTCGCTGAATAAAATTATTTAAATGATACTGGTCGGTAAACATGACAAGAGCTGAAGTGGACAGGAAAAACTTAGGGCCGTTATCCGGGTTGCCACCTTCGTATTTATTGCGCCAGCTCACTTTTGGATCAAACCATTGTTTATTTGCCCCCGGAAATGTTTTTTCAAAAATGGGATAATTAAACTGCAAGGTCTCATTAAATCCTTTTGCAGAACCTCCTGCAAAAACCAGGCTTCCCGTCAATATTTTATTTTTGTCCAGCCTCCATTTATTTTTTACAGATCCCTCTTTTTGCGAAGATGCCGACAGGCTCAGAAGCAATAACCCAATAATTAGTTTCATTTTTATTTATTTAAACCCCCATTAATAAAATTTAATCACCTAAAGGAAAATGGATTTGCCGCGGTTTTAAATAAGAAAGATAATAAAGGGAATTTCATGGAAAAGTGATCCGAAAAAAATCACCAGCGATTGGAATACACTAAAGTATAAATTGATTTTCTGAATATAAAACAATCAGGATTGAATCTTTTACAAAAAGTAGATTTACGATACCTCTTTTTAGCTTATTAAACTACAGGAAGCAGTTTCAAAAGTATATTTAATGTAAAAGCGCAAAATGACTACAAGTGGTCTATAGAAATTTTTTTTCATACAACAACCTATTGGGAAATTGATTTCCCTTTTGAAACTGCTACTCTTTGAAAAATATTTTTAGAGATTTTCAAATTATTTTTTCCGGAAAAAAATCCGGATGGGCACTCCTTTTAAATTGAAATTCTGCCGGAGTTGATTTTCCAGGTAATTTTTATACGGAAGTTTTATATCATCCGGGAAATTGCAGAAAAAGGCGAAGGAGGGTACTGCTGTAGGTAATTGTGTGATGTATTTTACTTTCACCGGATGCCCTCTTACCACCGGGGGATGATAGGAAGCTATGGCTTTTAAGATCACATCGTTCAGTTCTGAGGTACTGATTTTCTTTTTCCGGTTCTCAAAAACTTCCAATGCAATTTCGATGGCTTTAAAGATTCTTGTTTTTTCTTTTGCAGAAATAAAAAGAACGGGTACATCTGTAAAAGGAGCCAATCGTTTTTTTAATTCCGTTTCATAGTCTTTTGCTGTCCTGGTTTCTTTTTCTACCAGGTCCCATTTGTTTACCAGCACCACTACTCCTTTTCCTTTGCGGGCAGCCAGGCTGAAAATATTTACATCCTGTGCAGTAATGCCATGAGTACCATCTATCATGATCAGGCAAACATCTGCCTCATCCACTGCTTTGATGGCCCGGATAACAGAATAAAATTCCAGGTCCTCATGCACTTTGGTTTTTCTGCGTATGCCGGCAGTGTCAATCAGTATAAATTCTTTCTGAAAAAGATTATAATGAGTATGAATAGTATCCCGGGTGGTTCCGGCTATTTCACTTACAATCGTCCTTTCCTGCCCGATCAGGGAATTTAATAAAGAGGATTTGCCCACGTTCGGCTGGCCAATAATAGCAATTTTAGGCAGGGCTGTTTCGTCATGTCCGGTTGCATCTTCTGCCGGAATAATTTCAGTGATGGCATCCAGCAATTCACCGGTACCGCTGCCACTGATGGAAGAAAGAAAAAAAACGTTTTCAAATCCAAGGCTGTAAAATTCTGAAGCGGCCAGCATCCGGTCATTATTATCCACTTTATTTACTACCAGGAAAACAGGTTTTGAACTTCGCCGTAATAAGTTGGCCATGGCATCATCCAGATGTGTAATGCCGGTTGCCACATCAGTCATAAATAAAATTGCATTTGCTTCATCAATGGCAATGGCTACCTGCTTCCTGATTTCTTTTTCAAAAACATCCTGGCTATCGGGTACAAATCCACCTGTATCTATTACATTAAAAGATTTACCATTCCATTCGGTAATGCCGTACTGACGGTCTCGGGTTACACCACTTTCATCATCCACTATAGCTTTTCGCTGTTCCAGTAAACGATTGAATAAAGTGCTTTTGCCCACATTGGGCCTTCCTGTTATGGCTAATGTAAATCCCATGCTTTTAAATTTCTGCTGAGTTTTTAGTCTTTTATATGTGTGGCATTATAATGTTCCAGGAAAACAAGGTATTCACTCTCCCTGTTGAACTTAAGTCCCTTTTCTTTTATCCATGCATCGTATGCAGTTTTTCCCGGAATAAAAGAAAAAAAAGCGTCTTTTGTTAATCGTTTTAACCGGTTATATTGTTCTCCTACCTGAATAAAATATTCTTCTTTATTACTAAAAAAATATTTTTTTTGTGTGCCAAACAGAGAATCTTCTGATTTTACTTCACGTTGAGTTATTTTCAATAGTTTGGTATCCCCTTGGTTCAGCTCATGAGCAAAACATTTTTTACACCCGGCTTTTAATTTTACTTCATCTATATTGGATCTGAAAATGGTTGCAATTTTTGTACTGTCGTCTTTTTGCATAAAAACTACCGCACTCAATTCCCCGGGTATGGCTGCCTGCTCTTCCCCTCTTTTGTCCAGGTAATGAACTTCCTGAGTGGCAAAATTAAATTTAGCCTGGTAACTGCCTTTTGCTGAATTACGGGAATCAAAGAAATAAGCTTTTTGCCATTCATCCTTCCAGAATGCACTTCCTTTAATCCTGTTGTAAGGAATTGTTTGTGATAAACCTCCACTTCCATAAACAATTATGCTTCCAAAAGGGTCTCTTGAGTTGGGAGGCGGTCCAGTTTCAATAAAAACCTGACCTGAAACAATCAAAGAAGTAAATACAAATAATAAATTAAAAAAACAATACTTTTTGTTCATAAAAATAAACTTCAATTTTCACCTATCACTTTAAACCCATTGTTTTATTAAAGCCTGAATCACATTATCAGAACGGCTTTTTTGTTTCAGGTTCCCCTAATGCAGAGGTTGGGGTAATTATATTTGAAAATAAAGTGATGAGATCAGATTCTGACTTACATTTTAAATTTTCTTTCGAGCAAATAGTTGCAATCTGTTCTTTTAGTCCTGGAAAGTCAACAAGCAATTGCTGTACCCCCATGCGGACTTTAACCATGGTGCTATCCAAAGAGTTGTAAATGTAATAGGAATTCTTTTCTGTAATTCGATTATATGTTTGACCATCCAGTGCTGTATTTTCCTGTAATTCCTTAATTGTTAATTTTAATAACTTGTATTCATTACCTGCCAATATCTGGTAATTCGTTTTTGTATTGTTTTTATCAAATGCAGGAAACCCATTTCTGAACAATATTTTGTTCTTAGTTTCTTTATCCATTATTGTAAACCCAAATTCAATGAAGTAATCATTTAAAGAATACTCACTTTCACGATCAAGGAAATGAAGTTCTTTATAAAGCGTATTATACCTGAGCCTGACACTATCAATGACAATGCCATTATCAATTTTGATAAATCCCCAATTCCACTCATTACTGAAAAATGCAGTTCCTTCCACCCTTTTACTGGTTGAAAATTTTAATCCGTATACATTAAGTATATCAAGGCTATTGACATGAAAGTTATTACCAGTAAAACCCTTTATTTCTGAAATATTATCCAAGATTGATGTTACAATTGGGGGAGCAGCTTGCTGAAAATATGCACTGCTATGTATTGCAATAAATGCAATTATCATGATAAATTTTTTCATAACATAAATTTATACTTCAATTTACTTAATTTTTAATAAAGAAAATAAATCTTAGCTATTAATAATATCCATACTCCTTTAAACGTATTTCATTGTCTCTCCATTTCTCCTTCACTTTTACAAATAGCTCCAGAAATATTTTCTGATCCAGGAATGCTTCAATGGATTGACGGGATTCAGTGCCAACCTTTTTGATCATATTTCCTCCACCGCCGATTATGATTGCTTTCTGTGTTTCTCTCTGTACAATGATATCTGCCGAAATTTTTATTAAGCCTGTTTTTTGTTTAAACTCATTTACCATCACCGTTGCCTGGTAAGGAATTTCCTCTTCAAAATTTTCAAATATTTTTTCCCGGATTAACTCCGCTACAAAAAACCGGGTGTTCAGATCAGAAAGTTCATCCCTGCTGTAGAAGGGTTCGCCATCACCAAGAAATTCAAGAATATTTTTTATAAATTTCTTTTTGTTGATGCCGGTTAAAGCAGAAACAGCCAGCACTTTTTTACAATAAGATTTATTTTCAAAAAAACTGATTGCTTCCTTGTTTTTCTTTTCACCGGCCCGGTCAATTTTATTGATTACCACGAAGGCCGGTACTTTCAATTGCAAGGCCGAAAAGATGGTATCACATTCCTTCCAGTTTTCATTCACATCCACCAGCAATAAGGCCAGATCAGCATCTTCCAGCGATCCTTTTACCGCTTCCATCATTTTCTGATGAAGTTTGTAGCGGGGTTCAATAATGCCGGGTGTATCGGAAAAAACGATTTGATATTCTTTTTCTGTCAGAATTCCCTTTATCCGGTGGCGGGTTGTTTGCACTTTTGAGGAAACAATGGCCAGTTTTTCTCCCATCAAGGCATTCAGCAGAGTGCTTTTACCGGCATTTGGCCTGCCAAAAATATTTACAAATCCTACTTTCATTTTTATAGAATTGCAAAGGTAGATCAATTAAATTGTTTGGCAGGTTTAAGAGTTGAAGCTATATTTGCACCCCACATCGCGAAGTAGAGCAGCGGTAGCTCGTCGGGCTCATAACCCGAAGGTCGGAGGTTCGAACCCTCCCTTCGCAACAAAAGAAAAGCATCCCGTAAAAAGGAGGCTTTTTTTATTCCAATTATTTATTATGACTTTCGGGACACACTGCTGGCGCCGCTTGTTTTAATATTTCTTATCAATCCTTCTCCCTTAAATTTCACATCACTGGCCCCGCTGGCAGTTGCATTCAGTTCTTTATTGACCGTAATAAAAACGGAAGAAGCACCGGAAGCTTTAGCTTCACAATAATTCGTTATTAATTCATACCCCTTAAAATCGCTGGCCCCGCTTGCTTCTACTTTCAGGTTGGCTGCATTTCCGGATAAAGTGATGTCTGAAGCACCACTTAAATCCACAGAAAGATTTTTTGCATTCACTTTCCCTTTCAGATCGCTGGCACCGGAAAATCTGATAATAAGATCGCCGGAAGAAATACCCTCTTCCATATATACATTACAGGCCCCGCTAACTGAAAGTTTATCCAGCCTTTTTACAGATATATATGCCTTTAATTTTTGTTTATCGCTGTTAAATAATTTCCAGAATTTTTTATCATCATCGAACCGGATTATCAATACCCCGTTTTCAACAGTGGTTTTAATACGCTCCTTAATTTCTGAAGAAGATGCGCTTATGGCAACTGCTTCTTCATTTCCCTGGGTAATAAACACTTCAAAAGCGTTGGCAATACTTATAGCATGAAATCCACTTACCTGTCTTTGTTCTGCATTTGCATCGTTCACGGTTTTCTGAGCAAAACTTTTCAGGCCAAATGTTATAGCTGCTAACAGGATTAATAATTTTTTCATGATTCTTTTTTTTGAATAATTAAATTTTTGAAATGGATCCACCCGTGTTTGTTTTTATTTCCCGGATACCGGCGTCTCCCTTGTATTTAATATAACCACCGGTATTGGCTTTTGCATTCAATTCGTTTTCTACGGTAATGGTAACTCCTGCACCCGTGCTTACCGAAATACTGCAGGTATCAGCAGTTAAAGATTCCCCGATAAATTTACTTCCGGTATCCCCGTATATTTCCATCGAATTGGTTTTTCCTGTCAAGGTTATCTTAGACCCTGTATTCTGGCTCACTTTCAGGTTATCAATATCCACTTCCCCATTTACCAACCCGCCTGTATTTGCCTCTAATTCCAAACGGGGAGCGGTTAGTATGCCCTGTATTTCAACTTCAGCACCGGTATTTACATGAAGCAGATTGAGTGATTTATAAGAAACATAAGCTTTCAAATTCTTGCTTTCATTTTTTTTATTGATTGCTCCTAACTTGGTTTCGTAATGAATTCTCAGAATCCCGTTTGTAACCCTGGTAATTATTTTATCCCTGAATTCAGCAGCGGCTGCACTTACCGCCACTTCTTCCTCTTCACCCCTGGTCAGGATCAGCGTTATACCGGTAGCAACATCTATTCCATGGAAACTTTCAACAATTCTTTTCTCTGCATTAGCATCTGTAATAGTTTTTTGGGTAAATGCCGGTGCGATGTACATGGCGGCTAACAAAACAAGCCATATTTTCTTCTTCATAATTAATGGTTTGAAGTTTAAAACGAAAGTTGGCGCAGAAAAGTTACAGTATTTTAAAAAATACTTTCTTAGTTTTGCTTCAGAACTTCAGCGTTTCCCCGGGGTGTTTCCCGCCAAAGGGCGGGAATCTGAGATCAAACCCGTAGAACCTGATCAGGGTAATGCCTGCCAGGGAAGGTGCAAATCATCTTTCATTTTTCCCCTGTCAATTGCATTCCCTCTCATTTTTAAAACATAAATTTTAAAAAAATGAAGAGGATTTTGCTATTTGCATTTATTTTTTCCGGCTATTTTGCCTTCGGGCAAAAAGAAGAGAAAAAAGACAGTATTCTCTTGCTGGAACCTGTAGAATTAAGAGCGGTGAGAGCCGCTGAGAATTCTCCGTTTACCAAAACAATTATTTACAAAAGAGAAATTGAAAAAAATAACCTGGGTGCAGATCTTCCTTTGCTGCTAAACCAGACGCCATCGGTGGTTGTAAATTCCGATGCAGGAAATGGTGTAGGATACACCGGGATCAGGATACGGGGCGCTGATGCATCCCGGATCAATGTTACGTTGAACGGAGTTCCGTTTAATGATCCGGAAAGCCAGGGAACCTTCTTTGTTGACCTGCCTGATTTTTTATCTTCTGTTAACAGCATCCAGGTACAAAGAGGAGTAGGTACTTCATCTAATGGAGTGGGTGCTTTTGGCGCCAGCATCAATATCAGTACAAATGAAATAAACACGAAACCATTTGCTGAATTCAACAACAGCTATGGTTCATTTAATACCTGGAAGCATACTATTAAAACAGGAACCGGTTTAATAGCAGATCATTTTACCGCTGACCTGAGATTATCAAAAATCAGCAGCGATGGCTATATAGACCGGGCCCGCAGTGATCTGAAGTCATTTTATTTTTCCACAGCTTACCTCGATAAAAGATCTTCTTTACGTTTCAATATTTTTTCAGGAAAAGAAAAAACTTACCAGGCATGGTATGGCGTTTCTGAAGCAGACCTGGCTCTGCACCGCACCGTAAATTATGCCGGAACAGAAAGACCGGGTGAGCCTTACGATAATGAAACCGATAATTATAAACAGGACCACTTCCAGCTTTTATTTAACCGGCAAATGAATAACAGGATTAAATTTAATACAACTGTTTTCTATATAAAGGGAAAAGGCTACTACGAACAATATAAGTCCGACAGAGCATACGTTGATTATGGTCTTACAGAACCCATGAATGGCAACCAGGTGGTTACTCATACAGATCTTGTTCGCCGGCTTTGGCTGGATAATGATTTTTATGGAAGCCTTTTTTCTTTCCATTACAAGGATAGCTTATCGCAGATTACACTAGGTGGCGGATGGAATCGCTATGATGGCAATCATTTTGGGGAAGTGACCTGGGCAGCAAACGGATTGTTATCGCCTGCAAGATGGTATGACCTGGATGCATTTAAAACAGACCTGAATTTTTATCTGAAAGAAGAAACAAAAATTAACAGGCGCCTTATTGCTTTCCTGGATTTACAATTCAGAAAAGTAAAATATTCAATTGATGGATTCAGAAATAATCCCGGGCTTCAGGTGCTGAATCATTACCATTTTTTTAATCCGAAAGCCGGAATCAGTTATTTAAAAAACAATTGGTCCATGTATTTCTCATTCAGTAAAGGACAAAAAGAACCCAACCGGGACGATTTTGAAGCCGGGCTTTCGCAAATTCCCAAACCGGAAAAACTTAATGATATAGAATTAGGAATTGAAAGCAGAAATTTAAAGTACCACTTAGGAGCAACTGTTTTTTACATGCATTATAAAGATCAACTGGTGTTAACCGGAAAAATAAATGATGTAGGAGCTTATACCCGCACAAATATTCCCAAAAGTTTCCGGACGGGAATTGAACTGACCGGCAGCACTTCCTTTAACAAATTTATTAATCTTCAGGCCCATATTTCTTTAAGCAAAAACAAAGTATTGAATTTTAAAGAATATATAGATGACTATGATAACGGGGGTCAAAAAACAAATCAATATTCCTCTGCTGATATTGCCTACTCCCCCGATATTATTGGAGGTACCACTATAAATATACATCCTGCAAAAAACATCGAAATAAGTTTTATCAGCAAGTATGTGGGTAAACAATACCTTGATAATACACAAAATGAAAACAGGAGGCTTGATGGATTTTATATACAAGATGCAAGGCTCATTTATTCTTGGAGAAAAAACCGGTTGCGTGAAATCAATATTATTTTACTGGTAAATAATACTTTCAATAAACTGTACGAACCGAATGGGTACAGCTTCAGTTATATCTATGGAGGGAGTCTGACAACAGAAAATTATTATTACCCGATGGCCGGGACGAATTTTATGTTTGGTGTTAATGTAAAGCTATGAGTGCTGAGCATAGTGTTAGGAATCTGGTGTCACACGTAACGCTGAACTCCCGACTGCTGCCTATTTCCCAAACTTCTCTTGCCAGGCAAGCATACCCCCTACCAGGTTTTTTGTGTTTTTAAAACCCATAGCATCAAGAAACAAACAGGCTTGCCCGCTACGGTTACCGCTGCGGCAATAAAGGATCAGTTCTTTGTCTTTCAGTTCCTCTATTTCTTCAATCTGCATTGCTTGTATTTTCCCCAAAGGAATTAAAGTGCCCCCGATATTAAATTCCATATTCTCATGTGGCTCTCTCACATCCACTATGTTAATGCTTTCTCCGGCATCGAGACGGACTTTCAGTTCATCAATAGTTATGTTTTGCATATTTGAATTCTGTTTTTTATTTATTGCATTAAAC
>DATDPZ010000228.1:0-3788 GCA_035292525.1 Chitinophagaceae bacterium
GAACGGCTGGCCCTCCAGGCAAAGGCTGATGCAATAAAAACCTATGGGCTGAATGTAAAAGTGGATAAACACATAGCCTTATACAACGAATTACTAAAATGATTTTTTTCTCCGTCATCATTCCCACATATAACCGTGCTCATTTAATTACTGAAACTATTGATAGCATTCTGGATCAAACATATCCATATTTTGAAATTCTGATCATAGATGATGGGAGTACTGATAATACAAAACAAATAATTGAAAGCGGATACTCCAATGAAAAAAAGATAATATATTTTTATAAGCAGAATGAAGAAAGAGGAGCAGCAAGAAATTTTGGTTTAAAGCAGGCAAAGGGTGACTATACTGTTTTTTTAGATTCGGACGACCTGATGCTATCTCCTTACCTGGAAACACTTGATAAAATAATTACAGAAAATCCCGGGGTGAAACTGCTGGCAACTAAATACAATTATTTCAGTAACGGGAAAACAATAACTCACCCTGAATTGCAGCATTTAACTGAAGGATGGTATGACCGCAGTATTTTTCTGAAAGGAAATATTCTTGCCTGCAATTATTGCATAAACATAAAAGATAAATCGTTTTCCTTTTTTCAGGAGGAAAGAGAACTGGCTTCCACAGAGGACTGGCTCTTTTTGCTCGCCAATCTTAAGAATAATAAAATATTTATCAGTAAAGAAGTTTGCCTTAGCATGCGTCAGCATGATAAACGTTCAATGAACAATAATCAAAAGGTAATTGAAGCAAGAAAAAAAGCGACGGAATGGGTCATAAAAAATTTAAATTTATCGGAATCTGAAAAAAAAATCCTCAAAGCCTGGTCACATTATTTCTGCGCCATTCACCAGTACCTGGATCATAACCGGTCAGCCTCCTTAAAGGAAATAACAGCAGCCATAAAAGGTTTTGGCTTGAATAAAGAATTTCTGTTATTATTTATTAAAGCTATTGTTGGCCGCAAAATGATTAAGCTCATCAAATGAAACCGGAAGGTAATATTCTTGTGCTTACCCAGTGGAGCTTTAAGGACGCCTTAGTGCAGGCCTATACCCTGCCCTATGTTGATATCATCCGCCATATCATTCAGCATGACAGGAAAATAATTATGGTTACTGCAGAACAACCGCATCTGGCGTTGAGTAAAAATGAAGCGAATATCATCAACAAAGAATGGGAAAGCAAAAATATGGAGCTGCTGGCTCTTCCCTATAAACGGTTTGGGATTAAAAAATTTTTATCAGCTTTCGGACAAATTATCAAACTCTACCGGGTTATTAAAAAGGAAAAGATAAAAGTCATTCATGCATTTTGTACACCGGCAGGCAGTATGGCTTACCTGTTAAGTAAAATAACAGGGGCAAAACTGGTCATTGACAGTTATGAACCCCATGCAGAATCCATGGTGGAAAACGGAACATGGAAAAAAAATGGCTGGGCTTTCAGGATATTATATGCCCTGGAAAAAAAACAAACAGTCAGGGCTTCCGTGTTAATTGCCACTTCGGAAGGAATGAAACAATATGCACTGGAGAAATTTGATATTCAGATAAAAAATTATTTTGTAAAACCTGCCTGCGTTGACATGGAAATGTTTTCTCAACAGGAAAAAAACATAACACTTTTAAAAGAATTAAAGCTTGAAAATAAAATAGTGTGTGTTTATGCCGGCAAACTCGGTGGCATTTATTTAAAAGAAGAAGTGTTTGATTTTATAAAAGCCTGTTATGATCACTGGAAAAATGATTTCAGGTTCCTGATGCTGACCATTGCTTCAAAAGCAGAGATTGATACTGAACTGGAAAGAACAGGCCTTCCACCTGATGTAGTGATCAGCAAGTTTGTATTTCACCGGGAAATTCCTCAATATCTTTCTTTAGGCGATTTTGCAATTAACCCCGTAAAGCCCGTGCCAACAAAACGGTATTGTACTTCCATCAAGGATGGAGAATACTGGGCAATGGGACTGCCCGTAGTAATCAGCCCGGAAATATCTGATGACTCCGGTATTATTGAAAGAGAAAATACGGGGTTGGTAATAGATTTCAGCAAAAAAGAAGATTTCGGGAAAACGATAAACCGGCTAGAGGAAATGATTTTAAATAAGGAGGAGCTGCAGATAAAAATCAGGAATACGGCAAAAAAATACCGGTCGTTTGACATTGCAAAAAAAATATATACCCGGGTTTATGGAGTTTCTGAAAAACTCAATGGCAACCTGCTCATCCTTACCCAGTGGAGTTATAAAGATGCCCTGGTTCAGACGGCCACCCTGCCCTATGTAAGAATGATCAGGGAATTATTATCCCCGGCATATAAAATAATTATTGTGACAGCCGAAAAAAAACAAATAGCCCTCACTCATGACGAACTGGTACAGGTAAACAAAGAATGGTCTGCTCTGAATATCTCAGTTTACCCGCAGGCATATAAAAAATTCGGGTTGGAAAAATTTATTATTTACCTGGGGCATTTTCAGAAATTGTTCCAGCTTATAAAAAGAGAAAATATTACCATCATACATGCTTTTTGTACACCGGCAGGAAGCATAGCTTATCTGCTCAGCCGGTTTACCGGCAGCACACTGGTGATGGACAGTTATGAACCACATGCTACCGCGATGGTGGAAACCGGGGCATGGAAAAAAAACAGCCTGTCTTTTAAAATTCTGTACCGTTTGGAAAAACTGCTTTCAAAAAAAGCTTCCTTTGTGATCGCTACTACTGCTGCCATGAAGACTTATGCCAGGGAAAAATACGGAGCGGAGATAAAAAATTATTTTGTCAGGCCCTCCTGTATAAA
Source organism: Chitinophagaceae bacterium (assembly GCA_035292525.1). GTDB lineage: Bacteria > Bacteroidota > Bacteroidia > Chitinophagales > Chitinophagaceae > VBAS01. Next base: position 2,809 of record DATDPZ010000228.1, read on the forward strand.
TTTCAACCATTTTTATCCACGGCCTAAAGATGAAATATTATTGAAAGAACTGAGCCTGGATGACAAACTGGTTTGTGTATATGCCGGCAAGCTGGGTGGCACCTACCTGAGAGATGAAGTGTTTGATTTTGTAAAAGCCTGCCATGATCATTGGGGAAATGATTTCCGTTTTTTAATGTTGTCAGATGAATCAGATGAAGAAATAGAAAGACAAATAAAAAGAGTAGGCATTCCCGCAGACACTATTGTAAAAATATTTGTAAACCATACTGAAATTCCACGTTATCTTTCATTGGGTGATTTTGCTATTAACCCGCAGGTGCCAGTACCTTCCAAGCGATATGGAACACCTATTAAAGACGGGGAATACTGGGCGATGGGTATGCCCGTAATTATTTCTCCGGATATTTCGGATGATTCAGAAATTATAGAGAAAAACGAAATTGGCGTAGTGATAAATCTGCAGAAAAAGGAAAATATGCGGGAGGGGGTAAATCAGATGGAAACTTTTTTAAACAATAATAAAAAAGAAGAGTTGCAAAGAAAGATATTTGACATTGCAAAAAAATACCGTTCGATTGATATTGCCCGCAATCTCTACCCGTTGATTTATGGAGAATAAAAAAACCGTAATTCATTTCTGGGTACCCTACCCTGAGAAAGTTGCCCCTTCACAACGATTCAGGGTGGAACTTTTTTTGCCGGCTCTTGAGAAAGAAGGTTTCAAATATGAAATGCTGAGTTACCTGGATCAGCATGCATGGGATATTCTTTATGCTCCGGGAAATAAACTAATAAAAGCATCAGGAATAATTAATGGTTTCTTCAGAAGAATAATCCATCTGATCCAGTCTGCAAAGGCTGATTATATTTTTATTCATCGGGAAGCTGCCCCAATCGGACCTCCTTTTTTTGAATGGATGCTGGCTAAAGTATTCAGAAAAAAAATTATCCATGAGTATGATGATGCAATCTGGATA
>DATDPZ010000229.1:0-6072 GCA_035292525.1 Chitinophagaceae bacterium
AAATGCAGGGATGATAACAATGTCTTCTGCGGTCAGCGTTTCGAAAGGGATCAACTCTTTCCCATAATTATCCTGCAAGAAATTAACACCATGACTTTGCAGATTAGCATTTACCTGTGGGTTGTGTATCATTTCACTTAAAAGAAAAATTCTTTTACCGGGATTTTCATCTACTGTTTTAAAAGCAATTTCAATGGCGTTTTCCACACCATAACAAAATCCAAAATGCCGGGCAAGGTAGATCTGCAAAGGGCCAAAATCAAGAAGAGTTGGGCTGAAATCCTTTTTCATTTTATCCGCTTCCTTCCGCTTTTTTTTAATGGCAGAAATAAGTGGACTCCGGTAAATAATGGGAACTTCAAAACTTTTCACTGTTCAAAGATAAGTTGAATGTAAGAAGCAATTCAGTTTGTGCTGTGTACAAATATATATAGATGCTTTTTTGGAATCAATAAGAAACTCTGATTATTACATTTCCTTTCTTATGCCCTGTGTCTACATGACGATGAGCTTCAGCCATCTGATCAAGAGTATAAAATTTATCTATAATTACTTTGTATTCTCCAGATGCTGTTAATGCAGAAAGAAATTCCAGATCTGCCATATTCGTTCTGGCCAGGCCTTTATTTACTGTTACAAATTTTCCACCAGGAGCCAACGCATTTTTGCATCTTGCAAAAGAGGTTTTGCCTACTGTATCAAAAATGATATCAAATTGTTTCCCTCTGTCTGTCACTCCTTCTTTATTATAGTCAATCACTTCATCAGCTCCGATAGATTTTACCATTGTAAAGTTCCTGGTGCTGGTAAATCCAGTTACCCCGGCACCAAAATGCTTTGCTATTTGCACAGCTGCTGTGCCTGTAGCGCCTGAAGCACCATAGATCAAAACTTTTTGTCCTTGTCTGATGCCGGCTTTTTTTAGATAATGAATTGCCGTAATGCCTCCAAAAGGAAGGCCGGCTGCTTCTTCATGAGAAATCTCTGCCGGCTTTATGAGAATTTTTCCCTTTTCCGGTAAACAAACAAATTCAGCATTGGCTCCAAACCGCATGCCTGTTGATCCGAAAACCTGGTCGCCAATATGGAATCGTTTTACATCCTGGCCCAGCGCAACTACTTCACCGGAAAATACTAAACCGAGTATTTTTTTTCCTGGCCTGAATAATCCGAAAAACAGACGGACCAGTTGGGGATCCGCTTTCCTTATCCGCACATCTGCTGTGTTAACTGCGGTGGCTTTTACTTTAATCAAAATCTCATTTTTTCGGGGTATAGGCTTTTCCACTTCTTGTAACTGTAAAACTTCTGGCGGACCGTATTGGTTGTAAATAACAGCTTTCATGGGTTTAAAAAATAATTAATTCTTGTTAATTTAAATTGTTACAAACCATTGTCCCGATAAATTTTCCAAATTCCATTTTCCTGTTTCCATACCACCACATATTTACCCTGGTATTTTAACTGGTGCTTGTCATCTTTTCCTTCATAAAGTCCAAAATCAATTAAAAACTCATCGTCTCCTGTAAGTGTAATAATAGTAAAGATCAGATTCCTGGTATTGGTTTTAATAGAATTGCGGATCGATCTGCCCCAGACAGAAATTATCTCATCGCCTTTGGCCAAACCCAACTGGGCATCTTTTGAATAATAGGCTGCCAGAGCTACTGAGTCACCTTTTAAATAGTCGGCAGAAAATTTCGTTACGGTTTCTTCAATAATTTTCCTGGTTTTTTGCAAATCAATTGCCTGTGCGGAAATAGTAGTATAAGAGTAAAAAACGCAAAGAAATACTAAAGATAGTTTATGAATTGAATTGAACTTTAGCATATAACAGGGTTAATAAATATTTTCGGGCAGCATATTTAATTTTTAGATATCAGGCTGTTTTGTGAGCTTTCTTCATATCCTGAAAAGCTACTTTAATCAGTTCTTTTAAAACCTTCTCATCAATATCTGATAAACGTTTTATATAAAGACAGGAGCCGCCACTTATTTTATGTTTACCCAGTTTTTCCAGGAGGTTTTTGTATTTCCCCACACCGGGAATAATGTATAATGAGATGTTTTGTTTACGGGGTGAAAATCCAGTCATCATCCAATCACCTTCTTGTTTACTGCGATCTGATTTGTAATGGTAAGAACCATAGCCGATAATACTGCTGCCCCACATACTGGGTTTTTCTTTTGTTACTTCTTTAAAGATATTAAGCAGTTGCTGGCTGTCTTTTCTTTTTACTTCATCATCTAAAGTAGCTATGAAGTCAGTTACACTGGCTTTGTTTTTTTGGGTTTTTAATTCTGCCATAATAAAAGATTAAATGAATTCAATAAAATCAAATTTACAAATTGCTTAAATTTTTAATGCTGTAATAACCGGATCCGGTTCATGAATAGTCAGGGAAACTGACTTCCCCTCTATTATTTTAAAACTGATTTTTACAGATGCTGCACCTGCAGGCGAAAAAATGTTTTCACCCACTTTATTCAACTTTCTTGGTGATGATGCTTTGCGACTCACCTGTAAGAAACCCAGCCGGTGCAGATCTACAATAAATAGTTCAGATTCGCCATCTCCAAAACGATATTCACCGGAATATTTTTTCCTTTCTTCTTCGGTAACCTCAAGACTTTTTGGTTTATTATCAGCATTGCCCAAACCCTGAAGATAAGTAATCACAAGATTTACATTGGTTTTGTCTGTTTCAGAAATATTTTTATCTCCGAGCCTGTTCTTCGCATGTTGTAATAGTGTGATGCCATGCGGACCTGTATGGCTTTGAATACCGGGGACAGTTTCTATCATCTCCTGCACACTTTTCAGCATACCCATCATCGTAAAAGTAAAAATATCAGGTCTGGCACCCTTACTGATCAGGAATTCTGCAATATCACGGCGGCCAACATGTGAGGCAGCACCCAAGGCAGTTTCCCAGTCGCCAAAACCCCAATCCCATGCAGCTCCTGCAAGTTCATGTCGTTTGCCGACTAATTCTTTTACCATATCAAAGTTTCCATGCGAAGCGCCTACAATGCCACTTACCATATTGTCATCCATACTTGGGTACCTGTAAAAAAGAGGTTCTCCATTGATCAAAGCAGCTGGCTTGTTGATAATACTTTCTGTAGAAGAATTAGTAAATGCGGTGATGCTGATCAACCCAAATGCTGATGATTTGATGAATCTGCGCCGGGTATTAGTGTTGTTTTTCATTTCTATTTGAACGTAGAAATTGATATTTAATAAAAGCAATATTTCAAAAGGTAGTCAGAATTACTTTAAGGAATTAAAAAACTACACGAATGGTTCTTCAGCTTTGTTCATTGTTTTCTTCCTGAACTGTAATTTTATTTTAGAACGAATCAAAATTCTTTTCAACTTCGCTTTATATAGCAATGAAATAACAGTGTTTGTAAAGGTTTGTGTGATGACGTTTTTATCCCGATAGTTATACTTTTTTTTGACAAAAAAAATCGGAATACGGATGACAGGGATTAAACAGATTTTTAATAAAAATGGCATTCATACAATAAGATACTGCCGGTTTATTTATTCTTAATAACTTTCCGGAAATTTTTAAATGCTTCCTATAAAGTCATCTGGTTTACTCTTCATTATTCTCCTGGCATGCGGACAAGCAGGTAATAGAGAAAGATCAGAAAATATCCAAAAAGACATGACAAATAATTTCACGCCGGCTGACTGGTCCCATTCAACTAATATTTATGAAGTAAATCTTCGCCAATACAGCAGTGAAGGAACCATAAACGCTTTTTTGAAACATTTACCCAGGTTGAAGGAAATGGGAGTGGAGACGCTTTGGTTCATGCCCCTTACACCCATTGCACAAAAAAATAAAAAAGGATCATTGGGCAGTTATTATGCCTGTGCAGATTATACTGCTGTCAGTCCTGAGTTCGGAACCATAGAAGATTTTAAAACGCTGGTTAAAGAGGCACATGCTTTAGGTTTCAAAGTAATCATTGATTGGGTAGCTAATCATACTGGCTGGGATCATAAATGGACAAAAGAACATCCAGAATGGTATCAAAAAGATACGGCAACCGGAGATTTTAAAATGGCATCCGGTATGGAAGACATCATTGAATTGGATTTTAAAAATCCTGAACTCAGGAAAGCAATGATTGAAGCGATGAAATTTTGGGTAACTACCTGTGATATTGATGGCTTTCGTTCTGATCTTGCATTCTGGGTGGAACTGGATTTCTGGAAAGAGGCAAGAACCGAATTAGAAAAAACTAAAAAACTTTTCTGGCTGGGCGAACTGGATCCGTTGGATCATCCGGAATACATGGGTGTATATGACGCAGCTTATACATGGACATGGATGCATAAGGCAAAAGAATTTTACCATTCCGGCTTACCAATTTCAGAACTGGATTCTGTTTTGGAAAAATATAAAATCCCTGGCAATACCAGCATGCGGGCATGGTTCACTTCCAACCACGATGAGAATAGCTGGAATGGTACAGAGTTTGAAAAATACGGGGAAATGGCAAAAGCCCTTGCTGTTTTCAGTTGTACCTGGAATGGAATACCACTTTTATACAGCGGCCAGGAATTGCCCAACAAAAAACGGTTGAAATTTTTTGAAAAAGACCCGATAGAATGGACCGGAAAAAATGAACTTCATGATTTTTATAAAACCTTACTTTCCCTGCATAGCCAGCATCCTGCTTTAAGGGCAGGGGATGAAAATGTAAAAACAGTCAGGTTGAAAACAACTGCGGATGACAAAATTTTTGCTTTCCTCAAAAAAAACAGAAACAGGGAAGTGCTGGTAATTCTGAATTTTTCCAAAAAATCAAATTTAAGTTTTGAGATCAGCGATGAAAGGGTGTACGGAGAATTTCAAAATGTATTTACAGGCAAAACAATGAATTTTACAAATAAAAAAAGGACAGTAATAAACGCCTGGGACTGGTTGCTGTTCCAAAAATAAAAACCGCCTCAGGAAGAGACGGCTTTTATTTGTATCTGGATTTTCATTAATCGTTATTCAGGTCAAGCGGGTAGGTATAATTACCCCGGTAACCAGGATAAAAACCTTCCAATCTTACTGTGCCTATCTGGGTATCAAGAATTCTGCTAAGATCATTCAGGTCTTTAACTGTTATTCCATTTATACTTGTAATGACAAAACCTTCATCCATTTTTGTTTGGCTTAATTTTCCGCCTTCCCTGATTTTCTTCACCACAACACCGCCGGCCACTTCATATTGTAAAGCTTTTTTAGCATCCAGTGTTGCCAGGTCGGCGCCAATTTTATCCTGGATGTTTTCTGTTGTTACACCAACTACACTGCTCACTTGTCCTTTCAGGGTTACGGTAGTTGTATATTCTTTTCCACCGCGTTTGTAAGTAACCGCAACTTTATCTTTTGGCCTGAAGCCGGCAATTTGAGCACTCATTTCCAAACCGGAGCTTACGGGTACATTATTTACTTTAGTAATGATATCTCCTTTTTTAATTCCTGCAGCTGCTGCCCCTCCATCGGAGGGAACAGCAGAAACATACACCCCTTCACCTTCTTTGATGCCCAGTTCCTTCATCTGAGTTTCTGTTAAACCTCTGGCATATTGAATTCCTAAAAATCCTCTTTGCACATCTCCGAACTCAATAATATCATTAATGATTTTTTTAGCAATAGTAACAGGAATAGCAAATGAGTAGCCGGCATAAGTACCACTTGGTGCAAGAATAGCTGAATTAATGCCGACCAGTTTTCCATCTGTAGTTACCAATGCTCCGCCACTATTTCCCTGGTTCACTGCTGCATCAGTTTGTATAAAAGATTCTACAGGCGACTGGCTCTGGTTCTGGTTAATGCCTATTGATCTTGCTTTGGCGCTTACAATTCCAGCTGTTACGGTAGTTTTCAATGTAAGCGGGTAGCCGATAGCCAATACCCACTGACCGATTTTCAATTCGTCAGAATTTCCGTAAAGCAAATAAGGTAGCCCGGTTCCATCTATTTTCAATACAGCCAGATCGCTGCTGGGATCTTTACCAATGAGTCTGGCCTTATAGGTTTTCTTATTATGCATGGT
>DATDPZ010000230.1:0-44915 GCA_035292525.1 Chitinophagaceae bacterium
TCATCGCTACTGTTGCTTCCGTCATCTACGTTATAAGTCTTTGAACAACTCCCAAACAGGATGACCAGTACCAACATCCATCCTGTATATTTTATCTGTTTCATATTTTTATTTTATTCCGGTTAAATTTTTATTTGAAATTATACGTATAGGCTACAGAAATACTGGCGCCATACTTTACGTCATTTACCACCTGGTCATTTTTTTTGTTATAAACTTTTTTATTATCCAGGTTCTGGTAAAAAATTGTTTTCTGATTCAACATGTCGGACAGATTCAGTTTCAATTCTCCCTTCTTTCCTACCTGCTTTCCCACCTGAAAATCCAGGATATCTCTTGCTCTTTCATAGATATCCGGGTAACCGGCAAAACCAACATCAGCAATCCGTTCGCCGGTACGGTTATAAAGCAAACTGAAGGCAAGTCCGTTTTTAATTGTGTTGTATAAAATTCCTGCATTGATCAGGTAAGGAGACTGACCCTGAAGCGGACGTTCTTTGCTTTCAAGATTTAAGGAAGCAATATTTACGGCAGACTTTATAATGGCCATGTTGGCATAAACAATTGTGTTTTCCAGCCAGCTTTTCTCTCCGAGAAAACTGAGTTGTTTTCTGATTTCCAGCTCCGCTCCGTAAGTATCTGCCTGGTCAGAATTGATGAAAGTGCGGATACGGTTACTGGGCACTGATCCGGAAAGTATGGCCTGCTCAATCGGATTTTTAAAGTTTTTATAGAAAGCAGATACGGAAACTATTTCACCTGCTTTTGGAAAAATTTCAAAGCGGATGTCTGCATTGGTATTCAAACTTCGTTGCAAATCAGGATTGCCAATGATGGAACTGTTGGTAACAAAATCATAGTAGGAAAAATTGGCCAGCTCACGGAATTCAGGTCTGGATACTGTCTGGGACAGCGCCAGTTTCAGGTTTTGTTTACGGGTAAAACTAAAAGTAAAGCTGGCAGAAGGCAGCACATCAAAATTTTTGTTACTCACAGCTACCATACGGCCCGAAAGATCACGGGTATTCACTTCCTGGTTGAAATTTTCTACCCGTATTCCCCACAATAATCTTAATTTATCTGTAAAGCGGTTATCTAAAAGTGCATACCCTGCATTGAGCATTGAAGTAGCATGGTAGCGGTCAGTATTGCTGGTAATATCTTCAATAATAAAACCATCAGCGTTGATGTTTTCTTTATTAAAGATTTTATCCGGAGGCAGAGTCAGCAGGTTTTCATTAAATGTACCATAAGGACTTTTCTTATATGTGAGAAACCTGGTTTGGAATTCTCTGGTTTTATTCTGTCCCGAATAACCTGCTTTGAAAGTTTGTTTTTCATCATTCCAAATAAATGGCAGGGAATAATTAATGTTGGCTCCTGTAGCATGCTCATCCAGGTTACTGAAGAAGCGGAAAGTATTTTGTGGACGCAGAATAACAGAATAGGGTGATAAAGGAGAACTGATAGGCCGGAAGAATGAAATCACGGCCAGGTCGGGTTGATCCCGGTTCGTGTTTGAGAAACTGAAATTCCAGTTAAGCTTTTGATTGTTTTTACCCAACCGGTGTTCCCCTTCCAGTTGCGAACTGATCAGGGTTTTAATCAGCAGGTCATTGGCTGTCGTTCCGTTTTCAAGGTTAATGGCCTGGTCGTTATCATAATTAAATCCGCTTCGGGTGGTAAAGGTATTTTCAAAGGTCCTGTTGAAAAGATTCTTCAATGAAATCTTACTTTTTCCTTTTACCAAAGAAAAATTTGCCAGGGCCCCGAGGTTGGTTGTGTTTTTAAATAAAACATCGCCGTATTCATATGAAGTGATGCCGGCACTTTCATAATCTTTACGGTTACTTTCATTAATGGATTGTATATGCTGATAAGTCAGTGAAAGTACTGTGCCGAAATAACTTTCCCCGGAAAGTTCTTTCCTGTTTCCAAAGGTCAATTGTATGTTTTGTGCCGGTAAAGAAACCGGAGTTTTGCGAAGCCCGAAATGATTATCAAACATTTTTGAAAATGCAACTTGCTCACCGGAAGATGCGCTGTTGTATTTAGTTCTTGATTGGGGAAAGGAAGAAGGCATGTTACGGGTGCCATCATCAAAACCAAGAAAATCATAATTACCTTTTACTCCTGATTTGAATTCCCTGAAAGTTGTTTGTGTATTAACACCCAGTCCTGCACCCAATGAAAAAAAGTTTTTTGAAGGAACATCTTTGGTATTCACCTGAACCATACCGCCGCTAAAATCACCGGGCAAATCGGGAGAAGCTGTTTTATTGATGATAATATTATCTACAAGGCTTGAAGGGATAATATCAAAAGAAAATGCTTTTCTGTCTGGTTCGCTGCTTGGTAAAACGGAATTATTGATCATGGCTCCGTTGTACCTGTCGGCCAGGCCACGCACTACCACAAATTTATTTTCCTGAACAGAAGCTCCGCTAACTCTTTTCAACACTGCGCCGGTATTCCTGTCAGGAGATTTTTTTATTATATCGGATGCTACCCCGTCGCTCATTCCCGCCTGTGTACGCTGCAGATTATAAAGTGTATTAATAGATTCTTTTCTGGCTGAAGAAGTAAGGACAACCGCTGACATTTCACGGGATTGAACTTCCAGCCCAATATCTATTTCGGTAAGTAATCCGGTTTTTACTTCTACTTCAGTTATTACTTTCGACTGGTAACCGGAATAAGACAGCAGCAAAGTATATATTCCCGGCTCCATGCTGATTAGATAAGTGCCTTCCACACTGGTAGAAATTCCTTTTGCCTGTCCTTTGATAATAATGCTGGCTCCTGCCAGGGGTTCATTTGTTTTCAGATCTTTTACTTTCCCCGCTATTTTTCCCAACTGGGCGGATACAGAAACGGAAAAACAAATTAAACTGAGAATAAATGTGCTGGTAATCTTGCTCACAATAAATTAGTTTTTGTTGTGGCAAAACTATCCGGTGAAGATGATGCAAATGTTACGCCCCGGTTATGTAATTGTGATGCTAATGTTACTTTTGTATTAAGAATTTATCAGAACTTGAATTGCAGGCGGCAGGTAAATACATTATCCTTCAGATCTGACGTGTATCCGGAAAGCCGGGTTGTTTCGTTTTTAACGATATCGTAGTAAAAAATAAGCTTGGTTTGTAAATTGAAATGGTAAACATAACCAAAGCCAACTGTTGAAAATTTAATATCTGCAGGGGTCAGGTTGGTTCCTGTTTTTCCAATTTCTGATTTGCTTACTTTTATATTAGGGTCATACCAGTCATACTTCAAAAGCAACTGGTTTTTGGTATTAATAATGTTATGTAACAGGTAAAAAAACGAGCCGTTAAAATGACGGACATAAGTGGGCAACAGTACTCCGTTTAAAGCAGGCAAAGCTCCGGGATTAGCCGTGCTGGTATTGGTTCCGGGTTGTGTGCCAAACCAATGCTCTGCCCGCAATTCAGTTTCGCCACGGGGACGATGAATTTTGAATTGAATGTCTGCGCCGTAATAATGCCGGGGAGAAGCTTTACCAAGATTGGAAACAGATGAATCAATGAAAAATAGTTTATCGCCATTGGCTGCTGTGCTGCTGGTATAAACGTATTTAGTGCCGTTTTTCCAACCGCCTCTTAAAAAAGAAAGACCGGCTCCTATTTCTGTATAATTAATTTTTTGAGGTTTTAAAAGCAAGCGGGAAATAAAATCTTTCCGGTCATCAAAATCTGTAGTGCCTACCACCCCCTGTCCATTAAAAAATCCTGCATCAAATTTAAAATTTTTCAGTTTATGTTTATTGGTAGGTGATTCAAATGAAAATACAATACCCAGGTCTCTTTCTCCCGGCATCAGGATTTGAGACATACGGCCTCTTTCCGGAGTTTCTCTTGCATTGGAACTTAAGTTCACTTCAAACCCAAATGGCCTGGCAAATAAGCCGGCAGCGACCGACATAAAATTTCCTTTTGTTTCAAATATACGAACAAACATATCCCGGACAATTACTCCCCTTTCGGTTGCATCTATCTGAAAAGTAAATAATGCCTTAGGAAAATTTTGCCTGGTTTTTAATAAATAATCTATTTTTATCCTGGCTCTTCTTAACATGAACCTGGTTTGTGAATACTGAGAAAAATTACCCCCGGCAAAAGATTGTACGCCGTCTGACTGGGCTACCTGAAATTGGGGCTGCATATAACCAGATATAATCAGGTTTTCAAACCGCTTTATAAGTGGGCGTACTGTATCCTTAATAAAAAATGAAGAGTCTATATCTGTCAGATATCGTTGAGCATTTAAGGTTTGTATTGATAAAGAAAGAGCAATAATATTGCATACAAAAAATAACCTGTAAATCATTTACCCCTAATTTAAAGCATCAAAATGAATAGAAGCGGTTGCAAAATACTTTTTTTGTCATATAAAATCAGCATTTCTTTGCCATTAATAATAAATTATCTCTATATTAATTTATTATTAATAAAAAATTACCAGGGTTGAATTTGATTATGGCTGGTAACTTCGCAATCAATAAATTTTAAATTATGAGTCTCAATGCTATTATGAAAATATTTGTTCCAAAGAGCAAAGTATTTTATGATCTTTTTGAAAATGTAGCCAATAATGTTGCTATTATGGGGAAAAAACTCAAAGAGCTGGTAGCCGAACCTGACTTTGATAAAAGAGCGGCCATCATTACCCAGATTGAAGATCTGGAACATGCCAATGATGATTTGACACATAATATATTTACAGAGCTTGGAAGAAATTTTATTACCCCCTTTGACAGAGAAGATATCCATTACCTGGCCACGTCGCTGGATGATATTGCAGATACCATTTATGCTTCTGCCAAAAAAATCAACTTCTACCGGGTAAACCCGAATGATATCGGCATTCAGAAATTAGCAGAGATCATTGACCAAAGTGCTTCACTTGTTTGTACGGCTGTTATCGGGCTCCGGAATATGAAGAATGTGCGCCAGATTACAGAATCTCTTGTAAAAATTAATAGTATGGAAAACCAGGCCGATGATATTTTTGATATGAGTATTGAGCGTCTTTTCGAAACCGAACCAAATGCCAAAGAAGTTATTAAGAAAAGAGAAATCTACCAGGTGATGGAAGTAGCCACAGATAAATGTGAAGATGCAGCGAATGTTATCGAGTCTATTATTATTAAATATGCCTGATTAAATATGTGGGCTATACTTCAATTTTCATGAAGGAACCCGAACATCTGTATTTTACTAAATCTGCAAATTAATATTTATGATGACTTTTTTGATAGTAGTCATAGCACTCACCTTAATTTTCGATTATATCAATGGTTTTCATGATGCGGCTAATTCCATCGCTACCGTTGTTTCCACTAAAGTACTAACACCTTTCCAGGCTGTACTCTGGGCTGCTTTTTTCAATTTCGTTGCCCTTTATATTTTTACGGATTTTAACGTAGCAACAACTATATCAAAAACTGTACATAAAGAATTTATTACACTGCCTTTGATTTTTTCTGGAATAATTGCTGCAATAATCTGGAACCTGCTCACCTGGTGGTTTGGCATTCCTTCTTCTTCTTCACACACTTTGATGGGTGGATTTGCCGGCGCTGCTATTGCACATGCCGGATTCAGTTCCGTTAGCGCCCCGATAATTATAAAAACAGCAGTTTTCATTTTTCTTGCACCACTAATTGGTATGATAATGGCATTAATCCTCTCTTTGTGGTTTCTCAATTCTTTCCGAAAAAACCATCTTCCAAAACTTATTTCGGTTTTGGTATTAATAATTGCCGGATACCTGCTTTATTATAATCTTGAACTGGATCCTGAGAAATTAAAAGAAGTAAGTTTTGAATCTTATTTCATGAAAGTAATTTTTTTCCCAAGAAACTTTAAATGGAATATACTGGCCTTTATCATTTTAATGATATGCGTTCTTACCTTTTATTTAAATACAATGAATGTAACCAAATCAAATCATTGGTTCAAAAGAATGCAGTTAATTTCTGCAGCAGCATTCAGCATAGGACATGGGGGTAACGATGCACAAAAAGCTATGGGTATTATTGCTGCCGCAATGATGGCAGCCGGTCAAATCGGAGATGCAAGTGAACTTCCCTACTGGGTTCCTTTTGCCTGCCATCTGGCTATGGCTTTGGGTACGCTGACCGGAGGCTGGAAAATTGTAAAAACAATGGGCACCCGAATAACTAAAGTAACACCATTTGAAGGGGTGGCAGCAGAAACTGCCGGAGCTATTACCTTGTTTGTCACAGAAGCATTAAAAATTCCAGTAAGTACCACCCATACAATATCGGGAGCCATTATGGGTGTTGGAGCAACAAAAAGATTATCAGCTGTACGCTGGGGCGTTACTGTAAACCTGCTTTGGGCATGGGTACTTACTATTCCTGTAAGCGCCTTACTGGCAGCAGGAGTTTATTCAGTAGTAAAACTGTTCTTCTAAGCTTATCTCGTTTTTTTTTTCCGATTTTTGCTACAAATAAACTTTCATGGCAAAAATTTTAGTCACCGGCGGATGTGGTTATATTGGCTCTCATACCCTGGTTGATCTTATTGAAAACGGATATGATGTGGTCTGTGTAGATAATAATTCAAGGTCTAATGATTCGATGCTTGAAAGAGTAGAAAAGATCACTGGTCAGAAAATAAAGAACTATAAAGTTGATCTCTGCAATTTTGATGACAGCTTTGCCATCTTCCAGGAAAATATTGATATCAGGGGCGTCATTCATTTTGCCGCCTTCAAATCTGTAAATGAATCGGTAGAAAATCCCCTGATGTATTTTGAAAACAATCTTTTTTCGCTGATCAATTTGCTGAAATGCGTGAAAGAATTTGAAATTCCCTGGTTTGTATTCTCTTCTTCCTGCACAGTATATGGCAGCCCGGACAACAGCCCTGTTACAGAAAACACACCATTAAAACCTGCTGCATCTCCCTACGGCGCAACCAAACAAATGGGCGAGCAAATTGTTTCTGAGTTTGCAAAAACTTCTGAAACAAAATGTATCCTGCTCCGGTATTTTAACCCGGTGGGAGCTCATCCCTCTGCTATCATTGGAGAAATGCCGGTGGGTAAACCTCAAAATCTCTTTCCCGCTATAACACAAACTGCTATTGGTAACCTGCCCCAGTTGATTGTTTATGGAAATGATTATCCAACCAGGGACGGCAGCTGCATCCGCGATTTTATTCATGTTTGTGATATTGCCAATGCTCATACCCTTGCCGTAGATTATGTAGCCGAAGGAAAAAATAGATCTTCCTGTGAAGTATTTAATCTGGGTACCGGTAATGGAGTAACGGTGCTGGAAGCAATTCATGCCTTTGAAAAAGCAAACGGAGTGAAACTGAACTATATAACCGGACCAAGAAGGCCGGGAGATATTATGTCAATTTATGCCAATAATGATCTTGCAAAAACAGCCTTGGGCTGGAATCCAAAATATAGTATTGAAGACATGGTAAAAACTGCATGGAAATGGGAACAAAGATTAAAAGCAGATGAAAAAGTGTTTTCAGGAAAACCAGGCGAATTGAATTAATGGTCAATTGACAATCTTCAATTGGCAATTGGCAAAGAACTATTGATTGAATCATGGCTTCAAAAAATTTTCTTTTACTGATCAGATCAGGAGATCATCAAGAAGTGTTTGTAACAACATTGCTGAAGCATACAGAAAGAAAAAATACCCGGCACATTTTGTTCTAAAAATAACCACTAGCGACGCAGAAAACTCAGAAACAAACGTATGGTTTGACTTCCCTAAAGATTGCAGTTATATAGCTTTGGAGAAACACCAATCATTAATTAATCGTAATAAGAGATTGGAAGATTGCTTAATCAGATGATCAATAACCCAGATAAATATTAGTAGAGCAAAATGAGCCGATTTTTGTCTATTACCATTTGTTTATTGCTTAATGCAAATTGCCTATTGTCAATTTCCTCTTAACTCTTACTTTTGCGACACAAAATATTTTAATGCTTAAAGAAATTCAACCTTCAGGAAATAAAGACACCCGAAGCGGATTTGGTGACGGAATAGTAGAACTTGCCAGAAAAAATCCTAACATTGTTGCCTTGACTGCTGATCTGGCCGGTTCTTTAAAGCTGCAGCAGTTCATCAAAGAATTTCCCGAACGTTTTTTTCAATGCGGCATAGCCGAAGCCAATATGATGAGTATTGCTGCCGGATTAACCATCGGCGGAAAAATTCCTTACACCACTACGTTTGCCAACTTTTCTACCGGCCGTGTATATGATCAGATACGTCAGAGTATTGCTTATAGTGGTAAAAATGTAAAGATCTGTGCATCGCATGCAGGAGTTACGCTTGGTGAAGATGGCGCCACACACCAGATTTTAGAAGACATTGGATTGATGAAAATGCTCCCCGGTATGACTGTGATTGTACCCTGTGATTATAGCCAGACAAAAGCAGCAACAATGGCAATTGCAGATCATACAGGACCTGTTTACTTAAGATTCGGAAGACCCGTGTGGCCGATATTCACTTCTGCTCTTCCCTTTGAAATCGGAAAGGCACAATTTTTTTCAGAAGGAACGGATGTTTCCATTTTTGCCTGTGGCCATTTGGTATGGAATGCTATCCAGGCCGGTGTTATTTTACAGGAAAAAGGCATTCGTGTAGAAGTGATAAATATTCATACCATCAAACCGATGGATGAAGCAGCCGTGATCAAATCCATTCGTAAAACAAAATGTGCCGTGACTGCCGAAGAACATAATGTAATCGGCGGACTGGGCGATGCAATAGCACAATGTGCAGCAAGGAATTTTCCGGTGCCCATTGAATTTGTAGGTACGAAAGATACTTTTGGCGAAAGTGGTACTCCAAAAGAATTACTGAAAAAATACGGTTTAGATGTGCCGGATATTGTTGCCGCTGCAGAAAAAGTAATGGGAAGAAAATAATTTTTTTATCCGTTCAATTTAAAACCAATACTTCGAAAGCATTGGTTTTTTTATTAAATAAACAATTGCTGGTTTATTCCATTTACTGCTTGATCCGGAATCTGGAAAAAACAATTCCAAAAGCAAATGCTGGCTTAAGCCAATAAAAAAAACTATTTTTATCGGGGTAAATTAAACGTGGCCGTATTCCAATATTCTAAACCAATCAATAAACCCGAACCCATGGCCCTGACGACAATAAGTGATACAGAATTACTGGTAGAATTCCGTAACCCTGTTACAAAAGAGAAAGCATTCACTTCCATCATAAAAAAATACCAGGAAAAACTCTATTGGCATCTTCGCCGGATGGTAGTAGAGCATGAAGACGCTAATGATGTACTTCAAAATGTGCTGATTCGTGTATGGAACGGACTTGAAAATTTCAGGGAAGACAGTCAGCTGTATACCTGGCTTTACCGTGTAGCTACGAATGAATGCCTCACTTTTCTGGAACAACAAAAGAAAAGATCGGCAGTTTCTTTAAATAATGTAGAATCGGGGCTGGAAAACAAGATCAAAGCAGACCTTCATTTTGATGGCAATAAACTGGAGTGGAAATTGCAGTTAGCCATCCAGCAACTCCCGGATAAACAGAAAATTGTGTTTCAATTACGGTATTATGATGAGATGCCCTATGAAAAAATGAGCCGGGTACTGGAAACAAGTGAAGGTGCCCTGAAAGCAAGTTATCATCACGCCGTTAAAAAAATTGAGGAATACATTAAGAATCATTAAACTTATAATTGGAAATTCTGTCTCAACATAGTTAAAATGACAAGCAGAAACCCCATATTGAATGAATTAACCGGTTTAGGGAGCATATTAGCCCAAATCAGTCCCCAACATCTCTATAAAGTACCTGATGGTTATTTTGAGGGGCTGGCTAACCAAACAATGAACCGGATCAAAGCTCTGGAAGCAGCCGGTGCAAATGAGGAATTGGAAATTTTGTCGCCTTTGCTGAGTGGTATTTCTAAAGAAAATTTATTTGAAGTTCCTGCCGGTTATTTTGAAAACCTGAGTGAAAAATTAATGCAGGGTATTCGTGACCATGCTGATTACCTGACAAGTGATGAAGAAATTGCTTCCTTATCGCCATTATTAAGCAACATCAGCAGGAAAAGTCCTTACGACATCCCGGCCGGCTATTTTGAAAATCTGAATACAGTAATTGAAAATAAAAAAGAAGCTAAAGTAATTTCAATAACAAGCCTTAATTGGTATCGTGTTGCCGTTGCCGCTGTTATTTTCGGCGTTGTAGCAATTGGTGCTTTGTTTTTTATGAACCCAAAACAAATTGATCCTAATAAAAATCCGCAGGCCTGGGTAAAAAAGAACGTCAATAAAAATGTCAGCCAACAGCAGTTAGATGATTTCGTTGCGCTTGCAAAAGGAAATGAAAACAACAAAAACCTTTCCGACAATATAAAAACAGATGAGATGAAGGAATTGATGAAGGGTGTTTCAGAAAAAGAGATACAGGATTTTTTAAATGACGCGGTAGCTTTGGAGTCGGGTGATGCAGAAGATATATTTTTGAATTAAGAGAGAAAGAAATGAAAAAAATAATATTCATATTAACCCTTACTTTGTTTTCCGGCTTTGCCTCACAGGCACAGGACGATCACAATGATAAGATCCGGGATAAAATGAGAGAGTTCATTCAAAAAAGACTGAACCTTTCCAGAAATGAAGCTGAGCGTTTTAGTCCCGTTTTTGTCCGTTACTTCACAGAATGGAGGCATGCCCTTAGAGAAAACAAGGATAACCTGATCCGCGAACAAAAAGTTGTTGAACTGAAAATCCGTTACCGCAATGAGTTTCGAGAAATTGTTGGTGAAAAAAGAAGTTCTGAAGTTTACAAACAGCAGGATGTGTTCATTGATCAGTTGAAAAGAATGCGGGAAGAACAAATTAAAAACCGAAGGGATGACCGGCCGAATAAACGGTTCGAAGCCCTTAATTATTAATTTAAAAAAATGTTTTTCAAAGGTTAACAACGGCCGGCTCTGATAAGGGTCGGCTGTTTTTTAAACACGAATGGTCGCTGATTATTGCTGATTTTCACTAATAATTTCTTTTATGGTTGATGATTTACTTTTTAAAGAAGAATGTTATAAGCTTATTGGGATCAGCATGAAAATTCATACAAAGATTGGAAAAGGATTTAAAGAAATAGTTTATAAAGATGCTCTTGAGGTAGAATTTCAAAATAATGAAATCCCTTATGAAAGAGAAAAGAAGTTTAAAATTCAATACGAAGATGCTGTACTTCGTCATTCCTTTGACGCTGATTTTTTTGTGTATAATTCTATCATCCTTGAGATAAAAGCTGCATCACAATTTCTTCCTGACAACTTCAAACAAACCCTGAATTATCTTAAGGCTTCGCAGGTAAAACCGGGAATTCTAATAAATTTTGGCGAGGACAAACTAAATTTTAAAAGAATCGTTTGTTCCTATTAGCGTTCATTCGCCTTCATTAGCATAAATTGGCGATTTAATATCATGATAAAACAGAAAGGTCCATTTTTCTTTTCTACCCGTTTCCCACCATGCAGTTCTTAACTCCAATGCTTTTTTCCCGTTAAAATCATATTTAGCTACAAACCGGTGTTTCATTTGCTGCAGTTGTGGAGCATCATCACCTCCAAAAAAAATTATTTCATCGCGGTCCCGGATCCAAAAAACCTGGTGATGGAGAGAGTGTGCTCCCGTTCTTTTAAACTGTATATATTCATCAATCAATCCCTCCTCTTCTTTCAGCAATTCTACCCGGGAAGAATTTTTTAAAGCAGCGATTCTTTCATACATAAAAGAAGAAGAACCTTTTTCTAATGCAAAGTTCAATTCACTTTCCTGCACATAATAAGTGGCATCAGGAAAGCTGAGGATTGAAGGATCTGCCGCTTCAGTCACCGCACCAGCATGATCCTTGTGTAAATGGGTGAGTAATACTTTGGTGATATCCGAAGGATTAATTCCTGCTTGTGAAAGATTATAGTGGATTTGCAATTTCTCTTTTTTATCTCCAGCAGCATCCTTATAAGTAAACCCCAATCCGGTATCTAGCAGTAAAATGTCTTTTGAGGTGATCACAACAAAAGGCTGTATTTCCACCAACAGGCTACCTGCCGGCCGGGATTGTAAATTGTGTTCATCCTCATTAAATGGAACAAAAAGTTTTGTTTTATCAACCGTAAAGGAGCCTTCGCTGAGGGGAATAATTCTCATAGATTTCAAAAATACAAATCACAAATTCCAAATGTGATATTTGCTTCCGTTAATTACCAATTTTGTTTTTTAGTTTTAGCGTAATACCATCTGGCGGTCAGCATCCAGTCTTATAAGAATAAAAAGCAATATGGTATTTGTAAGCAATGAGGTGCCTCCATAGCTAACAAACGGAAGAGTAATACCAATCACCGGGGCAAGGCCAATAGTCATAGCCAGGTTGATACTGATATGAAAAAAGAAAACAGCCCCCACCCCGTAAGCATAACACCTGCTGAACACACTGCGTTGCCGTTCGGCAATGGTAACGATTCTTAATAAAAGGACCAGGTATAGTCCAAGTAAAAAAATACTGCCCAAAAAACCAAAGCCCTCGCCGATTGTACAAAAAATAAAATCGGTTCTTTGCTCCGGTACAAAATCAAACCTGGTTTGCGTTCCTTTCAATAATCCTCTTCCTGCCAGGCCACCACTTCCAATAGCAATCTTTGATTGTTTTACATTATAGTCAACATCTTTTTTTCTTGCCGGCGTTGAACTCTCTTCGCCTGTACTAATCTTGTATTCAACCGGGACATCTTTTCCAATGGTACTGAAAATCCTTTCCACCTGGTGTGGCCTTAGTACATGTTTGAAAAATTGAGGCACCCCGATATAAACCAAAGAACAGGTCAGCAACCACACAAAAGCGATCTTCATTAATAGGGAAAACTTTCTTTTTATCTGCTTACGCAAAATGATTGCAACAAAAACCGCTATCACAGTAAATATTAAAACCAATATGTCATTGGGAATAAGCAGTGTGGAAATAACCAGCAGTGCCACTGAAAATCCCAGGACCAGCACATAGGAAGACAATCCCTCTCTGTACATAACAATAAAGAAAGACAGATAAACAAGCGCCAAGCCGGTTTCGCTTTGAAAAATACTGAAGACGGCCGGTAATAATGTAATGCCGGTGGCTATTAACTGTGATTTTGTTTTACTAAAATCCGTATCCGGCCTGGAAAGATATTTTGCCAGGGCAAGGCATACACATATTTTACAAAATTCCGCAGGCTGAAACTGGAAACTGCCAATACGAATAATTGAATCCGTCCCTCTAACACTTGAACCCAGGGGAAAAACCAGTATTAATAATAAAATTCCAAAGGCATACCAGATATTGGCGGTAGCGGCAAAAAATTTACTATCGGTAAGTAAAATAAACATACCGATAAACCCTGCGATTATAAAAAAATAAAATTGTTTACTGAAATCAGTTTTAAATCCCATGAAAGACTGTAGCACATTTTCTCCTTCGCGGTAAGTAGCTCCAAAAATGGCGACCATTCCAATAATACACAACAATACCCAAAGCCAAACCAGGCTCCAGTCAATACCTTTTGATATTTCGGGATTTTGTTTGGTCATATCAGCTTCGCTCCAGTTTTCTTAGTACCCGTTTGATTAAAGTTTAAGAGGGCAAACCATTCTACTCTTTTCTTCTTATTGGGAGTATTTGGAAAAGTGGGAACTTTAGTTTTTTGCAAAACGTATTTATGAATATAAAGGCTATCCCTCGTCATTTTGAACCACTCGTATGCCCTGATTGAATCTTCCCGGAATTGTTCCCTTGTCAACCACTTAGGCATCAGGTTGGTGGCGGCAATTCTTTCTACATCGGCTTTACTTCTTTCCTGGATTGTATCATTCAGGTATTTTTCCATTAATATTCTCGCTATTGGGCCTGCCCAGGTAGAACCATACCCTGCATTTTCTACTACTACGGCTAATGCAATTCTTGGATTTTCTTTGGGTGCAAAACAAACAAACATGGAATTATTAGGAAGCTTTACTCTTTTCCTGTCTAATATCCGGTAGTTTTCAGAAGTACCGGTTTTTGCACAGACTTCTATTCCCGGAATTTTTGCGATCCTTGCTGTACCATGTTCTACTACATCATGCATACCATTGATCACAGCCTGGTAGGCTGTATCTGAAATATGAGTAAGCACTTCATGTTTAATTCTGTATGGCTCTAAAAAAATAGTGTCTTCTTCAGTCTCCTGGTCTATTTTCTCAACAAAATGAGGTGTATAGTAATACCCTTTATTTGCAATAATGCTCATAGCATTGGCTAACTGCAGTGGAGTAGTTGTCATCATATCCTGGCCAATACCAAGGGTCAGATTAGTACAGGAGTTCCATTGGTTCCGGTATTCCTTATTATATCTTGCCGAATCAGGAATATTGCCTTTGTCTTCACTTGGTAAATCAATACCGGATCTTACACCCAGGCCAAATGTATTCAAATAGTCATGCCATCTCTGGTAACCTTCTTTTACATTTTTAAACTTTGGGTTATCAACTGTCAACCGGAAAACATGAGCATAATAAGCATTACAGGAATTGGCAATGGATAAACGGAGGTTGGCCGCATGTCCACCGCCGGCATGTGTGCAGGCAGGTTTACCAATTCCACATCCATTGTATCTTCCCATACATGGAAAGCCAAACGCGGGGGTGATTACTCCTTCATCCAATGCTACTAATGCGCCAATTGGTTTGAAGGTGGAGCCGGGAGGATATAATCCTTTGATTGCCCTGTTAAGCAATGGAGAAGAAACATCCAGCACCAGTTTTGCATAGTTCTTACTTTTTTCAGGACCGGTAAGATTATTTGGGTTAAAATTGGGACCAGAAACCATGGTTAGAATACCGCCTGTTTTTGGATCAAGCGCCACTACAGCACCTACTTTGTTTGTCATCAGTTTTTCTGCCAGTTGCTGCAACTCTATATCAATATATGTTTTTAATCCACGGCCGGCAATAGCAGAAGTATCAAACTCTCCGTTTTCAAAAGAACCAACCAGCCTGTTTTTATTATCCTTGATCAGGTATTGTACACCCCGCTGGCCCTTCAATACTTTTTCATAATAAGATTCAAGGCCGCTTTGCCCGATATAATCTCCCATGCGGTAATAATTTCCCGACTGCACTATTTGTTTCGGGCTTACTTCAGAAATATAACCCATAATATGTGCCCCGGAATTGAAAGGATATACACGAACGGGACGCTGCACCAGGACAAAACCCGGAAACCGCCAGCTATTTTCTTCAAACCTTGCCTGCAAATCAGGTGTTAGCAGATCATCGAAGATAGAAGGCCGTACAGAAGTATTTTTTATAATGGCATCCACCATCCTTTTTTTGAATTCCGGTTCATCAATCCCCATCATTCTGCAAAACTCCAACGTATCAATTCCTTTTACTTCGGCAGGGGTTACCATCAGGTCGTACATGTAAGCATTGTTCAGTATTGCCCTCCCTTTACGATCGTAAATGATTCCTCTTTCGGGATAAACTATTTTTGGATATATGGCATTATCCATTGCCAGCTTTCTGTATTTATTAGAAAGGACCTGGAGGTTGAACAACTGTACAAAAATTGCAAAAAATGCTACCAGGAAAATAAGCTTGATAATACGGCTTCTTGATTGGTTAAACACAGGCATAGATCAATGAAAGAGATGACAGGTTAGAAGTAAAAGCACAAATTACAACTTAGAAATTATAATTAAAATGAAGTCATCATCTTTTAGTTTTCTTTTATCGTTTTTCCAAACCCAAGATAGTTTTTTTTCATTCCATCATTTGTTATTTCAAATATCAGGACGTATTGGTCCGGAATTTCAGTTTCCTCGGAAATAATACTTCAGCTGTCAGTATCATCAACATGCTGATACCCGTGGTAGCAAAAACTTTTATGATAAAATCAAGAAAACTTCCAAACTCCAGCCACTCCAGAAACACCAGATAGCCGTGGTGTAAAAAAGTAAGTACAAAAACATAGACAGAATAGGGAGCCCAGCCCATGGCTCTTGCAGATGGTTCACGGTAGTTAAATTCTGACAGATCTTTTGGGGTAAGCACATTCACCAGGAAAGGCCGTATATAGGCGATCAGCAGGCAGGCTGCAGCATGTAAACCCGGGGAGCTGGTAAAATAATCGAGGGTTAAGCCGGTAAAAAAACCAATGATCAATAACCAAAACCTTGATACCGAAAAAGGGATCCAGAGGATGAATAAAAAATAAATGACGGGTACAATAAAACGATGCAGTGGCGGAATATTATCCAGCACATACACCTGCAGGGCTATGAAAAGGAAGAACCGTAATATATTTCTGATAAGATCACTCATGGTTTTTTCTTTTGTATCTCATCTATTTTTTTCTGTGTGGCTTTGTCCAGGTTTATTTGTTCTTCCCGCTGCAGGTTTTCAATTACAAATACCTGTTGCAGGTTTTGGAAATTTGCTGACGTCCTGATCTTTAACACATAAAAGTTGGTGCTTTTGTCATCTACTATTTCTGCAACCGTGCCAATCATCCAACCGGGAGGGAAATTGTAGGAGTAGATACCGGTAAGTACAGTATCTCCAATCACCACGGAGTCGCTTTTAGGAATGTCCCGTAAAGTCAGGTACAAAGGGTTTTTGCCATCCCACTCTATTCTTCCGTTAATCCTGCTTCTTTTCATCATCGCATTTACCTTACTCTGTATATGTAACAGGCTCATGGCCTGGCTGAAGTTTTCGCTGACAGCAACGATCTGACCTGCTACACTCCCATCAGAATTGATAACAGCCATATTATCTTTAATCCCATTTTTTGCTCCACGGTTGATCTGGAAATAATTTTTCTGATTAATGATTGAGTTACTTACCACTTTAGCTTCCCGGGCAATATACCTTCTTAAAGCACCCGAACTGTCAAAGCTGATGCTGTCTTTCATCAAAACCATTCCCGTATCTGCCAGCAGAAAATTACCAGGAAGAAGGTTAAGCAGATAGTCATTCATCCGGTGTACTTTCAGGTTCTCTTCTTTTAAATGAAAGTATTCATCTACTTTATTAATATTGGAATTGAAGTAACCGGTTATTTCATTTGCCTTACCTAAAAAAACTGCCCGGTGGTACTGATTGTACCGGAATAACATGGACAATGCCACGAACTGCAACAGTAAAAAACTGATGAAAGTAAAATATCGGCGTATAAAAAGGAAGACGTTACGCATACAAATTTCCCTCTCCACTTGTGGAGGGGGTTAGGGTGAGGCTAACGCATCACGAAAGGAAACCGGTCATAATGCTTCAGTGCTATACCGGTACCACGTACTACACTCTTCAGTGGATCGTCAGCAATATGTACAGGTAGTTTTATTTTTTGACTCAATCTTTTATCCAATCCACGAAGCAAAGCGCCGCCACCGGTTAAATATAAACCACGGCGGTAAATATCGCCGGCAAGTTCCGGAGGGGTTTGTTCCAATGCTTTTAAGATTGCTTCTTCTATTTTAAAAACACTTTTATCAAGTGCTTCAGCAATTTCCTGAAAACTCACCATGATCTGTTTAGGAATACCGGTGACCAGGTCACGTCCGTTTACCGGGATATCATCCGGAGGATTATCCAGGTCTTTCATAGCAGCTCCTACCTGAATCTTTATCTGTTCCGCTGTTCTTTCACCAATCAACAAGCTATGATAGCGGCGAAGTGCTTCCATAATATCCGCTGTAAATTCATCTCCTGCAATCCGGATACTCTGATCACAAACAATTCCTGCAAGAGCAATTACTGTAATGCCGGTAGTGCCCCCGCCAATATCTATGATCATGTTGCCTACCGGCTCTTCCACATCAATACCTATACCCAGCGCAGCGGCCATCGGCTCATGAATAAGGTACACTTCCTTGGCCCCGGCCTGTTCTGCACTGTCACGAACAGCTCTTTTTTCCACTTCAGTAATGGAAGAAGGAATACAGATCATCATTCTCCAGCTGGGGGGAAACCAGGGTTTTTTAGGATATACCATTTTGATAAACTCCCTGATCATTAATTCAGCCGCATTGAAATCAGCGATCACTCCGTCTCTCAGCGGACGAACGGTGCGGATACTCTCGTGAGTTTTTTCATGCATCATTAATGCCCGTTTACCCACTGCCAGCACTTCCTTTGGATTATTCCGGTTCAGTGCAACAATAGAAGGTTCGTTCACCACCACTTCGTCGTTATGTATTATGAGGGTATTGGCCGTACCCAGATCAATAGCAATTTCTTGCGTAAACCAGTTAAAAAGTCCCATTCTTATTTTTTGAAATTAATGGTGGCAAAGTTGGCATAAATAAACCGAAATAACAAAGCAAACATCATGCTACAGAAATATTTTTTTATGTATTTATGATTCTGATATCTGCAGAGAATTGAATTCTTAAACCAGAATTGATTTTCTATTTAGCTATTGTTTCGATTGTTTATGCCGGCTAATACAGGAAGTCTACTTTTGATTCGTTCCCCTACAGAACTCTTCAGAACAAAATGATTAATTTCAAATTCAATTATGCGTATCATTAACCGCACAGTGGTCATTCTTTCCGTTGTCAGTTTATTTGCCGACATCGCCAGTGAGATGATCTATCCGGTGATACCGATTTACCTGAAAGAGATTGGGTTTTCCGTCTTGTTGATTGGTATTCTGGAAGGCATTGCAGAGTTTACTGCCGGAATCAGTAAGGGCTATTTTGGAAAGCTGAGTGATGAAAAAGGAGTCCGCCTTCCTTTTATTAAAAGTGGCTACTTTCTCAGTACCATCAGCAAACCCATGATGGCTGTTTTCACTTTCCCTCTCTGGATATTTTTTGCCAGAACGGTTGACCGTTTTGGAAAAGGACTCCGGACGGCAGCAAGGGATGCTTTGCTTTCACAACAGGCTTCTAAAGAAACAAAAGCAAGGGTCTTTGGTTTTCACCGGGGGATGGATACAGCCGGCGCCGCTATCGGGCCATTGCTTGCTTTGACTTTTCTGTATTTTTTTCCGGATAATTATGCTACACTTTTTTATCTCGCTTTCATCCCGGGTGTAATCGCCGTATTACTTATTTTCCTGCTGAAAGAAAAAAAAGAACCCGTATCCACGTTGAGCAAAGGGAATTTTTTTTCTTTTTTTAAATACTGGAAAATTGCCGGACCAGAATTTAAAAAAATAGTAAAAGGATTATTGCTGTTTGCTTTGTTCAACAGTTCTGATGTTTTTCTGCTGCTCATCACGAAAGAGGTTACCGGCAGTGATACCATTACCATTGCTGCCTATGTTTTCTATAACCTGGTGTATGCCACTGCAGCCTATCCCTTCGGCTCTCTTGCTGATAAGTTCGGGATCAAAAAAGTTTTTATCACAGGGGTAATGATGTTTACTGTCGTCTATGCAGGATTTGCATTTCAACCTTCTGTTGTTGTCATCTTTATTCTTTTTTTCATTTACGGTATTTATGCTGCAGCTACGGAAGGCATCAGTAAAGCATGGATCACTAACCTGGCTCATGAAAAAAACACAGCAACTGCAATTGGTTTTTATACTTCCTGCCAAAGCATTTGCAGTTTACTGGCCAGCGTTATTGCAGGTTTTATCTGGAGCCAGTTTGGAAGTTTTTATACATTTGGTATTACTGCGCTTATTGCTTTTTTTGTTTTAATTTATTTCTCTCTGACACTCAGAAAGTACTGAGTACAGACAACCAGCATTTAAAAAACTGGCACGAAAATGGAAAGTTGGGGATCGAAATCCTGACCCACCCTTATTCACTTAAAATATTTTTTATGAAAAAAGTACTTGTATCTGTGTTTACCATGCTCCTGGCAACTGCCTCTTTTGCACAAAGTAAAAGTGCAAAAAGTTCCACTTACAAATCTGCTTTAGGCGTAAAAGTATGGGATGGCGGAGGAATTTCTTACAAACATTTTTTTGAAGGAAATAATGCAGGAGAATTAATTGGTTATTTCTGGAACAGGGGATTTCGCCTGACCGGTCTTTATGAAATTCATGGAAACTTTGCGGATGCCCCCGGATTGAAATGGTATATCGGACCCGGTGCTCATATTGGTTTTTATAATTATGTTCATAAAAATAATCGTATCGAAGGAACTTATATTGGCGTGGATGGTGTCTTAGGGCTGGATTATAAATTCAAAGAAGCTCCCATAAATCTTTCCATTGACTGGCAGCCTTCTTTTGAATTCGGAGAGTTTGTTGGCTTTATTAATTACTGGGGAGGGCTGGGCATCCGTTATACTTTTTAGTAAATTCATGAGCTGAATCCTGAAAAGGGAAGCGTATTCCTATGCTTCCTTTATAAATTTGCAGACATAGGTATTCATTCAACAATATTGACAGGTAATCCAATTTTAGAATTGTGATTACTGATGCACAAATCCTAATCTTTTTTCTATTTCTGCTGACAGTTGAGGCTGTCTTCTTCTTTCTACCAGGAAACTGTTGAGTTGTGCAATTTCTTTGAAGATATAATGTTTGTCTGCAGCTGCTTTGAGGTAGTCTTTTCCTGTACTGCCGCCGGTTCCAATTCTTGTACCAATCATCCGGTGTACCATATTCATATGGCGGTATCTCCATGAACTTAACTGCTCATCAATTTCAAGCAGGCAATTCAGTAATTGAAATGGTAATTGAAGCAAGGGATAGCCGCGGTAGAGCATGATAAAAAGTGCAGAGCGACATGCAGTAGAAGACAGTGACCGCTGAATGTTGAGTGTTGAATGTTGAGTGTTGAATGTTTCATCAAATACTGTTAAGTTTTCTTTTTCTGCATCAGCCAGGCTGTTTTGATAAGCCATGCGGTATCTTTCCCAGAAAGAATTTTTATCACCAGTTACTGATGGTGTAAGCGGCATTCTTTCCAGCCAGGCATTTACCAGGTCAAGTAAAGATTTATTTGATTCGGCTTTTTTGATCAGCTCCACATGTTCTTTTCTTAATTGTGAAGTATAATAATCTTTGCCATGTCGATGCTCATACTTCAGTCCCAGTTTAGCTTCCAGTTCTTTAAATTGCCAGCTTTGAAAACCTGAAGCGGGACGAAGCATGTCGCGAAAATCCAGGAAATCCATCGGTGTCATGGTTTCCATTATGTCGATCTGGTGAACTAAGACCTGAAGAATAGTTACTGTTCTTTTCAGACGATGAACTACAATTTGTAATTCAGGACTATTATCATTCAAAGCAGGTTTATTCATGATTGTAGCAACAGAATCCACTTCATGATGCAGTTGCTTAAACCAAAGTTCATAAGCCTGGTGAATAACGATGAATAGCATTTCATCATGTGCGGGAAGATTCAGTTTTTCACTTTCCGGAAATTGTGCATTGAGAATTTTATCCAGCTGAAGATAATCGTGGTAATGCATAAATTAAACACTGATGAAGACGAAGTTACTTTATTAATTACAGAGAGTACAGGGTCTTAAAAATGTTCACTCCTGTTCGTAAAATTCATAGCCTATATCTTTGCGATAAGACATACCGGTGAAAGAAATTTTCTCTAATTCAAATAAAGATCGTTGTACGGCCAATTCAAGTGTATTGCCAAACGAGGTCATACATAAGACACGACCACCATTTGTAACAATTTCATCATCTTTTAATTTTGTGCCGGCATGAAACAATATACCCGTAGCTGTTTTTACATCTTCAAGCCCGGAAATCGTGAGCCCTTTTTCATAAACGCCGGGATAACCACCACTGACCGCAACAACAGCGCAGGCAAAACGGGGATCCATCTCAATTTTTATTTTATGCAATTCCTGTTTTGCAGTGGCATGAAGTAATCCGGCAAAATCATTTTTAAGGCGGGGCAGCACCACTTCTGTTTCCGGATCACCCATCCGGCAGTTATACTCGATCACATACGGTTCTTCATTTACTTTTATTAACCCCAGAAAAATAAACCCGCAATAATCAAGTCCTTCTGTTTTCAAACCTTCTATAGTGGGTCTGATTATTTTCTCTTCTACTTTATTCATAAATATTTCGTCGGCAAATGGCACAGGGCTCACCGCACCCATACCCCCGGTGTTTGGTCCATGATCTCCTTCCCCTACCCGTTTATAATCTTTTGCTTCGGGCAGGATGACATAATTTTTACCATCGAATAAAACAAAAACAGATAATTCAATTCCATCAAGAAATTCTTCCACTACTACTTTTTTACCGGCTTCGCCAAATTTAGCCCGTTGAATCATGAGTTCAAACTCTGCCAGTGCTTCTACATGATTTTCACAGATCACAACTCCTTTTCCCGCTGCCAGTCCATCTGCTTTTAGCACTACCGGCAGCGAATGATTTTTCAGGTAATCTATACCCTCCTGGTAATTAGATAGTGTAAATTCTTTATAGGCTGCTGTGGGAATATTAAATTTTTGCATGAATGCTTTTGCAAATGCTTTGCTTCCTTCCAGCTGTGCTGCATCTTTTGAGGGTCCAATTATTTCCAGGTCTTTAAATGCCGGTTCATTTTTTAAATAATCGGAAACTCCTTTCACTAAAGGCTCTTCCGGTCCTACCAGGACAAGATCAACTTTTTCATCAATACAGCAGTTTTTTATAGAATTAAAATCATTAACACCAAAATCCAGATTAGTGCCATATTGCATTGTGCCGGCATTACCTGGAGCAATAAATAATTTTTCACAAAGCGGACTCTGAGAAAGCTTCCATGCAAATGCATGCTCACGGCCTCCGGATCCAAGTATAAGTATACGCATGTTATTTTTGTAAATTTTGGTAAATTCTTTGCGAATATCGTTTAAGATCATTAAAGAAATGATCAAAAAATTGCAAGTGGAAGAATTTGCCTATTTTGCTATCCACTAACTTTAAAATACTATTGTCAAATTAAAAATCGCTGTATGAGTCAACATGAATTATCGAAAGGACACCCACGGGGTCTTTACGTTTTGTTCTTTACTGAAATGTGGGAACGTTTCGGTTATTACCTGATGCTGGGAATTTTTTCTCTGTATATGCTGGACAGTCATCAAAATGGCGGGATGGGTTTTGATGCACAAAAAAAATCAGATATCTACGGTACTTACCTGGGGCTTGTTTATTTAACCCCCTTTATTGGCGGCCTGCTGGCAGACCGTATCTTAGGTTACAGGAAAAGTATTATTATCGGTGCTTTACTGATGGCTTCCGGGTATATTGGGTTAGCCTTACCCGGCGAAACAGCTTTTTATATTTCGCTGTTGCTGATCATTGTTGGTAATGGATTTTTCAAACCAAACATTTCAACACTGGTAGGTAACCTTTATAATAAACCCGAACACCAACATAAAAAAGATGCCGGCTATAATATTTTTTATATGGGTATCAATATCGGCGCTTTTGTCTGCAATTTTGTTGCCGCCTATATGCGGATAAATTACGGATGGGGCTATGCATTTGCCGCTGCCGGTGTAGGTATGATCATTGGTCTTATTTGGTTTTTGAAAGGTATGAAACATGTAAAGGATGTTGATATCGTTAAGCCAACTACAAAAGAAGATCTGCCCCTTTCAAAAATTTTTTCAGCAGTTTTAGTGCCTGTATTTATTTTTGGCATCCTGGGCTGGATTATACCGGGTAATATTTTTGGCTCTGATGGTAATGATGCTTTCCTGATTGGCAGCCTTCCGGTTATTTTCTACTACATCTCCCTTTGGTACAGGGCCAGTGTGCAGGATAAAAGACCACTTGCTGCCCTGCTTACAGTAATGGGATGTGTGGTGGTGTTTTGGGCTATCTTTCATCAGAATGGTGATGCACTTACTGTTTGGGCCGAGGAATACACAGACCGTAAAATGTCTCCAGCCATAGCCGGGGTAGCTGATAAAGTTGATCTGGCACAAACAGTAAACTATCATGAATCGGTTGGATATAATGAGGAACAATTTAATACATATATGGCCGGTTTGGCCAAACAAAAAGATTCTTTAACAGCAGCAGGCAATGCAACTGCTGCCAATGAAATTTCAAATACAATCACCATCCGTGATAAATCAAGATCTTATTTTTCTAACCTGCCCACGGAAAAAAGACCGGAAAGCGGGCAGGACCTTAAGCTGGTATCCACAGAATTATTCCAGTCCATTAATCCTTTTTGGGTAATTGTTTTAACACCTGTCATTGTAGGAATTTTTGGATTCATGAGAAGAAGAGGGAAAGAACCTTCTACCCCGGCTAAAATTGCTCTTGGACTTTTGATTACTGCACTTTCTGCCCTTGTCATGGTACTTGCCGTAAAATCCATTAACACTTCAGCAGATAAAGCATCTTCTTTGTGGTTATGGGCAAGCTATGGCGTAATAACCATCGGGGAGCTTTGTCTTTCGCCAATGGGATTATCACTGGTATCAAAACTAAGTCCGCCAAGACTTACTTCTTTGATGATGGGAGGCTGGTTTTTATCCGTGAGTATCGGCAACAAACTTTCCGGTATGTTATCCGGTATGTGGGAAGGGTACGATGATAAATCACAATTCTTCCTTGCCAACTTTTTTATTGTCATCATTCCGGCCATTGCTTTATTCTTATTATTAAGATGGCTTAACCGGGTAATGAAAGAAAAAGGGGTGAGTTAATTACTGATCTTTAATTATAACCAGGTGGCTCATCAGCCACCTTTTTTAATACCTTTCATTATTCAAAATTCACTTCAATAATTTTTTGAAATGACAGCCAACCTTCAAACAACAGCATCAGCTGGTACCACAAAACAACCCAGGCAACTCTATCTTTTATTTTTTTCAGAAATGTGGGAGCGGTTTTCCTTTTATGGAATGAAAGCATTATTGATTGCCTATATGGTAAGCCAATTAAAATATGATGATCCAAAAGCTTATGCCATACTGGGATCTTATGCTGCTTTGGTTTATACCATGCCAATGTTTGGTGGATTTATGGCCGATCGTTTTATCGGTTACCAGCGTTCTGTAATGTTCGGCGGCATTTTAATGACCCTGGGTCATTTTATTCTTGCATTACCCCAAGACTGGAGTTTCTTTTATGGAATGGCTTTTATCATATGCGGTAATGGATTTTTTAAACCAAATATCTCCAGCCTGGTAGGAACATTATACAATGAAAATGATCCGAGAAGAGACAGCGGTTTCTCCATTTTTTATATGGGCATAAATATTGGCGCTGCCATCGGCGGTTTTCTATGTGCTTATGTGGGTACCGAAATAAACTGGCATTATGGATTTGGCCTTGCCGGAATATTTATGCTGCTGGGGTTGATTGTTTTTTTATTCGGAAAAAAATCTTTGGGTCACAGGGGCTTGCCACCAAACCCGGAAGCATTAAAAAAACCAGTTTTTTCTTTTATCAAACCAGAACATTTAATTTATGGAGGCACATTATTGGTGGTACCTCTTATAGTTACTTTATTTCAACAATATTATTTAATGGATTATATCATGTTCGGCCTGGGGCTGGTTGCATTAATTTATGTTCTGGCATTAGGTATGAAAATGGAAAAAGGTGTAAAATTAAAATTGTTTGCAGCGCTGATCATGATCATTTTCTCCATTATATTCTGGGCCGTGTATGAACAAAATGCCGGCGCCATGAATTTGCTGGCAGAAAGAAATTCGAAAATGGTTTTATTCGGTTTTGACCTGCCGGAACTATCCATCAATAATTTTTTACCTCCGGGATGGGTGATTATTCTCACCCTTTTTGTTGCACCACTTTGGCCCTGGCTCAATAAAAGAGGAAAGGAACCCAGCACACCTTTAAAATTTGCACTATCCTTTATTTTACTGGGTGCCGGTTTTTTTGTTTTTTACCTGGGTTGCCTGGTAAATGAAAACACCGGTATTGTTCCCTTATGGCCTTTTGTGTGGGGATACTTTTTTATTATCCTGGGTGAGCTTTGTTTATCGCCGATCGGCCTGTCAATGGTCACCAAATTATCGCCGGCAAAAATGGTTTCTTTAATGATGGGCATCTGGTTTTTTGCATCGGCCATTGGCGAGTTCCTGGCAAGTAAGATTGGTTCATTAATGAGTGTGCCGGAAGAAGTGCTTGCAAAAAACGACCCGATAATTTCTTTACCCTATTATGCCGATGTTATTCTGAATATTGCGGTGGCTTCTGCAGTAATCGGGGTCTTACTGATTTTTACAGTACCCTTCCTGAAAAGATGGATGGGCAATGTGAAATAAGTTTATATAAAATCCAGATAGCTGTATTTGTTTTTTAAAATGGCTGCTTCATCTGCTCCCAGCCAGTTTTTTAACACGGTGGCATATACATTTTTAAAATCCACATTAAATTTCAGGTCGCCTTCTTCAAGATCTGCAAGGTCGGGCATTGGATTAATCAGGCCTTTTTGTTTTAATGCACCGCTGATAAAAAACATGTTGTTTGCTGTGCCATGATCGGTTCCCCCGCTGCCGTTTTGCGATACTCTTCTGCCAAACTCAGAAAAAGACATCAGCATCACATCATTAAAACGATTATTGGCTTTCAGGTCTTTTACAAAAGATTTCACTGCCTCATTCAGTTGGGTAAAAAGGTTTTGCTGCTGGATTTGCTGATTGATATGGGTATCAAAACTACCCAGCGAAACATAATACACTTTTGTATTGATGTCAGAAAAAATCAGCGAGGCAATCGTTTTTAAATTATTCCCAAGTTCCGTTTTCGGATAATCAGCTTTTGATGGATGCAGTTTACTTTTTTCAAAAATATAATCGGCAGAAGAAATTGTTTCAGCCATTGTTTTATATAAATAATCCACTGGTTGTTCACCAGGATCATTCCCGCCTGCCAGCCCGTGCCCGTACGGACGGGAATGACTCAGACGGGCAGTTTTGTGTTGCTGCATCACTTCTTTAAAAAACCGTTGATTGGCTGTTCCGAATAATCGCTTTGGATCTTTCATGGCAATAGCTTTAGCCTGCTCTCCTTTCATAGCAAGACTCAATGTGTCATCCAGCTCCAGTGCATAGGTAGGTTTATCACACCCCTGGCATTGCGCATCGAGGTAACGGCCCAGCCAACCTGTATTCCAATAGTCGCGGCTGTCGCTGGCACTGTGCCATATATCCATACTTCTGAAATGAGAACGATCGGGATTGGGATAACCCACATTGTTGAGAATACTCAAACTCCCATCACCATACAGTTCTTTCAGTCCTGTTAAAGCAGGATGTAATCCGGCCTCATCTGTCAATGATAATACTTTAGCTTTTTCAATACCAAGTTTTGGCCTTGATTTATAATAAATATCATTGCGGAAAGGGATCACTGTATTTAATCCATCATTTCCTCCGCTCAGCTGAAGTATCACCAATACTTTATTTCCCGAAGGCACCAAATTTTTCCCCCGTCCGAACAGGTCATCCGGGCGGGCTTCAAAAACTTTCAGGAATTTTGGTACCAGTACAGATGCGGTAGCCAGTGAACCGACTTGTAAAAATTCTCTTCGTTTGATAATCATTTTATTTAGCTTTTTGCTGCTAGCTATAAGCCGATAGTTAATTGCTAAAGGCTCACAACTAAACGCTGTTTTAACACAACTGATATTCCGGCGTACTCATTAATTGCAACGTTGCTGACCTGATAAATTTTTCCATATTACTATCATCAGCATGTTGCTGAATCAATTTGTTATTTACGGGATTACTGGTTTGCAATAAACTTTTACTGATCTCATTTACCAGTTGATCCTTTTGCACTTTTTCGATTTTGGTACCAGAGAACTCTTTTGAAGATTTCATAAACGCAAAATGATTCAGGTAGTCTTTCCATTCAATAGTTGCTTTGATAACCGATCGTTTGCCATAACCCATCATTTTGTTTTCGGTATCTGTCGTTTTTCGTCCCATCATCTGGTCGTCATCATCTTTATTAGTTAGATTTAATTCATCAGTTTCATTCAGCAATTGCGGAATACGCATCCGCAGCATCAGGCTGCTGCTGTCAATCCATGTTTTTCCTCCCGGCCAGCCGGCCACATTTGGCGGATAAAATAATACCTGTCCAAGAGCTCTTTGCAAAAACGTAAAAGCTTCTTCATTCTCCAGTTTCATGGGCAGCATACGCCGGATGCCTGCAATCAATTCAATGGGTGATTTTATTTTGCTACCGATATTTTTAGCTTCATAAAACCAGTTGCTGTTAAAAATATCATCCATTAATTTTCCAATATCATAATCACTTTTATAAAAACGATCAGCCAGCCAATCAATCTTTTCGTTGTCAGGATTATCATTTACAAAAAACCGGTAGAGCTTTTGTGTAACATATTTTGCAGTCTGTTTATGTTCCAGTAAAATATCCAATACTTCTGCTCCATCAAAATTGCCTGTTTTTCCCAACACAGTTTTTGATCCGAAATCATGTTGAAACCGACGGAAAATAAATTCGCCGTTAAATCCTGCACTCCATCCCGTAAATGCACGGGCAGCTTCCCTGATATCATTTTCTGAATAATGGCCACGTCCCATGGTAAAAAGTTCCATCACTTCCCGTGCAAAGTTTTCGTTAGGCTGATCTTTTTTATTTTGCTGATTATTTAAAAAATTCAGCATAGCCGCAGTTTTAGAAACTTCGTGCAGCATAATCCGGAAACTTCCCAGGGCATTTCTGCGAAGTACATCCAGTAAGCCCTGCTGAAAAAATACATTCAGGTTGCGGCAGGCAAAATGGCCATGCCAGAAGAAAGCCGTTTTTTCTCTTAGTTGTGCATCTGTATTGACAAAAAGTTTCAACCAGTTCAGGTTAAGACTTCTTACGCCTTCTCTTTGTTTTTGCTGAACTTTTTTTCTCTCATCTTCTGACATTTCATTTCTTCTTTGCTGGCGACCGGCTTCTTCTATGCCGGCAAAGAGACCTTTGAGAAAATCATCTGCCACATCAATGAATTCTGGTTTTTTGGCCGATGATTTTTTTAAAGCAGTAAATAATTGTTGGGGGGTAATACGGGAAAGATCAGTCAGCTGTTCTACGGCTGGACCGAATCCGGCCCGCCACATCAGGTGCTGATTTTTTTCTTGATTAGACAAGGGCATTAATAAAATTTTGATTGTGACATCAATAAAATAACAAAGTTTAAGCCGTTCATCATATTGCTGTATTACTAAATGTTGAATAAATGATGTTATTTTTTACATTTGTCCACCGAAAAGTTATGAA
Source organism: Chitinophagaceae bacterium (assembly GCA_035292525.1). GTDB lineage: Bacteria > Bacteroidota > Bacteroidia > Chitinophagales > Chitinophagaceae > VBAS01. The sequence goes on from DATDPZ010000230.1 coordinate 29,252, forward strand.
GATCCGGGCACTAAAATACCTTTTACCATTGATACTTTATGCCGGGGCCATCCTGTCCTTTCATGCTACCGGTATTATTGTCTGGTTTCCCCTGGTATTTGCCTGGGTGGTTATTCCTCTTCTTGAATTATTTATTAAGTCTGATGCGGGCAATATGAGTGCCACAGAAGAAGAACTCAGCAAGGCAGATAAAACTTATGAACTGATACTCTACCTGATTGTGCCCTTGCAATTCGTGTCGTTATATTTTTTCCTTTATAATTTAAATGACCCGTCATTGCGTTGGTACGATATTACCGGACGTATCTGGGTAATGGGATTGCTCTGTGGAGTATTTGGTATTAATGTGGGTCATGAACTGGGGCACCGGGTAAATAAATTTGAACAAACGCTGGCAAAAATGCTGTTGCTTACTTCGCTGTATATGCATTTTTTTATTGAGCATAATAAAGGACATCATAAAAGAGTAGCCACGCCGGAAGATCCCAGCAGTGCCCGCTATGGCGAATGGGTTTTTGCATTTTATTTCCGGTCAGTCATTTTCAGTTACCTGAGTGCCTGGCATATTGCCAATAAGGAAGTGCAAAAAAAGGGATATGCTGTTTTTTCTATTCAAAATGAAATGATCCAATTTCAATTTATCCAGGGTGCATTTATAGCGCTGTTATTTTTTCTTTTCGGGTGGCTGATTACTCTTTATTTTCTTGCGGCAGCCGTTATTGGTTTTCTACTGCTGGAAACAGTTAACTATATTGAACACTATGGGTTGCAAAGAAAAATTTCTGCAGAAGGTAAATATGAACGAGCCATGCCGGTACATAGCTGGAACAGTGACCATGTGATTGGCAGACTTTTTCTTTTTGAGCTAAGCCGTCACAGTGATCATCATTATTTAGCCAGTAGAAAATACCAGCTGCTGCGCCATCATGATGATTCAACACAAATGCCTACCGGTTACCCGGGGATGATGCTGCTGGCCCTGCTGCCGCCTGTTTGGTTTTGGGTGATGAATAAAAGGATAAAAAAATTGTCTGATTAACTCTTTTTTCTGTCCAATAATAATCTGAAACCAAAATAAAGATTGGATGAAAAATTATTCAGACTGCTTGAAACAGAGATCTGAGTGGATCTCAAAACATCATTAATACCAGGGTTGTCGATAAGATTTTTGGTTACCTGGTAACTGACACTGGCAATGTTTTTTAATCCTGCTTCCAGATGCAGTTTTTGAGAAACTTTATAAGAAAGACCCGGAGAAACATTTATCCCGACTGAAGTTTGCTTACTTTTATTTATTGTAGTCTGAATTTCAAAACTACTTGTGGAATATCCAACGCCGGCATTTCCCTGTATAAATCCGGAAAAATTATTTTTAATACTGCTATACTTACGTATAAAATAACCCACCCCGGTATTATTTGTTTCAGTTATAGCGGAACTAAAATTATTTGTGCTTTTTGAACTTCCAATTTGCAGATAGCCTCCTTGTATAATATCCTGACGTGTGGCCACTCCGATCAATGGCGAAAAACTAAATCCATCGTTTTTATTTGCAGTACCTGATAATGTTTTCTGTTCCTGAATAAAAATTGAAAGATCACCACCCAGCAATAAAGAACCTTTTGATACCTGTGTAAAACTTACGGAATGAAGCATGGCCGACATCATAAATAGTAAAATTATTTTTTTCATAAGCTGTTTATTTTTTTGTGAAACTAAAGTTGAAAAAAGATAAAGAAAAACGATTTCACCTGCTTTCACAAAACATTATCCAAACAAACTGTGAAGTGCATGACCTACTCTACTTCTTTAATTTTGAGAAAAAGTGTTTTTAAGGTTTCGTTCTGATGAATTCCGTTTTTATTAAACCACTCACTCTTTCTGATATAGTCAATTCGTTTAACCAGGTCCGGGTGGCTGCTGATCCATTCGCCTGATTGATTTCCAGATTCCGTTATTTCCACATTCAGTAACTCAAATAAACGAACAAATCCATTGCCATCAATTTTCCTTTCGCTCAGTATTTTTAATCCCACCAGGTCAGCTTCTTTTTCCAGTTTCCGGGAATAGTTTAATCCTTTCAGGTGATCTGCATTACGAATCACAGTATTAGCCATAGAGCCAATATCACCAAAGATGATGGATAAAAAAACAGAAGATGCCAGTTGCCGGAAAAGTGTTCTTGTACTATGCTTCTTATTTACATGGGTGAACTCATGTGCTAATAAGGCGGCAAGATCCTCGTAATGATCCATACCTGCCAGCATTTTATCATACACCACAATGTTTCCTCCCGGCATGGCGAAAGCATTGATAATTTCATCTTTTACAACCGAAATCCTGACACCATATTCTGTAGGTATATTCAGTTCCCTGAAAAACTCATTTGTATAAAAAGTTTTTGCTTCGTCCAGTATAAAATTATTCCTGAGCGCATCATAAATTCCATCACCCAGTTTTTCCTCATAAGAAACCGGCACCCTGTTCGCTAACCGCTCAGCCAAAAATGGAATTAAAAAAAAATATAACCCAACCAGAACAGTAAAAAAAATTCCCAGTCCCTTAGCTATTCTCATCACATTTTTATTGTTATTTCTTTTAATCCAGGATCTATCCCGGAGAGCAAGGATGCTTTCAAGCTTATCTGCAAACTCTTTGCTTTCCACTTCAATGATCTGAACAGGATAAGTGCCGCACCGCACAATGGCCTGTCCTCTTTTCCAGAAACTATCTTTGATGATCTGATGGTATGGCCATACGATAACCTGTGGGTTATTGTTTTCATCCCGGGTGCCAATACTGATACGATCTTTTAATAATAAAACGGTAGCTTCCTGAGCCTTGCCATTTTGTAAATAATATTTTGCTGTAAAGGCATCCATTATAAAATGGCGTCCGCGCCAAAATACTGATGAAGAACCAGGGGAAGATTTATTCTGCCGACGGTTTGATTATTCTCCAGCAAACAAGCAACAATCCTGGGCAATGCCAGTGAGCTTCCATTCAGTGAATGGACTAACTGCATTTTCCCGTTACTGTTTTTAAACCGGATTTTCATACGGTTAGTTTGAAAACTTTCAAAATTAGAAACAGAACTTACTTCCAGCCATTTTTCCTGTGCAGCGCAGAATACTTCAAAATCGTAAGTGAGGGCTGAAGCAAAACTCATATCACCGCCACATAGTTTTAAAATTCTGTACGGCAATTTCAATGAATTCAATAGTTTTTCAATATGGGTAACCATTTCTTCAAACACTTCATAGCTTTTATCAGGATGCACCAACTGAACGATCTCCACTTTATCAAACTGGTGAACCCGGTTGAGGCCTCTCACCTCTTTACCAAAACTTCCAGCTTCCCTTCTGAAACAAGGTGTGAACGCAGTCATCCTTATAGGCAGATCGGTTTCTTTTACAATTTCATCCCTGTAAATATTAGTTATCGGAACTTCGGCAGTAGGGATCATGAAAAAATTATCGGCAGGCATAAAATACATCTGTCCTTCTTTATCCGGAAGCTGACCCGTACCAAATGCACTTGCTTCATTTACCATCAAGGGTGGCAGGTATTCGGTATAGCCGGCTGCGGTATTGAAGTCAAGAAAATATTGCACCAATGCCCTTTGTAATTTTGCGCCCTGTCCTTTATATAATGGGAACCCGCTCCCGGTAATTTTTGCGCCGGTTTCAAAATCCACGATACCGTATTTTTTTATCAGCTCCCAATGCGGAACTGATCCAGCCGGTAGCATTGGTATTTCTCCTGCTGTTTTTACAGTTACATTATCTTCAGGCGTTTTACCAACAGGTACTTTTTCTGATGGCAGGTTGGGAAGTAAAACGAGTTTATCCTGCAATAGTTTTCCCGTTTCAGTTAATTTTTCTGTGACCGGCTGAAGTGAGGATTTTAATTCAGCTACTTCCTTTTTTTTGTTTTCAGCATCAACTTTTTGCCCTTTTGCCATCAACTGTCCTATTTCTTTTGATACACTGTTCACTTTTGACTGTATAGTATCAAAATCCAGTTGCAGTTTTTTTCTTTCATCATCCAGGTTCAGTATTTCATCTGCAAGGCCAGGTTCTGAAAAGTTTTTTACAGCCAGCCTGCTCTTCACCAACTCTGTATTATTCCGGATAAATGCAACCTGCAACATTCTTTTCCAATTTGCGGCAAAGATAAAAGGAATACCATACAAGAATAAGAGTAATAATTGCATCAGGTTAAATGAGGGTTCAATTTCCAAATTCCCAATCACTAATTCCTTCATTACTCCTCTCACCTATCTTTGCCTTTATGGAAATAAAGGATGATCTGCAATCCCGCTGGTGGGCTTTGGAAGCAAAACTGATGGAGCGATTTGGCAAAAAACCTGATCTTGAAACTATCCTGTTCCTGATCGGCATCCAGGAGTTTGGACAAATACGGGAAAAATTTACTAAGGAGCAAAAACAGGATCTTATGCATGTGGCCGTTTGCAGCTTGTTTTCAGCCAGCGGATTTTATGAACTGGAGGGAAAAGATACTGATGGCTGGCCGCATTTCCGGCAATTGAAAACCATGCCCGAGATGAATATGTTTGAACAGGAAAACTTCCTGAAAGACCATATCCTCCTTTATTTTGAAAATCATTCTTTATAATCAATAGCTTTTTACAGGAAAAAATTGATACTGATTTTTGGATACCAATCCGGATGGACACAGGTGATTCATATAGGACAATTAAAAAACATTAAATAATAACACATGAAAAAATGGATTGTATTTGTACTTAGTTGTATTCTTTTTCTTTCATTATCTGCACAAAAAGATTCAGTGATTAAGAAAAAAGACAGTAAAAGAGATGTGCTAATACAAACCAGTATGGGTGATATGGTGATCCGGCTTTCGGATTCCACACCTTTGCATCGCGATAATTTTCTGAAACTGGTGAAAAAGAAATTTTATGACAGTGTGTTATTTCACCGGGTAATCAGGAATTTTATGATTCAAAGCGGGGATCCCAACAGTAAAACAGCCAAACCGGGTCAATCGCTTGGAAATGGCGGACCGGGCTATACCATAGCTGCAGAATTCAGAACATCCCTGTTTCATAAAAAAGGAATGCTGGCCGCTGCCAGGATGAGCGATAATGTAAACCCGCAAAAGGCCAGCAGTGGCAGCCAGTTTTACATAGTACAGGGGAAGGTATTCAGTGATGCCGGGCTTGATTCTGCCGAAACGTTCAGGCTGAATGGCAGAAAAATTCCATTAAATCAACGGGAAGTTTATAAAACTATTGGTGGCGTTCCCCATCTTGACCAGAGCTATACTGTATTTGGAGAAGTGGTTTTGGGTCTAGATGTTCTTGATAAAATAGCAGCAGTAGAAACCAGTAAGGGACAGGACCGGGACAGACCTGTTCAAGATGTAAAAATCATCAATACAAAACTGGTGAAACGAAAACGCAGGTAAATACAATACTAAAAAACTTTTTAAGCATTTCAACTTGTTTTTATAATCTTTGCAGCTCAAAACACATAGCTATGAATTTCCCAAAAAATCTCCGTTATACAAAAGATCATGAGTGGATAAAACTGGATGGTAATATTGCTACTATTGGGATTACCGATTTTGCACAAAGGGAACTGGGTGACATCGTTTATATAGAAGTAGAAACTATTGGTAAATCATTAAAAGCAGGAGAAGTGTTTGGTACCGTGGAAGCTGTGAAAACCGTTTCTGATCTGTTTATGCCATTAAACGGTACGATAACAGAACTGAATCCTGCACTTGCAAATTCTCCCGAATCAGTCAACAATGATCCTTATGGTGAAGGATGGATGATTAAAATGAAGGTAGGGAATCCCGATGATTTGAATGCATTAATGGATGCGGCAGCCTATCAGGCTATGGTATCATAAATCTGTACAAAGAAATTTATCGTTTATAAAGTATACCCGAGCCAGGGATGTATTATTTTTTTTAGCTTTAACCAACAATTGAACTCAACTTCCAAATACAGCGAACAGGAGCTTATTGTTTTGCTTAAAGAGCAAAGCAATGAGGGGTTCAATTATTTATATGATAATTATTCAGGTGCTTTGTTTACCATCATTAACCAGGTGGTAGCCGACAAAGACATTGCCAGCGATGTTTTACAGGAAGTCTTTGTTAATATCTGGAGAAAAATAAACCTGTATGATGCAACGAAAGGAAGAATATTTACCTGGATGCTGAATATAGCCAGAAATGCAGCTATTGATAAAGTAAGATCCAAAGGATTCATAATTAACCTGAAAAACCAGCCTATTTCAGATAACGTAAATGCTGTAATAACTGCAAGTGTACAGCCCGAAACCTGTGATGTAGGACTAAAAAAGGTATTGATGAAATTGAAAGAAGAGTATCGAACTTTGATTGACCTTTCGTATTTCCAGGGATTTACTCATGAAGAAATTTCAAAAATGCTGGGAATTCCGTTGGGTACCGTAAAAACAAGAATCAGAACTGCATTAAGTCAATTAAGAATATTGATACAATAAAAAAGTGAATAGCAAGGAATACATATCAAGTGGAATGATCGAAAGCTATGTGCTGGGTTTGCTCAGTGCAGAAGAAAACCTTGAAATGGAACGTGCCTGTGCAGAATACCCGGAAATAAAAGCTGCCAGAGAAGCATTTGAATTGCTGGTAGAAGAGCAAGCTATGGAAAATGCAAAGCCAGCGCCCCGGGAATTAAAACAAAAAATTGCTGCTGAACTATTTTCGGATTTTGAGTCTGCACCGGTTATTCCAGTTTCCTCGTCTCCTGTACGGGATAGAAGCCCAAAAACTTTCCGATGGCTTCGTTATGCTGCAGCTGCCAGTTTTATTTTACTGGTTGGTAGTTTGTGGTGGAATATGAATTTGAAAAATGAAAACAGGGAAATTAAAGCTCAGTTAGAAGATTTCAATAACAGATTGGCACAGGCAGAACAAGATGCCAGAGTAATCCAGGGCTCAAATAAGATAGCTATTTTAGCCGGCACAGCATTTTCTCCTCAGTCATCTGCAACTGTTTACTGGGATACTACTTCACATGATGTTTATCTGCTGGTAAATAATCTCCCGATCCCCGCTTCAGATGAACAATACCAGCTTTGGGCCTTATTAGATGGCAAACCGATAGACATGGGTGTGTTTGAAATCACACAAAAACCACTTCAGCTATACCGGATGAAGAATGCACAGGCCGCACAGGCTTTTGCCATTACACTGGAGAAAAAAGGCGGCAGCCCCACGCCAACTCTGGAAAAAATCGTAGTGCTTGGAAATTTATAACCTCCTTTTTTAAAACTGTTCCTCTATTTTTTTCGTACCTCTATTGGTTCGATCGCTACTTGCTATAGTGGTTTTGGTTCTATAGTTGGTTTAAAGCCGGAGCCCTCTTTTGGGGGCTCCATTTTTTTGTTTATCCCTTTTCTGCAATGAGTTATTTTAGCATTACTAAAACCGGTGAAGTCTATTATAATTTATTTCACTTTTCAATAAATATTTTTTGAGAAAGAAAAAAATGCCCCTGTTTGTAGCAATTACCTGGCTAATTGTTGTAACAATTTTGTTGTGCCTGCCCGGTAATGAGTTTCCTAAGATCAGCTGGCTAAATAAAATTTGGTTTGACAAATGGGTGCACCTCGGTTTATTTTTTGCATTGACAGCAATCTGGTGCTTGTACTTTTCCGGTAAAAAAACTGAAACCGGCAAAAGAAGAAAAATTTTTACCCGGCTTGCAATACTAAGTTTTGTGTATGGAATGACAATGGAAGTAATTCAGCATTATTTTATACCATTAAGGTCTTTCGATGTTGGAGATATCCTGGCCGATGGAGCCGGTTCGCTGGGAGGATTTCTTTATTCATTAAGTAAATTTTTGAATAAATAAACCACGGGTAGTTCCGGGGTTTGAAGGAATTTATTCATCCTGAGAACATATATTTTACATTATAACTTCCTTTTTATTTCTTCACTGTTCAATGGGCCCAGTTCAAATGAACTGTCCAGGCATTCCTGAAATAATTTTTCAGCAACTTTTTTTTCTCCGGTATTTTCAAGAATATATGCTGCATGCAGCAGGGCCTCTGGTTCATGAGTTTTTCCTAAAACAAATTTGTTCACCAGGTCATTGGCTTTATTCACTTCTCCTTTTTTATAATATACCCAGGCCATCCAGTCATATGTTTCAGGAGTTGGCCGGTTGTTCACTTCTTTTTCTGCAAGGGCCAGTGCTTTATCAAAATCCATCAATTCCTCCGCATAAATACGGATCAGGTATTTGTTGTACATATTTACATAAGCAGGGTTTTCAACAATTGAAACAAATTTTGAAATGTAATCTTTTTTCAATTCTGCATCTCCTTCCCATTCTGCTATTTCTGCAAGAGTCAGGTAGAGATCCGGCATCTGGGTCTTAGTTAATATATATTGAAGAAGACGTTTAGCTTCTTTACTGTTTTTGTCGTGAGAAAAAGCGATCCAGGCAATGCCTTTTAGTGCATACAGGAAAGTACTGTCAAGACGTAAAACATCCAGGTAATTTTTATATGCTTCTTCCACTCTGCCGGCATGACCGTACATATCCGCCAGGTTTGATTTTGCCCACAGGATCAGGGAACTTTTATTTGCAGATTCTGCCTTTCCCAACGCCTGTTCCATCAGCAGGATCGCCTTATCAAGATGGCCATAATGATCTTCCGACTTTGCTTTCCGGATCAGGTAGTCAAACTCGTTTATATTTTTTACCTGGTTTAAATTGTCTTCCGCTTCACCAAAAAGCCCGATTTCCATTGCTGCGTCAAACTTTAAAAGCTTTATTACGTAAGGATTCACTCCTATACTGTCTGCTAACTGCAAATATGCCCATGCATCCTGGAAACGATGTTGGGTAATGGCATTTTGTGCAATAGAAAAATAAATTTCGGGCTCTGTATTTTTTACTTTGGAAAGGCATCTGACATAAAAAGAATCAGCAATATGCAGATCATTTGCCTGGCCAGTTATTTTAAACCGATTTATATGATTGGATGCCAGTTCCAGCATATTCACATAGCTACCGGTATCTGCCAAAAGTCTGTTCTGCCAGAAGTCAATTTCTGAATTTGCATTTTCCAGCGGTATTTTCATTCTGTTTTCATCAGAAAGAAAAACATTGTAGTCTTCAGGATTTGCAATTTTATTGTTGTTGCATGCACTAAAGAAAAACAGGAAACTTAAAAAAATAATAATCCGGTTCATAGCTGGTTGGTTTAAAAATCCGGGCTTACTAAAAAGCCCGGATCAGAAATAATGTTTTAATTAATGTGGTGAAGCCAGGAAAGGAAACACTGTAAGAAATGTTTTATCATTTGCGTTTACATTATCCTTAGTTAATCCAGGATTAGCGCTGCCCATGGGCCCGCCGAAAATAAGCAGCAATTCCGTGTCAATTACATCATCAGAAAGAGCCCTTCCGGTTAAAACATTAGTGCCATCAAAGAAAGTAGTTGTTCCACTCATTTTTACATTCAGCACATCAGTTACTAAAGCACCGGCAAACGTAGCTTTATCCATACCCAATGCATTGGAAGTATACCCAAAACCGGTTAATACTGACTGGAACTGCGCATTAAAAGCTGCATTCATTTGAGAGGGAACAGTGTTGTTAAATTCGTTCTTGCGGGCAGAGCCGACAAATACTGTATTGATAGCCGGTCTGGCCATCTGATCTACCTGTGTATAAGTACCGGATGTGTCAAAAGTTTCAATGCTTGTCTTGTCTTTTTTGCAGCCTGCTGCAATCAGCATCATTGCTATTCCGGAGAAAACTATGAATTTATTTAGTGTATTCATGATTATGATTATTTTTTGATTAACGGTTAATTTATTTCATTTTAGTTTCGGCCCATACGTTGATTGTTGCCACATTTCCCAAAAGTGCTTTAGGAATTTCAGCCACAATTGACATCACATTAGTACCGGCAAATGCATCTACCCCGGGATTGCGAAACCCGGAGTGTGTGCCTCCAAGAATTTCTTTAAACCTGGACAGGTCAAAAAAGAAAGGATCATCACGGGGGCCAGCAAATATTTTGATGCCATTTGCATTGGTACCAATAGAAGGAGAAGAGCTATAAGCAGTAACAGATGTTTCTGTTAAGAGGCCATTGATTTTTACGGTACTAACAGTGCCAGTAGATCCGGGAGCTACCGGGCCATATGTCCTGAGTTTACCATTTTTAATAAGAAATTGAAAAACGAGATCTTCCACATTATCTCCGGTATTGTCAATATTCAGTTCATACATCACATTGGATGGAAAAACTGCTGAGCCGGTAGCAGTTGGCGAAAGCAATCCTTGTGCATTAATAACAAATACCATTTTGCTGTTATCCCCAGGATTCTGGAATGCATAAATGTCGGTAATGTCGGTTCCAAGACTGGTACTGCCTGATCCTGTTACAGCAGGTGCATCAATATGATCAGCTGCATAAATTATGGCGCCTAGAGTAAAGACTCCGGCCAGGGCCGTCAATACGATTTTTCTTTTTGTCATAAAAAAATTTTAGGTTTTAAATATTTATTGATTTGACCGTATAAGATGATATGCCTGTACGGAATGAATTGCATTATATACGGCAGTTTTTCTTTTCCGGATTTATGAATTTTTTTCCAGACAATCTTTTTATACCTGATTTAAGAAAGCAAATCCGGGAAAGTGGCTTCTCCCGTATATAACACATAACAAAACCGCTGATGAAAAAAATAATTTTTTCAGTTTTACTGCTGTTTTCAATCAACCTCCCGGCACAAAAAGGAATTATTGAAGGATATATTAAAGACGGAGAAACCTCTTCGCCTTTGCCCGGCGCCAGTATACTGGTAACTACAGAACGTAAAGGAGAAAATACAGATCAGTTTGGCAAATTCAGAATTGCTGATATTATTCCGGGCAACTATGAACTGGTAGCAACACATATTGGATATAAAACCGAAATTATACTGGTAGAAATTAAAGAAAACCTTGTGAGTACTGTTTTGGTGAATATGAAAAAAGCCAATCTCGATCTTGAAGAGATAAAACTGGAAGGCAGAAAAGATAACTTGCTAAATACTTTAAACCATATTGACATTATGCTCCGGCCGGTTAACACCTCGCAGGATGTATTACGGATAGTGCCGGGTTTATTTATAGCACAGCATGCAGGTGGCGGCAAAGCAGAACAAATTTTTTTAAGGGGATATGATATTGATCATGGTACGGATATTCAAATTACCGTTGATGATATGCCGGTGAATATGGTTAGTCATACACATGGGCAAGGCTATGCCGATCTGCATTTTCTTATTCCGGAAACTGTAGAAAAAGTAAATTTTGATAAAGGGCCCTATTTTTCAAACAAGGGAAACCAGGCCACAGCCGGGTTTGTGGAATTTCAAACCAAAGCGTTTATAAAAAATAATACCATAAAACTGGAAACCGGCCGGTTCAATACACAAAGAGCAGTTGTTTTAGTAAAACTATTTAACAAGGAAAAAACCGGAAACCGGAAACAAATTTACCTGGCCTCAGAATATTCCAGGTCGGACAGTTATTTTGAAAGTTCACAAGATTTTCATCGCTTTAACCTGATGGGTAAATACAATGTAATATTGAGTAAGCAGACTCAGCTGACAATTACAGCATCCTCATTTGACAGCAAATGGAATGCATCAGGACAAATACCGGAAAGAGCAGTAAAAAATAAATCGATCGGCCGTTTTGGAGCAATTGATAATAGTGAAGGGGGATATACAGGGCGAACCAATTTCAACATGCTCATTTCAAAACAATGGAAGAATGACTGGAAAAGTAATAGCCGGTTTTATTACAGCCGGTATCATTTCAAATTATTTTCAAATTTTACATTTTTTTTGAATGACCCGGTAAAAGGTGATCAGATTAAGCAAAAAGAGAAAAGAAATATTTATGGATATTCAACCCGGCTTTCAAAATCATGGTTGCCGGGCAATAAAAATACAATCAGCGAAATGGGATGGGGGTTTCGGCTGGATGATATAAATGATATTGAACTGTCGAAATCTGTGAAAAGACTTCAACTGGAAACTTTACAAACCGGGAATGTGAATGAGATCAATATGTTTCTGTTCTGGAACCAGCAGGTAGATTTAACAGATCGTTTTACTATTAATGGTGGTATTCGCATTGATGCCTTTCAGTTTAAATACCAAAACCTGTTACTCCAGGAAAATAACATTCAACAGCAGCACAGAAACATTCTGAGTCCCAAATTAAATTTTGTTTACTCATTATCAGCTAAAGTAAAAATATATTTTAATAACGGAATAGGTTTTCATTCCAATGACACAAGGGTAATTCTGAATAACCAGGCAAATGATATTTTACCAAAAGTTTTGGGTTCAGATCTGGGTCTCATGCTGAAGCCGGCCAGTAACTTTATCATTAAAACTGCCATCTGGCAAATGTTTTCACAACAGGAATTTGTATATGTAGGTGATGAAGGAATAATAGAACCCGGTGGAAAAACAAAAAGGACCGGGTTGGATCTCTCCCTCAGATACCAGTTTTCAAAATGGCTGTTTGGAGATTTTGATCTGAATCTGACCAAAGCCAGGGCAACGGATAATGCGAAAGGAGAAAACTATGTTCCGCTTGCAGCAGCTTTAACAAGCATTGGCGGAATAACTGCCAAATCAAAAAATGGATTCAACGGTTCTTTCCGTTACCGGTTTATCACTGACCGGCCCGCCAATGAGTTCAATACTATAAGAGCAAAAGGTTATATCATTGCAGATATACAATTATCCTATTCCAATTCTAATTTTGAATTCTCACTGTCAGCAGAAAATATATTTAACAGTAAATGGCGGGAGGCACAGTTTGAAACAAATTCCAGATTACAATACGAATCGGAGCCTGTTTCTGAAATTCATTTTACACCAGGATCTCCCATGTTTCTGAAAGCTGCCTTTACATTGAAATTCTAATCACATATTCCTTATTTGTTTGGTAACCAGTTGCACAAAATCTACTTTCTGTTCTTAGTTATGGCATAAAAAAAATTGACCCCTGTGGAAACAGGGGTCGCAACCAAAACTAACTGCTTATGAGAAAAATGACTGTTTTTAATAATCTTGTTCAAAAGTATAACGCAAATTTACTGCCATTAGTATGATCTGTCATGTTAATGAAAAATTAAAGCTCAGTCTTCGTATTTACTACAATAACATCGGGTAAAATTTCTAAGAAATTTTACCCGGAAAAAAAAGATTCAACTAATAGAGCATCAGTAGTTAGTAACAATATCCCTTTTGTTAAAATAACAATTCTAAGACTTGAAGAAATTTAAAATTCAGTGGTATCATTAATCAATTAAACATCTTATACGACAGACTTTCATGAAAATAGCAAAAGCAGAAAGCTTTATCTTCTCTGATTCTGCAATTAATTTTGTTTTGCCAGCTTTTCAGAATTCTCGGCAAATTGTAAAGCATCAATGAATTCCTGGATATCTCCGTTCATAAAAGCAGGAAGGTTATAGGAAGTAAGCCCGATACGATGATCGGTAACTCTTCCCTGGGGAAAATTATAAGTTCGGATCTTGGCGCTGCGGTCACCACTGCTCACCAGGCTTTTCCGGTGACGGGAAATTTCATCCTCCTGTTTTCTTACCTGCTCTTCATAAAGTTTTGTCCGAAGCATCTGCATTGCTTTTTCCCTGTTACCAAGTTGTGACCTTTCTGTTTGACAAATAATAACGGTACCTGTTGGCAGATGCGTCAGCATTACTTTTGTTTCCACTTTATTTACGTTTTGACCACCGGCACCGCCGCTTCTGGCCGTTTCCATCTTCACGTCACTTTCATTCAGTTCAAAGTCCACCTCTTCTGCTTCGGGCATGACAGCCACGGTGGCTGCCGAAGTATGTACACGTCCCGATCCCTCTGTTTCCGGTACTCTTTGAACCCGGTGTACGCCACTTTCAAATTTTAAAATACCATACACTTCATCACCGGTAACCTCCAGTTGCACTTCTTTATAGCCACCTACTGTTCCCTCGCTTTCACTGAGTATGGCTGTTTTCCATCCACGTCTTTCGCAATAACGGATATACATTCTTAATAATTCACCAGCAAATAAACTGGCCTCATCTCCTCCTGTACCGGCCCTTATTTCAATAATAGCATTTTTATCGTCCTGAAGGTCTTTGGGAATCAGCATCTGCCGGATAACTGCTTCCATCTTTTCTTTTTTCTCTTCGGCTACCGGGGCTTCTGTTTTAGCCAGCTCCCTCATCTCTTCATCATCTCCGTTCAGCGCTTCTTTATAAAAAGCCATATCATCCAGGAGTTTTCTGTATTCCTTATAAGCATTCACTATTTTTTCCAGGCTGCGGTATTCTTTGCTGGTAGCAACAAATTTTTTATTGTCATTTACAATCTCAGGATTGGTCAGTGCAACACCCAATTGATCAAATCTTGCTTTTATGGCTTCTAACCTGTCTAACATTAAATTGTTTTTAGTAACCAGCTTTAAAATGATGTCCCCTGCCCTGAAGGTCAGCCAATGGCCATCTGCTCCATTTATCTTTAAGTAATTCTCCCTTTTATCAGGGGCAGCAAAATTAACGATTTGGATTTTGTAATTTGAAATTTGACATTTGCCGCAAATGATTTATAAAAAATACAAAGCTGATCAACTGTTTGACGGGTACAGGTTTCACGATCAAAACAACGTACTGATCACAGATGAGAAGGATAAAATACTTGAAATTGTTTCAGCATCAGATGCGGGGGAAGATATTCAAACAAGGAAGGGAATTCTTTCACCAGGTTTGATCAATTGTCATTGTCATCTTGAACTCAGTCATCTTAAAAATGTTATTCCTCCACATACCGGCCTGGTTGAATTTCTTTGTTCGGTAGTTACCAAAAGAGATTTTGCCCCGGAGATTATTCAACAGGAAATTATTAATGCAGAAAAGGAAATGTATAATAATGGCATCATTGCTGTGGGTGATATTGGCAATACATCAGACACTGCCGATGTAAAAAGTAATAGCAAGATCCACTGGCAGAATTTTGTAGAAGTACTCAGTTTTACTGATAACCATGCAGAAAAGAATCTTGAACATTATAGTCTGGTAGCAAAAACGCTGGAGCTCAAACTTCAGTCATCCAACATCCCACACCGAACAACCCTGGTGCCACATGCTCCCTACAGCATCAGCCCAAAAACTTTTAAACTGATTAACCAACTAACAAAAAATCAAATCATCTCCATCCACAACCAGGAACATCCTGCCGAAGACGAACTTTACAAAACCGGCGGAGGAGATTATTTGAAACTGTTTAAAGTTTTTGGCATGAATGAATCTCCCTTTCCTGTTACGGGCAAATGCAGTATCCGGTCCATTCTTCCTTATTTCAATAACGGACAAACCATTTTTCTTATTCATAATACATTTATGCCAGAGGAAGATGTAGAATTTGCAAAAGATTATGCAAAAGAAAAAGATTTGAACCTGATCTGGTGTCTCTGTATAAATGCTAATCTCTACATTGAAAATAAAGTACCGCCCATAGAGATGCTGATGAACCATTATTGTCCCCTTGTTTTAGGCACGGATAGTTACAGCAGCAACTGGCAGCT
>DATDPZ010000231.1:0-4913 GCA_035292525.1 Chitinophagaceae bacterium
TTCGGGCGGTGAAACACTGGAATCGCAAAGTGATGTTACGGCATATATGCTGAATGAAGCAGGACTTGCTGTTGTTCCTTTTTATGCATTTGGCAGTAACCGCAATAATCCCTGGTACCGCCTTAGTGTAGGCACATGCAAAAAAGAAGAGATTGCTGAGATGATCGGGAAGCTGGGTGAAGCATTGAGGAAATTAAAATAATTAGGTAGCCAGCTTTTGAATTATTATTTGACTCCTGTTGCGCCTGCCCGCCGTAGCATAAGAGAAGGCGGGTCGCACATTTATACATTCTGTAATACTACTCGTCCTTAAGGTTGTTTTGGTCTTTGTATTTGCTGAATTTGAATCGGCATTTGTTTTACAAATGTATTGCCATTTTGATTGCAAATAATTTTTACAGCCGCAGTGTTTAACGTAAGCATGGTTGCATGAAAAGCAGACAAGACATGTTCCTGAAAGCCCTGGCTGGATTCAATATCACCAACTACTAATCCAAGACTTTTAGCGAGATTGATGTTTAAATGTTTCGAATGTGTTTTGAAGTTTCCATGATTGGATAGATATTCTGCAATTCTCTTTGCATCACTTCCATCTTTGTCTTTAAACATAAAACTATTCAACCAATTTTCAACCAACTGCTTGCCAAAATCAATCTGATTTTTACATTGAATCAGTAATGCGGGCCCATACTGGCTTAACATAGGAAGCCAGGAGTTCAATAGCTTTGGGTTATCACCAATTTCTTTTTGAGCTTTTTCAAATTGTTCCAGAATAGCATGTGCGGGAACAGCTTGAATGCCTACGGAAGTTTGTAAGAAAAATTGAGGGTCTATCGGGCCAATAAAAGAATGTTTGCCCATAATTATTTCATCAGCGGAACAAGCAAGCATAGTGCCTGCAGACATAGCTGCCTGTGGTATGATGATTCTTATATGATTAAACTTTTGTCTCAAATAAGAAACAATTGCATCAGTTGCTTCTGCTGAACCGCCGCCGGTATGAAGTATTAAATCCAGTTGGTCGCCCTTTAATCCATGAATGGCTTCCATGAAACCCTGAATATCCTCATCAATTATAGAAACAAGATTTGGAGGAGCATCACCTGAAGTCCATTTGGAAGCATACACAATTATATTTCTTCCTGTAAAATCAGCAAGCTGCTTAATGTAATGTTGTCGAACATTATCAAATGCCCGCTGGTCTCCTTGCTGCAGCTTAGTGTTTATTTCATTTAAAATCTGACCCCAGGTTGGCATTTTACTGACTTACATGATTTGAAGAGGTAAGAACCGGAGGTTGGTTCAGTGTGTTGATGAAATTCTGATAACTCTCCAGCGCTACATGATTTTCGTTAAAACTTTTGATATCAGAGAGCAGATTTGGATTTATGGCTTTAGCCTTTTCTTCCAACTCTGTAAAAATATCCAGAATTTCTTTATCGGGTTGTATGGGAGTTTCTTTATCCATAAGTTTAAGTTAATACAAAGGTAGTATTAGCTAAGTTAATGCCATCTTATGATTAATACAATATCTGGAGCGGGATATTTATTGGATAGTACCCTTTCAAAAGGTTTTTCCCTTTTAAGTCAATACCTTAGATTTGTTGCCGACAAACATATTAGTAAACGCATTGCGTTGCTGACGTTTCTTTTCAGGTAAAACCTAGGAAATTTTATACAAGAGAAAGAAACAGTTCAAGCGATGCACCCGGAAGGGTGCGTCTTCTTGCTGTTTTCTATTCTCTTAAGGCGCTCCTAGGTGCCGACCTGAAGTAGGATTCAAGCGGAGGATGGCACCCATTTTTATTCTCCACTTATTCCAACTTAACGGGGCACTCAATGCAGTAACCGCCAACTGCATGACCGAATTAACCTGGGAAGGAAAATATAAAGACGGAAAGAAAATTACTCCTGTCCGCATTGCGCTTCCTTTTCAGGCCATTGAAACCATTAACGAAAGTGTGCAGCAGCGGCAAAAGACACTGGACTTTTTTAGTGCCGGTAATACCAACACAGAATGGCGTAACCGGCTTATTTGGGGTGATAAAAAATACGTATTACCAAGTTTATTGCCTGAGTTTGCTGGTAAAGTGAACCTGATTTATATAGACCCGCCTTTTAATGTTGGCGCTGATTTTTCTTTTACCGCCACCATAGCAGATCACCCAGACAGTGAAGAGGATGAAACAGCAGAGTTTGTCAAGCAGCCAAACATCATTGAACAAAAAGCATATCGTGACACTTGGGGAAAAGGACTTGACAGCTATATGCAATGGTTTTATGAAACTGCTTTGCTGCTAAAAGAGCTTCTGGCAGATGAAGGGAGCATATATGTACATCTTGATTGGCATGTGGGGCATTACGCAAAGGCTGTATTGGATGAAGTTTTCGGATATCAAAATTTTATTAATGAAATCGTTTGGCAAAAAATTAGGTCTTCAAAAGGTCAATCTCTTGGATATGGTAATGTGCATGATATAATTTTCATGTATTCAAAGTCAGAGAAATTTCTATTCAAAAGGCAGTATGTTCCATTAGCAAATGAACGAATAGAATCACACTACAGCCAAATTGATTCGGATGGAAGAAAATACATGCTTGATAATTTTACACAAGCCGGGAAAGGAGAACCTAGAAGATTTGGAGATAAAGTAATTGCACCTCCACCCGGTAAACATTGGATATGGTCGCAAGAAAAAATTAATGATGGATTCAAAAAAGGGTTTATTGTTATTACTTCAAAAGGAATGCCTCGTGTAAAAAGGTTTCTTGATGAATCGAAGGGTAATCCATTAGAAGACATTTGGTCAGATATTCCTCCAGTAAATTCGATGGCTTCCGAAAGAGTCAACTACTCAACCCAAAAACCTGAAGCACTTTTAGAAAGGATAATAAAAGCAAGCAGCAAGGAAAATGATTTAGTTCTCGATTGCTTTTGTGGAAGCGGAACAACAGCAGCAGTAACAGAAAAAAATAATCGAAGATGGATTACTTGCGACTTGGGAAGATTTGCGATTCACACTACAAGAAAAAGATTGTTGGGGATTGAAAATGTAAAACCATTCATCGTTCAAAACCTTGGTAAGTATGAACGGCAGCAATGGATGAATGCAGAGTTTGAAAATCCTGAAGACCGTTTGCAACAGGAACGCACCTACAAACATTTTATCATCGAACTCTATCATGCAAAATCGTTGGATGGTTACACATGGCTGCATGGTGCAAAGGCGGGCAGAATGATACATGTAGGCAGTGTGGAAGCACCCGTAACAGTTGATGACATCAAAGCAAGCATCAAAGAATTTTGGAAATTAGTAGGAAAAGAAAAATCGGCACAGGTAAATGGTATTGACTTTTTGGGTTGGGACTTTGCTTTTGATGTAAACGAAACTGCCAAACAATTTGCAGCAGAAAACAAAGTGAATGTTTCATTCAAAAAAATTCCTCGTGAAGTGTTGGAGAAAAAAGCAGTAGAGCAGGGAGATATTAAGTTTTATGAATTGGCATCATTAAAAGTGAAAACTAAAGCAGAGAAAAAGAAAACAATTATTACACTTGATAATTTTATTATTCCTCCCGACGATGTTCCCGAAGAAGTGCAGGGAAAAATAACACATTGGAGCCAGTGGATAGATTATTGGGCGGTGGACTGGAATTACAAAGACGATACTTTTCATAACGAATGGCAGAGTTACCGCACCAAGCAAAATCCCAAGATAGAATTAAGTGCAGCACACCTGTATGAAAAGGCAGGCAAATACACTGTACTGGTAAAAGTGATTGATATTTTAGGAAACGATACAACTAAAGCCATTCAAGTTACTGTATAAAGTATGGCTAAAAAGAAAACAGACATAAAGCAGAAAGACCTGTTCAATATACAGGAACAGTTAAGCACTGCTGCTTGCGTACCTGCTATACGTGAAGCGGTGAAAGCATGGCGGGCAAATAAATGCAAAGGCATTACTGAAACCACTAAAGAGCTACTGAATTTTTGGTTTAATACTGACCACATTTTACATAATGGACAGATTTTTCGTTATCACCTGGCACAAAGAGAAGCTATTGAAACACTCATTTATATTTATGAAGTAAAGAAAATCCGAAACCGAAAAGATTTACTGGAGAGCTTTGCATTCACTACAAAAGATTTGAGGCTTCCGCCTTATGATGATTTTGCCCGCTACTGTATTAAAATGGCAACCGGCAGTGGCAAAACAAAGGTGATGGCAATGGCAATTGTATGGCAGTTTGCCAATGCAGTTCGTGAAGATGAAACACAGTTTGCTAAAAACTTTTTAGTACTTGCTCCAAACGTTATTGTATTTGACCGTTTACGAAGCGATTTTGAAAGTGGTAAAATTTTCAGGACTGATCCGTTGATACCAAAACATTATCAATGGTGGTGGGAAATGGAATATTATATGCGTGGCGATACTGAAAGAACCAACAGTCAGGGTGCATTGTATCTATCCAATATTCAGCAGTTTTATGAAAGGGGAACAAGGTCAGCAGATAAAGAAACTGATGTAATGACTGCCATGCTTGGTTCACAACCGCCAGCAACCAAAACAGAAATCTCTGATTTTGATGAACGTATTGCAAAACGTGAAGGCTTACTGATGGTGCTCAATGATGAAGCACACCACACACATGATGAAGACAGCGAATGGAATAAATTTATCAGAAGATTACATACTGACAGGCCGCTTGCCAGCCAACTGGATTTTTCTGCGACTCCACGATACAGCAAAGGCGCTTTATTTGCATGGACGGTATTTGATTATCCATTGAAGCAAGCCATACTTGACAGAATTGTAAAACGTCCTATCAAAGGCATTTCAAAAATAGATGAAGCAAAATCCAATATTGCCAGTTTTCGCTATAAAGGATTTTTAACAGCCGGAGTGGAG
>DATDPZ010000232.1:0-2141 GCA_035292525.1 Chitinophagaceae bacterium
AGGATGCGGTCATCATGATATCTCCAAATGCACCGGTGAGTTTTTGAAGTTTTCCTTTCCCGTCGTTCAGAAAGACTCTTGATTTCAGGTATTCGCTATTGCCATAATATTCATTGCCACCGCTGGCAAGAATTAAATCCAGGTGCTTATCATTATTCACATCTACCCAACAGGCATCGACTTCTTCATAGGTACTGTCGGCATCCAAAGCCGGTTGATCAGATTTTATAAAACTTCCGTTTGCCTGCTGAATAAACAAAGCCGGCTTTTTAAATTTTGAAGACCCGATGAATACATCATCCAGTCCGTCACTATTTAAATCTCCTGTTGCCAGCGCCGGCCCTTCACGGGATGACATAAATGGTATTAACGGTTCCCGGTCAAATTCATTAAATGGATTTTCTTCGTGCAGGTATTGTATCCCGGATACATTTGTTATATCAGATACAGGATTACCTTTATTTTCTGTACGATTGAGCAGTACAGTATACTTAAACTGTGGTAAACCATCGTGGTAAGAAAAATGATTTATGATATCGGGTTTATAATTTATTTTTTCGGCACTGTTGTCCGGCCAGATCAAAACTATTGAATCCACTTTTGTTCCATGCAACCCGATATGTATCGGAATTTCCATTGATCCCTGAAACCCTTTTACTGGAAATTTTTCATAGGTTCTTATTTCGTTGCCGGCAAACACGATGGCCTTTGCCCCGGTTGCATTAATATTCTGATTGCTGCCTGTTAGTTTTAACTCAATAAAAGATTTTTTCTCCAAACCATCATTGGTCATATTTTTATAAATAATGGCCGGCTCATTAATATTGTTGACTACCAGGTCCAGATCACCATCGTTATCAAAGTCAGCAAAGGCTGATCCATTGGAAAAAGTGGGTATATTATTTTTTATTTCTTTTTCCATATCCTCAAATACAGCCTCCTGCTTATTCAGATAAAATTTATTTTTCAGTTTTATCTCCGGAAATTTTTCTACCAGCGCCATGTCTTTTTCATCCAGTTTGTTGTTCCTGATTTTTTCCTGCACTTCACTGTTGCTGGCATAGTTGATATAATCAATATCATTTAATCTTTTGGGAATGCCATTGCTGACAAATAAATCCTTCCACCCATCATTGTTAAAATCTACAAACAAGGAAGCCCAGCTCCAATCAGTAGCATGTACACCACTATACATCCCGATTTCACTGAACAAACCATTTCCCCTGTTCAGCTGCAGTGTATTTCTTGCAAACTGCGGATGATACCCATGCTTTATTTTAAAATGAAAAAGATTGTATTCATCTTCCCCCAAAGATCTTTTTAAGATATAGGGATCTTCCGGCAGCATATCCATTGAAATAATTTCCGGCCATGCATCATTGGTGATATCCGCTACATCCACACCCATACTAAACTGGCTGGTATGTGTAGTTACCTCCTGCAGCACTTCCTTAAACGTTCCGTTCTGCTGGTTGATATACAGGTAATCGTTTTCATGAAAATCATTACCGATATAAATATCCGGCCAGCCGTCCAGGTTAATATCAGCAACCGCTATGCCCAATCCGTAACCAATAATATATCCGTAAATGCCGGCAGGTTGCGTAACATTCGTAAATGTTCCGTTATCGTTTCGGTATAAATAATCACCGGACAAAGAATCGAACGTGTTTAAATAAGATTGGCGTTCATTAAAGGTTCCATTAAACCGCAGTGAGTGATTCATCAGGAACATATCCAGATCGCCATCCCCATCATAATCCAGGAATGCCGCTTGTGTGCTGAAGCCTGAAAAATCCAGCCCCATCTGCTCTCCTTCATCTGCATAATAAGGCACCCCTTTTTCATCTATTCCTTTGCAAATAAGAAACTGATTTTTACTTTGTAAACTTTCATAGTTACCTACCCGGCAAACATAGATATCAGGCAAGCCGTCATTATTAATGTCAACAATTGAAACGCCTGTGCTCCAGCCTCCATCCTGCGGAATTTTTGCTCCAAGGGTTACATCTTCAAATTTCATGTTGCCTTTATTCAGGTATAATTTATTTTCACCCTGGTTGGCCGAAAAAAATAAATCAATCATCCCGTCATTATTAAAATCTCCGGCACCTACCCCCGCTCCATTATAAAAATACATG
>DATDPZ010000233.1:0-4578 GCA_035292525.1 Chitinophagaceae bacterium
GCAATCTATATCCCGAATTGTTTCACGCCGAACGGCGATGGGGTGAATGACGTTTTCATGCCGGACGGATACGGAATTGATGAACAGCAATTCGAAATGTGGATTTTTGACCGTTGGGGAAACATGATATATTATACTGAAGATTTACATAAAGGATGGAATGGGAAAGCAAATAATGGCAAAGAAATCGCCCAGATTGACACGTATGTTTACAAAGTAAGGTGCAAAGATGTTATGGGAAATCGCCACACGTTTATCGGAAAAGTTTCGTTGGTGAAGTAAGCTATTTCCGGGGGTAAATGAATTAAATAAAAAGCATGAAAAAATTGAACATGTTTTTAAATTTCAGATTATAAATCTTTATTTGTAAAAGGTCTTTCAAAATACGAGATACCTCCATCATAAAAATTTCCCAAAATAGCTCTTGGTCCAAAAATTAGCGCATTTTCGAACCTTCCATTCATTCATATTAAAAACATGTCAGGCAAAACTCGCATAAGAATTTTCTTTGGTGCGCTTTTATTTATTTTCAGTAGCACTTTTGTTGCCGGGCAATCGTCAGTGTTAGATTCTCTCATGAAAAAATTAGCATCAGCAAAAGAAGATACTAATAAAGTCAAAACACTACTCCGAATCAGCGGAGCCTTCCGTTTAGACAATTCTGAAAAATCGCTTGATTATGCTAAGCAAGCACTTGGGCTTTCAGAAAAACTTGCCTGGGGAAAAGGAATTGCCAATGCCTATAACAATATCGGGCGCGCGTATGACGTCGTAAATGATAATGATAAGGCACTTGAATTTTATTTCAAAAGTTTACAAATAATGGAAGAACTGAAAGATAAAAAGGGTACGGGATTTTTAAATAATAACATTGGAGTAATTTATTGGCAATTAGGAAATTATGAAAAGGCGCTTGAATATTTGCAGAATGGACTAAAAATTAATTTGGAATTAGGTGAGGATAATAATCTGGTCAATTCATATGTCAACATAGGCAACATATACACCAGCAAAGGAGATTATTCTCAGGCTCTGGAATACTTTTTCACAGCGGCGGAACTTGCTGAAAAATATAAGAATACTGTAATGCTGAGTGTGAGTTACAACAATATCGGAGATGCGTATAATAAGCTTGGAAATTATCAGAAAGCGCTTGAATATGTGAATAAAGGATTGGCAGTCGCAGAAAAAGCAGAGAAAAAAAACTTACTTTCTTATAGTTATGTAACAATGGGCGAAATATACTATAACCAGAAGAAATATAAGAAGGCAATCGTGTTTTTGAACAAGTGTATAGCTATAACAAAGATTATTGGAAACAAGGCCGTTGAAAAGGAAGCCTGCCTCTTATTATCAAAAATATACCTCGAATTAAAGAATTATAAAATGGCTTACCAATATGATAAACTTTACCAGGCTGTAAATGATAGTATCAATAATGAGCAAGTGAGAAAACACATTGCTAATCTTGAAGCTGCTAATAAGATGGAAAAAAACCAGCAAAAAATTGCACTTTTATCCAAAACAAATGAAATACAGGAACTTAAATTAAATCAAAACCGGTATTTGATAGGCGGACTGATCGGGTTAATGATCTTCGTTTTAATTATCAGCATGCTCTTTATAAGGCAAATAAAACTGAATGACAATCATAAGGCCCTGTCACTCGAACAAAAAGCGTTAAGGGCGCAAATGAATCCTCATTTTCTTTTCAATTCCCTTAATTCAATTCAGAAATTTATTGTTGATGAGGATCAAAAAAACGCACTGGTATATCTTTCAAAATTCAGTACGCTGGTCAGAAGCATTCTTGATAATTCAGATAAAATAGTTGTTCCTATGATTGAGGAATTAAATGCCGTGAAACTATACCTGGATATTGAACAGCTCAGGGTGGAAGACTCATTTGTTTATACAATTGAAATTGATCCTCAAATAGATTCTTACAATGTGAATATGCCTTCAATGCTCATCCAACCGTCAATTGAAAATGCAATCTGGCATGGATTAATGAACAAAAAAGCAAAAGGAAATATAAAAATAAACGTGATTAAAAAAGCTGATAAAATCAGCTTTACAATTACCGATGATGGAATAGGAAGAAAAAAGGCACAGGAATTGGAGAATAACAGTGGCCCCCGACATAAATCTTCCGGAATAAATCTTGTTAAGGACCGGATAATGGCTATCAATGCTATCACGAAAAAAAATATTGAATTTCAAATCGAAGATTTATATAATGACGACAGGGAAAGCGTGGGGACCAAAGTGGAAATTATTATTCCTTTTGGGATGAGCTGATATTATTTCTGCTCCCTATTATCCAATATTAGGTGATAACAAAACACAATAACGAAATGAATCTGAAAGCAATAATTATTGATGACGAAAAAAGTGCAAGGCAAACGCTATTGAAACTTATTAATAAGTATACATTGGATGTAGAGGTTATTGCTGAGGCTGCCTCTATCAGCGCAGGAATTGATGTTATACAAAAGAACAAAACTGATGTAGTCTTTCTGGATATTAAGATGTCATCCGGAAGTGGATTTGATATATTAGAACAGATTGAGAAAATAGATTTTGAAATAATATTTACTACTGCTTATGACCGTTATGCTTTAAAGGCAATAAAATTTTCTGCGTTAGATTACCTTTTGAAGCCAATTAACCCCGACGAATTAAATGCTGCAATTGAAAAAGTTAAAAAGAGAAAAGCCAATTCTCCCGAAACTTATTTTCAAAACCTGGACAATTTTAACCAGCAGATAAAAAATCCAGGCAAGCAGTTACAAAAAATTACTCTTTCTACTTCCAATGGTTTAATTATGGTTGACTTAAAAGCAATTATCCGGTGCGAAGGTTATAAAAATTATACTACTTTTTATTTGACCAATCAACAGCGAATAGTCGTGAGTAAAACTTTGAAGGAATATGACAACCTGCTTAGCTCATGCGGTTTTATTAGAATATTTCAATCGCACCTCATTAATTTAAGTTTTATCAAAAGATACATCAAAGGATCAAAAGCCCAAGTAGAAATGGCAGATGGCGCCATTTTGCCTGTTTCCCGCGAAAAGAAAAATGAGCTTTTAAAAATTCTCAGATGACCTGAACGCGCAGATTGTTCATTCAAACCTGCAGATTCTTCATTTCCCCTTTCTTTATGGGTGGATACGGTCTTAAATTTATTTTATGATTATTAGGTAGGGTTAATCTAAAAAATATCAGAATGAGTTACTTTGCCACCACCATAATAAAATTCAACAGTTTTCCAGAATAAACTCCATGAAAAAATTAAAATATCTCAGTCTGCTTGCTGTTGTAATTGCAGGAAAATCTTTCGCACAAAATACAACATTTGTTTATACGGGTGCACCTCAAACTTATACTGTTCCGGCCTGTGTTTATTCACTTATTGTTGATGTGAGTGGTGCGGAAGGAGGTTCTATTGTTAATGTAACTGCGGATGGAGGTCGGGGAGGAAGGGTTCAGGCGACGATTTCGGTTACCCCTGGTGAGATTTTAAATATTTATGTAGGTGAAAAACCAACTTCCGATGCGGCCGGATTTAACGGAGGTGCTATAGCTGGTACCGCTGCAGGTGGTGGTGGAGGAGCATCAGATATCAGGCAAGGAGGAAATGCCTTAGCAAACAGAGTTGTTGTTGCTAGCGGTGGTGGCGGTGGTGGTACTGAGGGTAGTAGTAATTCAAATGATAATGATGGGGGAAATGGTGGCGGACTGATTGGCGTGGATGGCCTTATGAATGGTCAGGCAGCAATGTCAGAAGCGGGAAAAGGTGGCACTCAATCTGCCGGAGGTTTAGGTGGTAGCGCGATGTATACTGGAGGTTATAGTGGAAGCCCTGGAACATTTGGTAATGGGGGAGATGGTGCCGGGCCTATAAGAGGCGGTGGTGGTGGCGGTGGTGGTTATTATGGTGGTGGTGGTGGTGCATCCTGGGGTAATGCCGGAGCAGGGGCTGGTGGCGGTAGCAGCTACACGATTCCTTCCGCCACAGGAGTATTGCATACTCAAGGATATCAATTAGGTGATGGTCAAATCATAATTACTCCGATTGTTTCAACTGGTCCTGCACAACCGGGAACTATTACAGGTGTAGTATCAGTTTGTTCAGGTTCTGCCGGGAACTATTCAATATCAGCAATTACAGGTGCAACAAGTTACACATGGACGGTTCCTGCAGGTTCAACAATAACATCAGGACAAGGGACTACTTCCATTTCGGTATCATTTGGAAATAATTCCGGAAATATTTCTGTGACCGCCACTAGCAGCTGCGGAACAAGTTCTCCACAAACACTTGCTATTACTGTAAATCCGTTACCTGTTGTAACAGTTACTCCTGCATCTGCCACAATCTGCACCGGAGCATCTTCAAATCTTACCGCTGGCGGTGCGGCCACTTATTCCTGGTCTCCGGCAACCGGGTTAAACTCTGCAACCGGTACGAATGTAATTGCAAGTCCTACTGCAACTACAACTTATACTGTAACAGGAACTTCAGCGAGTGGCTGCACAAATACTTCTGCAATAACTGTAACAGTAAATCCT
>DATDPZ010000234.1:0-10621 GCA_035292525.1 Chitinophagaceae bacterium
AACTGGAAAGCTTCAGATACTACCATTGAAGATGTACAGAAAGCAAAAGCCATGATGCTGGCTTTCTGGGATGGTGCTGAAAAAACGGCTTTGCGGATTGATCTCTGGACCAAAGAAATGATGGTGGATGAAATGGCTGACTTTTTTTACCAAACCCTGATCACCATGGCCGAAACCTATCGTAAGGCTACTCAACATAACGAGATGGCGGATGATTTGAAAAAATTTGCTGAGGATTTTTACCAGAAATTCAGAAACAAGCAACTAGAAGAGAATAAAGCCTGATTGTCAAAAAAACAAGAGCAAATTACTGAATAGCTTTATGAAAAAATTCTAAGACAAACTGAAAACTAAAACAATAAACATTTTTATGAGTCTTGAACAAAAAATAATGATGGATCTGAAAGCCGCTATGCTGGCTAAAGATGAAAAAAAATTACGTAGCCTGCGGGCAATTAAAGCCGCTATTTTATTAGCCAAAACTGCTGAGGGTGCAGGTGGCGAATTGAAAGAAACTGACGAAATAAAACTGTTGCAAAAACTGGTCAAGCAACGTAAGGATTCCCTTGAAATCTATCATCAGCAGAACCGGGCAGACCTGGCAAAAAAGGAGCAGGAAGAAATTGAGGTGATTGAAAAATTTCTGCCGGCCCAGCTTTCTACGGAGGAACTAAAAAAAGAAATTGCAATGATTATTGCAGAATTTGGCACAGTTTCCCCAGCCGAAATGGGTAAGCTGATGGGAGCCGCCAACAAAAAACTGGCGGGAAAAGCCGATGGGAAAACTATTTCAGCTATGGTAAAAGAATTGTTAACAAAAAACTAATTGATCTGTTTTCCATAAAAAATCAAGCCGGGTATTCAGGTAACTTACATTTAAAGAAAAAACATGATCCTTGATATCATTATAGCTATTGTTTTGATTTTTGCTGTATTCAAAGGATATCAGCAAGGACTGATTGTTGCTTTATTCTCTGTACTGGCATTTATCATCGGCATTGCTGCTGCTGTGAAATTGTCAGTAGTGGTAGCCGGTTATATTGGCAAAGCGGTAAAAGTTTCTGATCAATGGCTACCCGTCATTTCCTTTGTAGTGGTTTTTGTGATTGTAGCTTTTTTGATTGGATGGGGTGCCCGGTTGATTCAAAAAGCGGTGCAACTAGCAATGTTGGGGTGGGTAAACAGGCTGGGGGGGATTTTACTATATTGTGCGTTATATATTTTGATTATCAGTGTTATTATTTTTTATGCTGACCAGGTTTCTTTGATAAAACCGGAAGTTAAAAATGCTTCAGTTACCTATTCTTATATTCAGCCCTGGGGGTCAATAGTGATTGATGGATTAGGAAAAATCATCCCGTTTTTTAAAGGAATGTTTCAGGATCTGCAGGATTTTTTTGGAAATATGTCACATCAAATTCCGGTTGCAAAATGAAGTTTACAATTCTCCTGTTTAAATAGCCTTCAACTTTGAGGTAAATCAGTTATTTTAGCAAAAATAAAAAGGCGAAAAAAGCGAATGCAGTACGAGGTCAAACAACAAGATAAATTCAGGTTTATTGAAGAAGGACAGGGTGAACCTTTAGTACTCTTACATGGTCTTTTTGGTGCACTCAGTAATTTTCAACCGGTGATCGATTATTTTCGAAATCACAATAAAGTAATCGTTCCGGTACTCCCTTTATTTGACCTGGACATTCTTCATACTACGGTAGGAGGGTTGGCAAAGTTTGTCAATAAATTCCTGGAGGCAAAAGATTTAAAAGATGTTCATCTCATGGGTAATTCATTAGGAGGACATGTAGCATTAGTACAAACACTCAAACACCCGCAACGAATAAAATCGCTGACTCTTACCGGAAGTTCTGGTTTATTTGAAAATGGAATGGGTGACAGCTACCCCAAACGTGGCGATTACGAGTATATTAAAACAAAAACCCAACTTACCTTTTATGATCCGAACACGGCTTCAAAGGAGTTGGTAGATGAGGTGTATGCCATTGTAAACAACCGCATAAAAGCAATTAAAATTATTTCCCTGGCAAAAAGTGCCATCAGGAATAATCTGGGGGAGGAATTAAACCAAATTCAAAAGCCGACGTTGTTGGTATGGGGAAATAATGACAGCATTACCCCGCCATTTGTTGCGAGAGAATTCAATAAGCTTATACCCAATAGCGAATTGTATTTTATAGACAAATGCGGGCATGCACCCATGATGGAAGTGCCCGAAGAATTCAATATCATTTTGCATAAATTTTTGAAAAAACAAAATGCACCTGCAACAATTGCCTGACCATTGCTGTCTCATAGAACAAAATCATTATCCATGTTAACAGGAGATCTGCTATCAACGTCGTTACCTATTCTTCATTTGCAAGACAAAATATTTAATGTATTGCAGATGATGAACGATTGTCATGTTTCGCAGCTTGCTGTAGCTGATGAAGAAAAATTTGCCGGCATCGTAAGCGAAGATTTTCTGATGCAGGCACCGGATGATACCCGGGAAATCAGGGAAATCAAAGAAGGCTTTCAGTTTCTGTATGTAAATGAAAAGGAACATTTCCTTAAGGCATTGCAGGTAGCCGTAGATAACAAACTAAGTATAGTGCCGGTTATTGGAGAAAATAATGAATTGCTGGGTGTGGTAAGTTACCGTGAGCTTTTAAAAAAAGCGTCGGAGTTTATAAATGTGAAAGAGGCTGGAGGCCTGATTGTGCTGGAAATGGAAAGCAACAACTATTCATTCACCGAACTTAGCCGGTTAGTAGAAACAAACGATGCACAGGTAACCCAGTTAAATACCTTTACAGATCATGCTACGGGACTGATGCAGGTAACCATTAAGATTAACAAGGCTGAGGTATCTGATATCGTTGCTACTTTTCAGCGGCATGAGTATATTGTAAAATATTATTTTGGAGAAGAACTTTATGAAAATGAACTGCGCAGTAATTATGACAACCTGATGAATTATCTCAAGCTCTGACCAGGGCCTTATTTTATTCACCGTTGTAAAAATTATCTTTAAAGCAAACTTTTAACAGCCGGTTATTGTTTATGATATATTTAGGAAGATTTGTAGTGATATCAGTACTGTTATTTTCATCAGGCACTTTTGCATTTTCACAATTTCAGCTTTCAGAAGCACCGGGAAAGAATACTGAGAAATCCCCGATTATAAAGGAAGAAACTATTCAAACATTCAGGATCAGAAAAATCTATATCCATGGAAACCGGAAAACAAAAGAGGCGTTCATTGCCAGGGAAATTCCTTTTAAATCTGGCGAGGAATACCCCCTCCCGGTTCTGGTAAAAAAATTTGAAGATGCCCACCGGCAGTTAATGAATACAACTCTATTTCTGGAAGTGTCGGTCGTCATTAAAAGTATTGAAGAATATAATCTTGACATTCTGGTGGAGCTGAAAGAACGCTGGTATTTATTCCCGATTCCGTTTTTCAAGTTCGTTGACCGGAATTTCAACCAATGGCTGATTGAGCAGAATGCAAAACTGGACCGGGTGAATTATGGATTAAAAGTTCTTTACAACAATACATCGGGCAATAATGACAAGCTGAATGTCTGGATCATGAATGGCTATACCAAACAAATCTCCGTCAGCTATGACAGGCTTTATTTTGACAGGAAAATGAAATGGGGATTGAATACGGCCTTCGTATTGGGGAAAAACAGGGAAATAAATTATAACACACTTTATAATAAACAACAGTTTTATAAAGACACTAATAATTATGTCCGTTCATTTTTCAGGGCAAATGCTGAGCTTACATATCGTCGTGCCATCAGAACCAGGCATCGTTTCGGAATCGCCTATACCAGTGATAATGTAACCGACACGATTATTTCACTGAATCCTTCCTATTTTGAAAACGGCAGGCATAAAATTGTATTTCCGGAATTATATTATACGATGAACTATGCGGACGTTGACTATATTCCTTTTCCACTGAAAGGGTATATGGCCGAAATTTCATTGTCTAAAAAAGGATTCAATAGCGCTATGGACATCTGGCAACTGCATTTAAAATCTTTTGCCAGCTGGCGGATAGCTAACAAAACTTTTTTTGGACTAAAAGCCTCCGGCATTGTCAAACTTCCTTTCAAGCAGCCTTATTATAATCAACGACTCCTTGGGTACAATGATTTTTTTATGCAGGGCTATGAATATTTTGTAGTAGATGGAGTGGCTGGCGGATATCTGAAGTCCTCCATCACCAGGGAGGTTTTAAATTTTAATATTCACGCAAAAAGAAAAAATAAAGAAGATCTTTTTCGTATTCCTTTCCGGGTGTATGCAAAAGTGTATGGCAATGCAGGGTATATGTACCACCCATCGCCGGGAGCAAACAGTTTAAATAACAAAATGCTTTATTCCGGTGGACTTGGTATAGATATTATTACCCACTACGATTTTACATTAAAGCTGGAATGGAGCTTTAACCAGTTAGGTCAAAACGATATATATTTACACAAGAAGACCTATTTCTGATCCATTTTTCAATTATGAAAATTGCTATTTACAGTCGGGTACTTGAAGAAGATAAACGAATTGATATCCAGTTTTTTTTTGATGAAATTGCGAAACAAAAAATTGAAGCTGTAGTTTTTCTTCCCTATTTCGAAGAAATAAAAGACCGCATTCATCTCCCGGAAAATATTTCTACATTTTACTTATCAGAAGAACTTAACAATGACATTGACTTTGTTGTCAGTCTGGGTGGCGACGGCACCCTGCTGGACACCGTTACACTGGTAAGAGAAAAAGGAATTCCCGTTGCGGGTATCAATTTTGGGCGGTTGGGTTTTCTGGCCGGGATAGGCAGAGATCAATTGGCAGACGCAGTAAAAGCATTGGCCAACCGAACTTATGTGATAGATAAAAGAACCCTCATGCACCTGGATGCCAGCTTCGCCTTATTCGGGCATGTTCCTTTTGCATTGAATGAATTTTCAATTCATAAAAGAGATACAGCGCCAATGATAAAAATTCACACATACCTGAACGGAGAGTTTTTAAATACCTATTGGGCAGATGGATTAATTGTGGCTACACCTACCGGATCTACCGGCTATTCTTTAAGTTGTAATGGTCCAATTGTTTTCCCGGACTCAGGCAGTTTTCTTATCACACCTGTTGCACCTCACAATTTAAACGTCAGGTCCATTGTAGTACCGGATAACAATATTATATCCTTTGAAATTGAAAGCAGGGTTGATCAAATAATTTGTGCTATGGATAGCCGACGGGAAATTGTTAGTAAAAATGTGCAACTGGCTGTAAAAAAAGAATCATTCTTACTTAACCTGGTGAGGCTAACAGAAAATAATTTTTTACAAACCCTGCATAATAAATTAACCTGGGGATTAGACAGGCGAAACTGATTTTTAAATACCCCCAAAGATTTATTAAGAATTTTCAGGTTCATTAACTTGAATTTTAGAAGCTTTTACTGATTTAAGGCAATCCGGGCGGTTATTTTTCGTTTTAACAATCATAATTATTATTTTGCAAACATGTTACGAACCATTTTCATATTTTTTCTTATCAGTGCTACCCCGCTTTATTTCAATGCACAAACACAAGCGATTATACAGGAAGGAGAGTTTGGGATTGGAATTGGCATGGGTCATTATTTTGGCGATCTCAACACAAGAGCACACCTGAACAGACCCAAAATGGCTGCCACCACTTTTTTCAGGAAAAATTTTGGGAATTATATTGCTGTCCGGGCAGGAGCCAGTTTTGCTAAACTGGGTTATTCAGATATTTATAATAAAGAGAACCCTGTAATGGTTCAGCGCAACCTGAGTTTCAATTCCAATGTTTGGGAAATAGCCCTGCAGGGAGATTTTAATTTTTTTCGCTTTATGCCGGGAGAACCAGGCTATAACTTTACTCCCTATGTCACTTTTGGAGTAGGAGTATTTAATTATGACCCCTTTGCCATGCTGAACGGAGAAAAACATTATCTGCGTCCTTTAAATACAGAAGGACAAGGAAATAGTTTATATCCAGACAGGAAACCGTACAAATCCATGTCCTATTCCATTCCTTTCGGGGCTGGACTGAAATATTCACTCAATGAAAGAATGAATATAGGGTTTGAGATTATTCACCGGGTTACCGGCACAGATTATCTGGATGATGTCAGTACAACCTATGTAGATCCTTCCGTATTTCCGTCACTTCCTGATGGAAGTCCATCACCTGCCTTTTTATTACATGACAGGTCTTATGAACTGGGTGAGCCCATTGGTATTGCGGGTCGGCAAAGAGGAATCAGCAAACAAAAAGACCAGTTTGTAACAGCCATTTTTTATGTTTCCTTCAATCTGCAAAGCTATAAATGCCCGACAGCTAACTGATACGACCGGGACCTGTTTTTATGTGCAGAAGATTCATTATTATTTTTTAAAGAAAATCAAAACGAATCCTCCTCTTATACCGGTGCCGATTTACTTAACTTTGACTGTTAAATTTTACAAAGAGATTTTTAAAGATGTCCCAATTAAAAAATAAAATTGATAAAAAATTATTACCCCGACATATTGCTATTATCATGGACGGCAATGGACGCTGGGCTAAAGAAAAGGGTAAAGAC
Organism: Chitinophagaceae bacterium; assembly: GCA_035292525.1. Taxonomy (GTDB): domain Bacteria; phylum Bacteroidota; class Bacteroidia; order Chitinophagales; family Chitinophagaceae; genus VBAS01. Next base: position 6,629 of record DATDPZ010000234.1, read on the forward strand.
AGGCTATATGGCCACTATCATGGAGTAGAAAGTGTAAGAAATATTGTGGAGGGCTGTGCAGAGCTGGGAGTAGAATACCTGACCCTTTATGCTTTTTCAACTGAAAACTGGGATCGCCCCAAATATGAAGTAGCCGGGTTAATGGAATTGCTGGTAAGTACTATCCGAAGCGAAGTGGAAACCCTGAATAAAAACAATATCCGGTTACTTGTAATTGGCAACTTAAAAATGTTGCCTGAACCAGTAATTAACGAGTTAAATGAAGCATTAGAAATAACTAAAAAAAACGATGGGTTGAACCTGGTAATGGCCATAAGTTATAGTGGCAGGTGGGAAATACTGAATGCCGTGAAGAACATAGCACAAGAAATAAGAACAGGGGAATTATCACTGGAACAAATAGACCAGGCTCTCTTCCAAAAATACCTTGCAACAAGTGGATTTCCAGACCCTGAGCTTATGATCAGAACCAGCGGAGAGCATCGGATCAGCAATTTTTTATTATATCAATCAGCCTATGCAGAGCTTTATTTTACAAATATTCGCTGGCCAGATTTCAGAAAAGAAAACCTTTATGAAGCAATTATTGATTACCAGGGAAGGCAAAGAAGGTATGGTAAAACCGGCGAACAAATAGAAAAGGAAACAATAAATCCATTAAGAGGCTGAATTTTTAACCGCCAGTTCTTAAATATTCATAATCTTATTTAACATACACTTCAAAATTTTACCGTTAATTTGCCGCCATTAATGACAATCCCAATGGGTTTCTCTAAAGGCCCGAAGGACTCTTTTATAGAATTCTTCGTAACGGCAAAAAATGATTGATCTGAATAACTAACCATGCAAAGAATTTTATTTCGGTTTTGTGTTTTAATAGCAGTGGTTTTTACTTCCTTACTTTCTGTAAATGCACAGCAACCAGACAGCAGCAGGCCCACCTCAATTGATCCCAACCTGATTGCCTGGCAAAATGCCACCCGCCCCAAAGAGTATATCATTTCTGCTATCAAAACCAATGGCGTTTATTATCTCGATAGCTCCATTGTTGCTTCTATTTCCGGACTACAGGTGGGAGATAAGATTACCCATCCTGGCAGCGATGATTTTTCAAAAGCCATTCAAAACCTATGGAGGCAACGGCTTTTTTCTAACATCGAAATTTTTGTAACAAAGATCACCGGAAACGAAATTGAAATTGAAATCAATGTTACAGAGCGACCCCGTCTTGGCAATTTTGTATTTAAAGGAATAAGAAAATCCGAACAGGAGGAGTTAATGGGCAAATTGGGATTGGCAAAACAAACCATTGTTACAGAAAACACCCTCCGCAATTCAGATGAAGTGATCCGTAAATATTATGCTGAAAAAGGATATCGCAATTTAAGTTTGCAGATCACAGAAAAAACAGATACCGCCTATGTAAATTCAGTGGCGCTTACTTTCCTCATCAACAAAGGCCAGAAAGTAAAAGTGAATAATATCAACTTCTTTGGCAACGAAACAATTTCAGATCTGAAACTGAAAAAACAACTGAAGGGTACCAAAGAAATAAGCCGGATAACATTATATCCCCAAAAAGACACTACGCTTTTTGGCGAAAACCCACGTATCACCTTTAAGGATTATCTCAAAGACAACGGCTTTCTTTCATTGAGCAAAACCAAAAATTTTTTAGACCCCTGGGTTCGATTGAAACTTTTATCCTCAGCAAAATTTAACGAAAAGAAATTTGAAGAGGACAAAGAAAAAGTATTGTCATTTTACAATTCCATCGGATACCGTGATGCCGTCATTGAAGAAGCCAAACCGTATACCATCCATGGAGGAAATGTAAACGTGGATTTTAAAATTAACGAAGGCAGAAAATATTATTTTGGAAATATTGTCTGGAAAGGAAATGCCAAATACACTGATTCAATACTTAATGTAATTCTTGGAATAAGAAAAGGTGATGTTTATAATATTGAAACACTTGACCAGCGGCTGGGTAAACAATTAACTCCGGAAGGTGGTGATATAAGCGGGCTGTACATGGACGATGGTTACCTTTTCTTCCGGGCAGATGCGGTGGAAACGGCGGTGTATGGCGACACTATTGATCATGAAATCAGAATAGTAGAAGGCCCGCAGGCAAGAATTAAAAATGTAAAAATTTCCGGCAACGACAGAACCAAGGAACATGTCATCCGCCGTGAAATCAGGACCGTACCCGGCGAATTGTTCAGTCGTTCAAATCTGATTCGTTCCCAACGGGAGCTGGGGCAGTTGAATTATTTTAACCAGGAAACTATAGGAATAAATCCGCTACCAAATCCCGATGACGGCACGGTTGACATTCAATATAAGCTGGAAGAAAAATCATCTGACCAGTTAGAGCTTTCTGCCGGATGGGGTGGTGGTATCGGACTGACTGGCACACTGGGTGTATCCTTTAATAATTTCTCCATCAAAAATATTTTTAAGAAAAAATCGTGGGACCCTTTGCCAACAGGGGATGGACAGAAACTGAGCCTGCGGTTACAGTCAAACGGGAAAATTTACAACTCTTATAATTTCTCATTTACAGAACCCTGGCTGGGTGGAAAGAAAAGAAACTCTTTAACTTTTGGCATCAACAAAAGCAAATTCACAAACGGGTTCGATGCATTTACACAACGCTTTTCCAAAGTACGGGCCGATTCAAGTTTCCTGAAAACGCTTGGCCTCAGCGTCTCATTGGGTAAGCAATTGCGGTGGCCCGATGATTATTTCAGTTTAGTGTACACCTTGAATTTTACTCAATACCGCCTTAACAACTACCCGATCTTTGCCGGTTTGGATAGCGGTAATTCAAATAATGTCAGTTTTAAAATTTCGTTGAATAGAAACTCTGCAGGCCCCAGTCCAATTTTTCCAACAAGCGGTTCTAATTTTTCATTGAGTGTTCAGGCCACTCCACCCTTTTCATTGATCAATTCAGCATTAGCAGTGGACAACTCGTACAAACACCCCGAGTATCATAAATGGAGATTCAATGCAGAATGGTTTATCCCCCTGGGCAGACCCTCTGGAGAGGAAAAAAACAAACAGTTCATAATAAAGATGGCAGCCAAGTATGGCTTCATGGGGCGCTACAACCGTAAACTGGAATTCTCACCCTTTGAAAGATTCCAGATCGGCGATGCCGGTATGGCCAACAACTTTGGGCTTTTAGGATTTGATATCATTGCACACCGCGGGTATCCCATTTATGAAAATTCAAAACCAAGTGTGAACCCCACCGACGATCCGTCACAGGCAAGAGAATTCTTTACCATATTTAATAAATACCAGTTAGAACTTCGTTATCCGTTTGCCACTAACCCAAGCAGCACTATTTATGGACTTACTTTTTTCGAAGCAGCAAACGGATGGTATAATTTCAAAGATTATAACCCCTTCCGGTTAAGACGCAGTGTTGGTATAGGTATGCGATTCTTCCTGCCTATGTTCGGATTATTAGGGTTTGATTATGGCATTGGCCTCGACAGGTTAAAACCCGGAAGTGGATTAAAAACCGCATCAAAGTTTACATTTATGTTAGGTTTTGAACCGGAATAAAAAAATTATTTACCAAACTGAATTACTACTATTGAGCTTCCGTTGTGTCACACTCTTGTACGTTCAGCAATCTTATTCACCATAAAACAGCAACATCATGAAAAAAATATTTCTTTTTATCAGTTTACTGGGTTTTACCTTCCTGGGGTTTTCCCAGAAGTATGCCATCATTGATACCAAATATATCCTGGATAAATTACCGGAATATAAAGCAGCACAATCCAAACTGGATGAACTCGCTATTGTATGGCAGAAAGAAATAGATAATCTGCAAACAGAGCTGGATAAAATGTACCGCGACTTTGAAGCAGAACAAGTGATGCTGGTAGAAGACCTGAAGAAAAAAAGAGAAGACCAGCTTTTTGTAAAAGAAAAAGCATTAAGAGATCTTCAGCGTAAACGCTTTGGTTT